>JAEWBW010000691.1 GCA_023390955.1 Pseudomonadota bacterium
CCTATCTTGCCTTCGCCGCGATGCTGATGGCCGGCCTCGATGGCATCAAGAACAAGATCGATCCGGGTCCGGCGATGGACAAGGACCTCTACGACCTGCCGAAGGAAGAGCTGAAGCAGATCCCGACGGTGTGCGGCAGCCTGCGCGAGGCACTCGAAAGCCTCGACAAGAACCGCGGCTTCCTCAAGGCCGGCGGCGTGTTCGACGACGACTTCATCGACGCTTACATCGAGCTGAAGATGACCGAGGTCGAGCGCTTCGAAATGACCCCGCATCCGGTCGAGTTCGACATGTACTATTCGGGCTGATCGGCTCGAAAGATCACGACACGGAAAAGGCGCCCCGCGGGGCGCCTTTTTTGTTGCAGCGAGACGTGAGCGATTACGCCTTCACGCGGAGCTTGCGGGCGCCGTCCTCGCCGATCGGCCCGAACGTGCCGGCGATGATCTCCGGCGTCGGCGATTGGCCGCCGAGCGACCAATGCGCTGGCTCCTGCTCCTCGATCTTGACCCAGACGTGCTTGCGGAAGTCCGGGTTGCCCTGCCCTTCGACCTCGACCATGACGTCGGTGATGCGTGCGTGCAAAGCCTGCTTCTGGGCGACATCCAGAATGCCGCGAACGGTGGAAATGGTGACGTAAGGCATGTGTTTCTCCGATGTCGTGATGTGACAACGGCGCAAACGTGCACGCCGCAGCCTCCCCGCGGCAGTGGCGGATCGGACAGAGATCGGGCAATTTCAGCCACATGCGACCAGCGCGCTCTGCTAGAATCGTCGCAACGTTGCGGAGGTCCCATGAAGCTCGCAATTCTCGCGGTGGAAGGCTGCATGCAGTCCGCGGTGATCGGCATCGCCGACATCCTGGCGCTGTCCAACCAAGTCATGGCGTTGCGTGGTGGCAAGTCCCGTTTCAGCTGGCAGACGCTTTCGCTCGACGGCAAGCCGGTGCGTGCAGGCGGCGGACAGATGCTCGCGGTCGATGGCGCGATAGGGAAGCGCGGCGCGTTCGATGCGATCATCGTGCCCGGCAGCCTGATCGATCACGTCACGGCGGAGCGCCTGCAGCCGCAATACCAGCGCGCCGGCGCCTGGCTGCGGCAACAGCATGCCAGTGGCCGGCTGATCGGCGCGTTCTGTAGTGGCGTCTTCCTGCTCGCCGGCTCCGGCCTGCTGGATGGCCGCCGCGCCACCATCACCTGGTGGCTGCAAAGTGAGCTGCGCCGGCGGCACCCGCGAATTGATCTTGCCAGCGACGCGGTCGTCACCAGCGCGGACCGCCTCGTGTGCGCGGCCGGGCCGATGTCGTGGGTCGATCTGCTGCTCCGGCTGATCGAGATGGTCGACGGCAAGGAGACCGCAAAGCTCTGCGCAGACTATGCCGTGATCGACACCGCGCAGCGCACGCAGGCGATCTTCCTGCCGCTCGGCTACATGCTCGGACAGGATCCGATCCTGATCAAGGCCGACATGCTGGTGCGCCGCACCGGCAAGACACCGATGACGGTGAAGCGCCTCGCCGACGCACTCGGCCTCAGCGAGCGCACGCTGAACCGGAAGTTTCAGGAGCTGACCCACGAACCGCCGCAGGCCTTCATCACCCGCCGCCGCGTCGAGCACGCACGAACCCTGCTGGAGACGACCTCGCAGCCGATCAAGACCGTCGCGCGCGCCAGCGGCTATGAGGACGAAAGCAGCTTTCGCAAGGCGTTCCGGAAACTCACGCTGATGTCACCGCAGGCCTATCGCGCGCGGCGGATGGAGCAAGCGGCGCCGTAGCGCCCTATCCGATGCCTTGATCCGACAACGCCTGCTTCAGCGCCTCCACCGAGGTGAAACGATGCGCGGAGAGGCCCGCTTCGCGCGCACCGTCCACATTCTCCTGGAGATCGTCGACAAAGAACACGGCCTCCGGCGACATTCGCAATTCCGCAAGGCAGTGACGGAAACAGGCCGGGTCCGGCTTCGCCGTCCTGAACCGTCCCGACGCGAAGATCTTTGAGCCGAACAGCGCCGGCAACTCCGGAAACAGGCGGTCGATGTGGATGGCGACGAGATCGGTGTTGTTGGTCAGCACGGCGATATCGACCGAACGGGAGAGATCGCGGGCGAGCGCCAGCATCGCGGGATTGGGCGTCATCGCGTGGCGGCGCGCCGCAATCCACTCGTCGAGCGACAAGGGATAGCCGATGCGCTCGCCAAAGCCGCGCAAATAAGCCGCCGCATCGAGGTCGCCGCGATCGCCGAGAAATTCGAAGCCGCTGTCCCAGATCGCGGCGTGGACATGTTCTGCCGTCACACCCGCGACCCTCGCCAGATACGCCACGCGCGCATTCCGGTCGTAATCGCAGAGAACATTGTCCATGTCGAACAGGACCGTCTTGATCATGTCAGGGACGCCTCATTTGCCATCATTCGTCGTTGATCATCCAGCCGCCACGCCTTTCGGGATCGAAAAGCGAACTGACAAACGACACCGCAGCGCAAATGGCATAGATCGCCAGACAAAACATCGAGACGACAAAGAACAGTGCCATGTAGCCAATAGGGCCATCGCGTCCCCCACATGCCGCAGGCACAGACTGAAGGATGCTGGCCTGATAGAGCATCTGGACCAGCAGAGCGACGTAAAGGGCCAGGAAGGAGAAGGAAAACAGCGGGATTCTGACGATAAACATCACGGCCGCCGGGGCGAAGAACCCAAATGCGTCTTGCGGAGCATAGTATCCGAGACACTCATGCACGATGTAAGCCCCTTCCGCCGTGACGACGGCGGCCAAGACCAGCGCACTGAGATTTGCGATGAGTGTCGGACGAGATCCAGCCAAGCTCATGAGAGTCCGGAACTGCCTGTTGGAGACACTTGAGCCTGACAGCTACCTGCGCCAGCAACAAGTGGATAACGATCATCAGCTTTCGTTCTGCATCTGACTCCACTTCGTTCTCAAAGAACGAATCGGAGTCGCGCAAATCAGCGCAGAGCAATTCCTACTGAATGGTTTACCCAGACAGTAGAACTCACTTATCCGGAAAATTCACGCCGATCTCGGTCACCACCGGCGCCCATCTCAGCAGCGTCGCATTGTCCGAGGCCACTTTGACGCCATCGCCCAGCAGCGACTTTGGTGCGCCGGCATCCTTGCCGAACCGCACCGTCACGCGGCAGCCGCCCTGCATCGGACGGCCGAGCGTACCGCCCTTGAAGTCCGTGACGAAGCCGCCGTAGTCCCACTCGAAGCCGCTCACGAGGAATGGCTTGCCGTTGGCCTTCTGCACGTCGGCAACGCTCGATCCGATCGTGATGCCGCCGACGCTCCATTTGCTCGCTTTGCCGCCTTCACGGAGCGTGAGGCCGGCTGCTCGCTTGGCCTTGTCCTCCGTGAAGGAGACCGCGATCCGCTGGTCGCGCGACTTCGGAAACAACAGCAGCCCCTTGTAGGTCTCGCCTTCCGCGCCGGGCAGATCCTGCATCACGGCGTCCTTGCCGTAGCGCTGCATGAGGCTTTTCGCAGTGTCGCTGGCGGCAACCGGCGAAGCGCAGGTGATCGGGCCTTCGGCGGGCGGAGCGTTCTGAGCGATGGCTGATGACGTGACGAGGACGGCGGCGGCGACGGCCAATCTGAAAATCATCGGGATGCAATTCCAAATCTGAAATCTCAGCCGGAGAATAATGTGTCTCCTCCGTCATTGCGAGCGGAGCGAAGCAATCCAGGCTGCCGCCGCGGAGCGATTCTGGATTGCTTCGCTGCGCTCGCAATGACGATGCCGCAAAAGACGGGCCCCTACGCCGCCGCCTTCTGCTTGGCGACCATCGCCTCGCCAAAAGCTTCAAACAGCTTTCGGTTGATCGGATTGCGCTGCGGGTCGTATTCGGCGTGCCATTGAACACCGAGCGCGAAGGTCGGCGCTTCCGCGATGCGGATTGCTTCGATGGTGCCGTCCTCGGCGATGCCCTCGATCAGCACGCGCTTGCCGGGCTCCAGGATGCCCTGGCCGTGGAGGGAGTTGACGCGGATCTTCTCGCAGCCAAGCAGGCTCGCGAAGGCACCTCCCGGCGTGAGATCGACAACGTGGCGGTCAGCGAACACGACGGTGGGGTCGGGATGGATCTCGCCATTCTCGAGCCTGGGCATGCGATGGTTCATGCGGCCGGGCAGTTCGCGGATCTCGGGATGCAGCGAGCCGCCGAAGGCGACGTTCATCTCCTGCAGGCCGCGGCAGATGCCGAACAGCGGGATGCCTCGGGCGACGCAGGCGAGCGAGAGTGCGAGCGCGACCTCGTCGCGGTGGATGTCATAGGGCTCGTGCCGCTCGCAGGGATCGACATTGAAGCGGGTCGGATGGACGTTGGCGCGGGCGCCGGTGAGCACGATGCCGTCGACCACGTCGAGGAGCGCGCTGATGTCGGTGATATCAGGCGCACCCGCGAACATCAGCGGCAGGCCGCCGGAGACCTCGGCCACGGCGCGCAGGTTCCGCTCGCCGACCATCTGCACCTGGAATCGATTCTCGATGCGCTGGGCGTTCCCGATCACGCCGACGACCGGCTTCTTCATCTCCCTCGCCCGACCTCCTCGCAGAAAAGATTCTGCAAAGATGCCATGACATGGAACAAATTCAACCGGGGTGACTGCGGGACCGCCCTGCTATTTTCGCGTAAATGCGTCCCGGGGCACGATCTCCGCGCCGGTGGGCAGCCCCGCGGCCTTGAAGGCCGTCGCCGCCGGATCGCCCGGCGCGGCCAGCCAGGGCAATTTCGCGCCGATTCCGTGCGTCACGGGCTCGCCGAGCGCTCCGCCGAAATCGACCGGCCAGAACCCGTTCGGCACGACCTCGGCGGTGATGCCGCGGAGGGCATAGCCCTCGCCCAGGACCGCCGCGACCTGATCAGGGGCGACGAGGCGCGCGGACGCCGGGTCCTTGGCATCGCCAAAACTCACCAGCACGGGCATCAGGGGCCCCTGCACCGGAACGATGCCGGTCTGCCGGCTGATCTCGTTGAATGAGACGCGGGCGCCGCGCGCGTCGCCATAGGCACGGAGCGCGACGTAGTTGATGTCGTCGAGGTCGAGCTTGGCGTCGCGGTGCGCCAGCAATGCGACCAGGTTCTTGCCGCCGCCCAGATCGACGAACACCGCGTCGCCCCGCGTCGTGGTGCGGCCGCCGCGGCTGTAGCCGCGGTCGGGCGTGACGGACAGGATGTTGGAGGCCGACTTCACGCCGTCGGGTGTCGTCACCTCGACCGTGAGACGGTATTTGTGACCGGGCCGGTTGATCCGGATCTGGTCGCCGATGACGATCACGGCCAGGAGCCCGAGCAGACCGATCCACTTGCCGATGAAACTCAAGCCGCCCCCACCTGTTCTTACCCTGTCTTCCTCGCCGCTTTGCACCGTTCGCGCGGCAGCGTCAAACCGGAACGTTACGTGGCCTTGATCCGGACTGCGTTTGCCGGAAGAGTGCCGGCGCGCCGCGCTGAAAAGGACACGATGTGACGATTCCCGCCGAAGAACGAACCCAAGCCCGCAACGATCTGGCCTGGGCCATCGCGGTCGGCGGCATCGGCGTCGTGCTGTTCACGGCATTGCTGGTCTTCACCTGGGTGTTCGCCGCGACGCTGCTGCTGATCTTCACCGGCGTATTGCTGGGCGTCGCGCTCAACGCGATGACCCATGTCCTCGGCCGCTATGTCACGCTGCCGCATCCGGTACGGCTGGCGATCGTCTGCATCGTGCTCGCGGCGGCACTTGCGGGTGTCGCTTATCTCGGCGGCGCCACCATCGCCGAGCAGGCTTCCGCACTCAGCAAGACGATCAAGTCGCAGCTCGGCAACGTCAAAACCTTCCTCGACAGCCGCGGCATCGACACCAGCTTCTTCGACTTCGGCAGTGCGGCCTCAGCAGACACCTCAGCACCGGCAACAGCGCCGGCTGCGACATCGCACGGGGCGCTGCCGAGCGCCGGCGCGATCGCCTCCAGCGGCGGTGCCATCGTGAGCCAGACCCTGAAGCTGCTGCTCGGCACCATCAGCGCCGTCGGCAATTTCTTCATCGTGCTGTTCCTCGGGCTCGCCTTCGCGGCGCAGCCCGGGCTCTACCGCCAGGGCCTGCTGTTCGTCGTCCCCGCAAAGCAGCGCAGCCGCGCGGCTGTCATCATCGATGGCATCAGCGAGACGCTGGAGCGCTGGCTGATCGCGCAGATCATCGTCATGCTCGCGGTCGGCGTGGTGACCTGGATCGGGCTCGCCATCATCGGCATCCCCGGCTCGTTCATCCTGGGGATTCAGGCCGGCCTGCTCGCCTTCATTCCGACGGTCGGCGCGATCATCGGCGGCATGATCGTGGTGCTGGCGAGCCTCGCCTCGGGCTGGATCGCAGCGCTCAGCGCGCTCGTGCTGTTCCTCGGCGTGCACGCGATGGAGAGCTATGTGCTGACGCCGATCCTGCAGCGGCAGGCGCTGGACATCCCGCCCGCCACGCTGTTCGCGTTCCAGATCCTGTTAGGCGTGGTGTTCGGAATCTGGGGCCTGGCGCTGGCGCTCCCGCTGGTCGCCATCGCCAAGGTCCTGCTCGATCATTTCAAGCGCGACGAGCGGCCGCCGCAGGCAGCAGCGGCCTGAGCGCTCAGCTGCTGAGCACCGTGCTGGTGTGCTCGACCTCGGGGGGCGAGGCAAAGTATTGGCCGACCAGGCCGCGCCATTCGGTGAAGTTTTCCGAGCCGCGGAAGTCGACGGTGTGGTTTTCCAGCGTCTCCCACTTCACCATCAGGCGGTAGCGCTGCGGCTTCTCGATCGACTTGTGCAGCTCGAAACCGTGAAAGCCCTTGGAGCGGCCGAACGCGGCCTTGGCCTTGGTGACCGCGGCCTCAAAGTCCTTCTCGGAGCCCGGCTTGACGTCGATCTGCGCGATTTCGGTGATCATCGGCTTGCACCTTTTTTGTTGGGGGGCCTATCTAGCGCAGACGCCGCAAAAGAAAAAGGCGCCGAAACGGCGCCCTGCCCCAACATGACGTGATGTCCTTCAGCGGATCAGCAGGACCGTGCCCACAACCATCAGCGCGCAGACCACGAAGAGCGCGAGCGGCCAGCGGCTGTGCGTGCTCGCATAACGTCCCTGCGCGCGGCGCTCACTGATCAGCGCGCTCTCATATTCGTCCGAAGTGGAGAAGATGCAGGCGAAGCCACCACGTGCGGAGGATGCCGCCGCTTCGAGCGACAACAGAGCGGCTTGCGGGGACTTTCTGCGGATCGATTCCATGGATCCGATGGTAGGAACCGAATGGTAAACGGGGCCTTAATCATGCCTCGCTTCACGCCCACTTCGAAAACAACCCCATGCACAGAAGACGGGCCGTTGAAATGACGAGGGTTTTTTCTGCGCCCGTCAGGCCGTTTTTAAACGCATCGACCTCCCCCGCGCACGGGAGAGGTCGAGCGGATAGCTGGCTTGGACCGGCTTACGCGGTCGCGGGCTGCGTCCTGGGCAACGTCGCCCGGGCCGCGCTTTGCCGGCGCCAGTTCTCCAGCGACAACGGCAGCTCTTCTGCCGCCTCGACGCGGTTACGGCCGCCGCGCTTGGCCTGGTAGAGCGCGGTGTCGGCGGCGGCGAGCAGCACTTCGAGCTCGGTACCGGCCGGACCGCCGGAGACGCCGATGCTGACGGTGGTGTCGACCGGACCTTCGTCGACGACGATGCCGGACAGCTCGAACGCCTCGCGGACACGTTCGGCCACCAGCACGCCCTCTTCGAGCGCGCACGGCAACAGCGCTGCGAACTCCTCGCCGCCGATACGGCCCGACAGATCCGAGATGCGGAGATTGCCGACCACGATGGTCGAGAACAATTTCAGCATCTCGTCGCCGGCGGGATGGCCGAAGCGATCGTTGATCGACTTGAAGTGGTCGATGTCGAAGATCATGACCGTCACCGGCCGCCCGCCCTTGGCCTCGCGCTCGATCACCCGCGCACAGGCCTCGGAGAAGCCGCGGCGGTTGAGCATGCCGGTCAGCGGATCGGTGGAGGCGGCGGTGCGATGCGCGGTCACGGTGCGCTCGGACACCAGCATGAAGATCACGAACACGGTGCCGACGGCGTAGAGGATGATCTCGACCGCGAACACCGTGACCCAGATGCTGGTGGAGAAGCCTGCATCATGCGGCCGCAGGAAGCTGCCGATCACGATCGGGAGCATCAGCACGCAGCCGTGCAGCACCGGCACCACGAGGGCCGGCCAGCGCCGTTGCAGGCTCTTGCGCCGCTCGGCCCACAGCTCGCTCGCCGTCAGCGCGGCATAGACCGACACGATGCCGGCGCCGGCCAGCATACGCAGCATCGAAGCCGCCGGATCGAGCAGTGTCGCTGCCGCGACCCAGGCGAGCGCACCGAGCAGCAGGCCCGGCCAGTTCGGCGTACGGCCATGGAAGACGCGCGCCGCATTCCACACCATGCCGCAGGCGACGAAGCCGACGGCGTTGAGTGCGAGATAGAGCTGCGGTCCGAGCTTGTCGCCGGCTGCAGTCCACAGCGCGACGGATGACGCGCCGAGGAGATACGCGGTGCCCCACCATTTCAGCGCGGGGCTGTCTTCCTGCCTGCCGAAGAACACCATCATGGCGCCCAGCAGTGCCGCCACCATGGTGGCTACCAAATAGAGCGTAATGCTATCGAGCGACGTCATGTCAGCCCCCTAAACGTTCAGCCAAAATGCGATCAACCAAAGAGGTCGTGCGCCCTTCCAACTGCGACGCTAGGTCCCACGTGTTCCATTGAGGTTTTTATCCAGCCCCAAGTTTTCGGGAAACTCCGCATCAATTTGCGTACAAACGAACAGCAAAATGGGCGCTGAATTCAGCGCCCTTTTGCATCTCATTGAAGCTGCTTTCGCAGCGAATGTGACCGAAGCGTTTAACGCTTCGAGAACTGGAAGGAGCGGCGGGCCTTGGCCTTGCCGTACTTCTTGCGCTCGACCACGCGCGAGTCGCGGGTCAGGAAGCCACCCTTCTTCAGCACGGAGCGCAGCTCCGGCTCGAAATAGGTGAGCGCCTTGGAGATGCCGTGACGGACGGCACCGGCCTGGCCGGACAGACCGCCGCCGGCAACCGTGCAGATCACGTCATACTGGCCGGAACGCTGGGCAACCGAGAACGGCTGCTCGATCATCATGCGCAGAACGGGACGAGCGAAATAGACCTCGACCTCGCGCGCGTTGACCGTGACCTTGCCGGCGCCCGGCTTGATCCAGACGCGGGCGACCGCGTCCTTGCGCTTGCCGGTGGCGTAGGCGCGATTGAACTTGTCGACCTTCTTCTCGTGCTTCGGCGCGTCGGGCGCCGCCGCCGTCTTGAGCTGCGAGAGCTGGTCGAGCGACTGAATGGATTCGGCCATGATTATGCGGCCCTCGTGTTCTTGCGGTTCAACTTGGCGATATCGAGCTTCTCGGGCGTCTGGGCCTCGTGCGGATGATCGGCGCCGCCGTAAACACGGAGGTTGCCCATCTGGACGCGACCGAGCGGACCACGCGGGATCATGCGCTCGACGGCCTTCTCGAGCACGCGCTCGGGATGCTTGCCTTCGAGGATCTGGCGCGCGGTGCGCTCCTTGACGTGACCGACATAGCCGGTGTGCTTGTAGTAGGTCTTCTGCTCGCGCTTGCGGCCGGTGAGGATCGCATGCTGCGCGTTGATGATGATGATGTTGTCACCGCAATCAACGTGGGGGGTGTAGGTCGGGAGGTGCTTGCCGCGCAGGCGCATGGCAACGATGGTGGCGAGGCGGCCGACGACCAGACCCTTGGCGTCGATCAGCACCCACTTCTTCGTCACCTCAGCCGGCTTTGCCGAAA
>JAEWBW010000674.1 GCA_023390955.1 Pseudomonadota bacterium
AAACAGTCCGTAGAGTCGCGGATTTCCACGGCGTTTGATGACGTCATTGGCGAAGCGCGCAACCTCATGGCCGACGAGGCGGCGCGGCGGCGTGTTCGCCTCGAGATCAACATTGAACAAAACTTGCCGCTCATCGCGCTCGATCGCGTTCAGATTCAACAAGTCCTCATCAATCTCATTCGCAATGGATTCGATGCGATGGACTCCATTGGTGAGGGGAAAGCACTTGAAGTGCGCGTGCATCGGATCGGGGACGTCGTGCAAACCGAAGTCAGCGATCGAGGCATCGGCATCGATTCTTCAGAGAAGATATTTGATCCATTCTTCACGACGAAAGAGCACGGAATGGGCATGGGTCTCGCGATCTGTCGTTCGATCGTCGAATCTCACGGTGGACAGTTGTGGGCTGAAAAGAGCCAGCCTCAAGGGGCCATACTCATCTTCACATTGCCTATCGAGACGAAAGAAGCGGCATGATCGACGACGACTACATCGTTTATATCGTTGATGACGATGCGCGCATCCGGGAATCACTCGTGGAATTGCTGGCCTCGCACGGGATCGCGGCAGTCGCGTTCGCTTCTGCCGGAGAATATGTCGGCGCGGATACATCGAAACGGCCAGCCTGCTTGATACTGGACGTCGAGTTGCCGGACATCAATGGATTGGACCTGCAAAGGCAGTTCGCGGATGGAGAACATCCGCCGATCGTGTTTGTCACCGGGCACGGCGACATCCCTTCGTCAGTTCGCGCAATCCGGCGCGGCGCCATCGACTTTTTGACGAAACCGTTCAGCGACGCGGACCTCATGGAGGCGATCCAGACTGCCGTGGCGCAGGACAGGAAATCGCAGGCAGAGCGAGCCGACCTCGCGCTGCTCAGGCAGCGCTACGGCGAGCTGACCCCACGTGAACGCGATGTGTTCCCACTGGTCGTCAGCGGCCTGCTCAACAAGCAGGCAGCAGCGGAACTCGGGATTAGCGAGGTTACGCTGCAACTTCACCGCAGGAATGTGATGCAGAAGATGGCGGCGGATTCGTTACCGGATCTCGTGAGGATCTCCGAGAGGCTGCGGATTCCGATAACACATTCACGACGGACAGGAGACGCGTAAACGTGGAGCGAAAGCCCGTCATAGCCGTCGTCGACGATGACTCGAGAGTTCTTGAGTCTCTGGAAAACCTGCTCGAGTCGGCTGGATACGCCGTTTTGACATTCCCATCGGGAGCGTCGCTGCTCGCGACCGACCTGAAGACAATCGACTGTCTCATCACCGATATCGGCATGCCCGACATGGATGGATTTGAGCTGCTCGATAGCGTGAAGGTCTTGCGGCCGACGCTACCGGTGTTTCTCCTGACGGGTCGCCATGAGATCGGCGATCAGCACAGGGCGAAGGGGAAAGACATCGGAGGCTTCTTCAAGAAGCCCTTTGGCGGGCAGGATCTGCTCGCTGCGATCGATCGTAAGTTGGCTGACATCAATGTGAAGAATAGCAATGATCAATGAGTCGATGACGTCACGAAACTTCACCTCGAAACAAGACGAACCGAGCAATGAGCTCGATCAGCCCCTGGTTTTGGTGGTGGATGACGACAAATCCGTACGCGAAGCCGTCGAGGAGCTGATGTTGTCGGCGGGGATGAAATGCGCATGCTTCGCATCGACTCAGGAGTTGCTGCAGACTGACATGCTGAAGCATCCTGGCTGCCTGGTTCTCGACGTCCGGATGCCGGGGTCGAGTGGCCTCGATTTGCAACGCCACCTGGCCGCAACCGGGATTCCAAAGCCGATCGTGTTCCTGACCGGCTATGGCGACATCCCGATGACTGTCGATGCAATGAAGGCTGGTGCCATCGACTTCCTGACCAAGCCGGTACGCGGACAGGCATTGCTGGACGCGGTGACCGCCGGAATCAACCGCGATGCGACGGATCGAGCGAAGGCAATTGCCATCACGAGAAATGTCGAACGGCTCGGGAAATTGACGCCACGCGAGCGGCAGATCATTCGCGAGGTCGCATGCGGTCGGCTCAACAAGCAGATCGCCTTCGACCTTGGCATCAGCGAGGTTACGGTGAAGCTGCATCGGAGCCACGCCATGCAAAAATTAGAGGCGTCATCGATTGGCGAATTGGTGCGTATCTGGGAATCGTTGCCGGTGTCGACACGTGAGGCTGGTGCGACCTGAAGCGAGAGGCCCATCTCCTTCTGTTGACGAAGGTATGAAATCCTTCCTTCGACCGGCCAGAGTACGGCTGGCACTAAACGACGCGTCCGAACGCGATCCACCAACTCCGTCTGGGCCGCGTTTCCGTTAGCGAAGGTGCCCTTGCGCCGATGGAACCGGGCCATGCGCGGGCTCGGCGTAGACGCGGAAACACCGCATCACGTGAAAGCTTCGCTCGCCGTGCGACATTCTGGCGTGTGAGGCCATGGAGCGCTAACGTCTGGTTGCGTGGTGAGTGACGTTTGATCTAAGCTCAGCGGAGCGGGACAACGAATGCCCGCGATGAAACATAAGCAGATGTGGTCTTCGATCCTGCCGCCTGCGCGGTAATTCAGGATTGAATAAAACTTCCGGGGGTCGAATGACGACCATCGCCACGACCATGGACCACGCCCAGGCTCCGGTGCAGCCAAAGGCCAAGATTCGCAACCTGTCGCTCGACCGCGCGCGCACCTTCCTGACACTGGTGGTGCTGCTGCACCATTCGGTGATCCCGTACACATTTTACGGCCATACCGACCCGAAGGAATTCTTCGCCTTCGACATGATCGTGCTCGCCACCGACAGCTTCTTCATGGCGATGTTCTTCTTCCTGTCAGGCCTGTTTGCGTGGTCCGGAATCGCCCGCAAGGGCGCGGCGAACTATCTCAAGGACCGACTGCTCCGGCTCGGCCTGCCCTTCGTGATCTGCGCCTTCACCATCATTCCGATCGCCTACTACGCCATCTCGCTGCGGCAGCACCCCGAAATCAGCTTCGCCGAATTCTACTGGAACATGATCACGAAGGGACCGTGGCCGAGCGGACCGGTCTGGTTTCTGTGGGTCCTGTTCACCTTCGACCTGATCGCCTGCATCCTCCATCGGCTGTCACCCCATCTGCTCGATCCGATCAACCGCCTCTCTTTGCGCGCGCGCTACCGGCCCACGCAATTCTTTGTGGTCATGCTGGCTGTCACGGCTGCGTTCTATGTCCCGGGGCTGATGGCCTACGGCCATACCAGCTGGTTCGAGTTCGGACCGTTCTCGGTGCAAAAGGGGCGCGTGCTGTTGTATGCGACCTACTTCTTCTTCGGTGCAGGTATTGGCCTCGCGCAAATCGACCGCGGACTGCTGGCGGCGGACGGCCGGATGGCGAAAGTCAGTTGGGACTGGATGTTGCTGGCGGTCATCCCGTATTACCTCATGTGGGTGCTGATCTCCATCAAGCGCGAAAATCTCGGAAACCCGACGCCGCTGCCGCACTGGTACGAGGCCTGCTACGCCGTCTGCTTCACCGTGTTCAGCGTCGCCGTCCTGTTCCTGATCCTCGCCCTTTTCCTGCGGTTCGCTCATTCGGGCAAGAACGTGCTGGATCTGATGCAGGCCGATGCGTTCGGCATGTTCCTGGTGCACTACCCCATCACGCTATGGCTGGTTTACGGGTTGAACGATTTCGACATACCGGCCCTCGTGAAGGCGACGGTCGTGTTCACGCTCACGGTTCTGTTGAGCTGGCTCGCGACGAGAGCGCTGCGCATGATCCCCGGCGCGAACAGGGTGTTGTGAGCCGCGCCTATCGGTGACGGCGATTTGTTGCGATGCGTGCGCGGCGCCGTCCGGGCGAGAAGCTGCTCCAGCGTTCCGGGCATCGAGAAACGTCGCCGCTCCGGCGCCCCCGCCGCTCCGTTGATCTGGATCAACGCTCCCCGCCGCTGAGAAACGAGCGTCATGCCATGGCGCACAGCGATGAAAGCCGCCTGCAAAGGAGCGGCATCGCGTCGACCATCGCGCGGGAGGATGACATGAAGCTGATCGCGAGAGCCTTGTCTGCCGCATTCGTCGCAACCCTGCTTCTTGCCCCCTCTCTCGCTCATGCGCTTGAAGCTGAAATCCGGCTGCGCACCGATGGCAGCCAGACCCCCACGATCATCGGCGCAACCAACCTGCCGGATGAAACCAAGCTGCTGGTCACCCTGCGAAGAATGGCGATCAACTACAATGCGCAGCTCAACGTAACCGTCCAGGCCGGCCAGTTCGTCACGGAACGATTCAGCGACGATGGAAAAGCGCTGCCACCCGGCGACTACGCAGTGGAAGTCTCGATGGCGTCCGCAGAGGTCCAGCCCGCCAAGGTTCAGACGCTGATCGGACCCAAGGGAGAGAAGCTGAGCGGACCTCTCATCGAGCAGACCAAATTCGGCATCATCGTCAGACGTGAATCGACGATCAACGTCAGCGGCAGCGCATCGACGGCGTCGGACGCGGCGGCGAAGAAATGAGTTCGCGATTGTCGCTGCAGCGCGTCGGTGCCCGGATTGCAAGCGAGCTCAGGCAGGCGCTGCCCCCGACAATATTCTTCTTCGTCGGCTTCAATCTCATTGTTGTGACGACGAACCTCCTCGTCTCCACCTATGCCGTCGCCGTCAGCAGCTTCATGCTTGCGACCGTGGCGGCGCTGGTCGTCGGCAAGGCCGTGATCACTGCCAACTCGATGCCTTTTTTGAAGATATTCGACCGGGCTCCTCTCATCCAGCCGATCCTGTTCAAGACGGCCATCTATTGGATTGCGACGGCCATCACGCGCCTGATGGAGCGCTTCATGCATTTCTCGGTCATCGACGGGAACTGGCCGGGCAATTTTCCGCATCATCTGATCTCCGACTTCTCCTGGCAGCGCTTCACCGCGATTTCGCTTTGGATACTCGTGCTCTTTCTGATCTACGTCACGGTGTCCGAGTTCAGCCAGCTGTTCGGCTCGGCGGAAATGTGGCGGCTCTTCTTCACCTATCGGCCATCCGAGCTGCAGTTGAACAGGCGCCAGCGCGGACGGGAATTGATGCGCCTGCACAGGCTCGCGGACCAACATGATCTGGCCGAGTTTCGCGATCCCCACAGCGCTGCGCATCACGCTCTCGTTGATATCATCGCGCGCCTGGCACGGACGCCGCGGCCCGGTCGCGTGTGATCGCGCGAGCGGGCCTACGCTGCTGGCTCCGTTCGCAGCGCCTGCACCACAGCCTTGATCATCGCCACGACTTCCAGATCATCGTCGCGGTCGTAAGGCAGGCGCCCCGCGCTTTGGATGGCAATGACCACCTGCTCGTTCGGATTGACGATGATGAACTGTCCGAAGGAGCCTCTCGCCGAGAAGGTGCCGATGTTGACGCCGGGCGGTGGCGGCGCCACCCACCATTGATAGCCGTATCCCGTCGGTGAACCCGGTATCGGTCGACCGAAGCCGGTGGCCGCGCCGTCGGGCTGTCCGGCGAGATCGCGCCAGCCTGGCGGCAGCACCCGACGGCCAGCGAACGCCTCGCCATCCTCCAGCATCAGCTGGCCGAAGCGGCCGACGTCACGCAGGCGCGCACTGACGCCAAACCCGCCCAGCTCCAAACCATCCGGGGACTCGAGTTGCCAATACCCGTCGGCCTCCATGCCGGCAGCTCGCCAGATCGTCTCGGCGCAGTAGTCGGCCAGGGACCTGCCCGTGGCGGCCGCGACCAGCGCTGCGATCACGCAGCTCTCGCCGCTCGAATAGTTGAAGACGGTCCCCTGCGGATGAGCGCGCGGCAATTCGCACATGAGGTCAAGCACGGCGCCCGGCCTTCGGCTCAGCATGGCCCTGCCGAAGCGATAGGACTCCGAGCTTTCATCGGCATCGTCGTCCTCGCGCCAGGCCACGCCGGAGCACATCCGCAGGAGATTGCGGATGGTGACGCCCTCATAGGCCGAGCCGCGCAGACGCGGCAGATATTGCTCGCAGCGATCGTCGAGGCTGCGAAGCGCGCCGTCGTGGAGCGCGGCCCCGACGAGCGTCGAGACGATCGACTTCGCGGTTGAGCAACTGACCCACCGGCTCTCCGGAGCGTTGCCCATGCCGTAGCATTCCAGCGCGACCTCGCCGTGCTTCAGGATCAGCAGCCCGGCGGTGCGGCGGCGGGCCATGAAGTCGCCGACACCAAGGTGGATCCCGCCCAGCTCGTACGAGAGGTCCGCGAGCGAACGGGCATGCGGCGGGAGCGGCCGCACCACCTCGCTGCGCCGGATGACGCGCACGGGCCAGACCTTGTCCTGGTTGCGGAATGTCGCCGCCTAGTTTTCGGGGGTCGTGTCCCAGAAGTACGGAGCCGCCCGCTCCGCATCGGTGTCGTCGCGGTTCACGCCGGCGCCTGCCATGAAGACCCCCTCGGTTCGATTGGACGGCGCCAAATCGCAGGGAATCCTGAGGCTTGCAAAGCAAGTTAAGTTGGCTTGCGCCGGTCCGGGTCCACTGGCAAGCTAACGGCCACGGTAGGCGAAAAATGCCCCCGCCGAGGGTTTGCGAAGGTCCGCATGGGCGCCGCGAACTCTTCGATCGCGCGACGCGCTGGCTCCAGCCGAACTCCGTTCACAGACACAGAGAGTAGCGGGCTCACAGCATCATCGAGAGCACCGTCAGCAGCCCGACTGCGGCGAGCGTCCAAACCATTCCGTGCAACATCCACGGCCGCTTCATTGCGTGCCCCGTCCGATTTCCTGCCCCATGACATGACAGCGTCGAACTGGGATGCCCGACTTGAGATAGATCAATGGATGAAGAGAACAGCGGAAACGGCGAGCACGGTGAAGACACCGGCCCCGAAAGCCATCAGCCGAACCAGCAGCTCGCCGCCCATGCCCAGGACTTAAACCAGGTCAATGGGGCTGTCTGTGCAGATTGTGCCGGAACACGGATCTGGCCACGCCTCACAACGCCCCGGGTCGGGCGACATCCAGCCGACCCATCCGGCGACATCCGCGGCGAAGGGATGCCGGCGGGACCCGGCACGACATGCCCTGCGGCTCAATCCATCACGAGTGGATCGCGACCACATTTGAAATCCGGCGCCAACCTGTCTGCGATCTTGATGGCCTGATCGTTGGCATCACGCCCTCGGCGGACGTTAACGATGCCAGCCACGCAGGAGGTCTTGTCCGCTTGCAGTCTATGGATCGTCAGCACCTGGCGATCATCCAGGAAATATCGATGGATCGCGGCGACAGGCTTACCGTCGAGAAGTCTCCATTCAATCACATTGTTCGGGTCGGCGAACGCTCCCTCCAATGCATCGTAAACGCTCTTTCCGCCCTCAGCCGAACGACCAAACTGCACAAACTCACGGGCGTCCGCGGAGAACATGGTCACCGTCCAACCGTCCGGACCTGACGGACAACGCTCTTCCTGAACCGGATTATCCCCGGTGCCACTTCGTCGGACGACCTTGCAGAGATCGTGTCGATTTGCGCGAACGTCATCGATCTTCGTGTAGGTGCGCGTCACTGTCCCCGCCGGGGATTGCGCAGCGAGACGCATTTGCGGGTCGTTGTGCGTCACCGGCTGCCCAGGGGTCATGGGGACGGTCTCGCCGTCTGCCTTGGAGGCAGCCGCGAAGCGGGCCTGGGACAGCGGCGCGAAGTCCAGCTGTTGCGCCTCGGCGCGCCATACGAGCTCACGTTCGCAGCCGATCATTTCGGCCGTCGAGCGAGCTCCTTTTTGACCGCAATTCGCACCGCCCACACTTGCCCAGAGCTTTGACAGGCTTGCGACGCGCTCCGACTTTATCCCGAAGCCGACCACCGTGTAGCGCTTGACCAGCCCATCCGACCGCGAGATGAAGATTGCGGAATTCCACCCGTGAGCGTTGGAAAAGAGACTCCAGGCCCCCTCGCATTGCAGCGTCGCTTCATCAACGGTCCAGAACTCGTGACCGCCGACAAGACGACCATGTTCGATTGTCGGGCCGGAAAGAGGTTTGCCGCCGACCTGCTTGCAGAGACCGGCAATGTCGCGAACATTCGACAAGACTTGCGCCGGCAAGTCCGACGTCGGGTCACCACATAGCCGCGTCTCGGCGAACTGCTGACAATTCGGAGCACTGGCTTCCGACGCCGGCGCCGCCGACGCTCCACCAGAAGACACACAGAAGACAACAAGGACGAACAGGAGTGCGCGCATCATTCATTCCTCGGCACGAACGCTTGCGGCAGTGCGATTTCTCACTCCGCACTTGCTGCCGAGAGGTCACCCCTAAGTGAATTTTCCAAAGACCGCTTGAATTGTGACGCAAGCTGGATCCGCTAAATTTTACGAAAACTTGTGCGGATCCGGCCGAACCCGGACAGCGCCTTGAGCGCCTCCGCCCGTCCGGTCACGAGCGGAGTGCCGCCAGGAGCTGCTTTGCCATCGGGCCTGCGGAGGCCGGGTTCTGGCCCGTGATCAGCCGGCCATCGACAACCACATTCGGTTGCCAGTTGTCCGCTGACGAATAGACAGCGCCTTCAGCCCGGAGCGCATCCTCGAGCTCAAACGGGACATCCTCGCGGGCGTAATCGTACTCTTCCTTCTTCGAGAACGAGGTGAGTTTCTTGCCGCGCACGAAGGGAACGCCGTCGCCAAGGTCAACGCCGAGCAGCGAGCACGGGCCATGACAGACGGCGCTCACGATCTTCCCCGTGCTCCAGGAGCGCGCGACGGCGCGCTGCACCTCAGCATTGCGCGCAATGTCGACCATCGGGCCGAGACCGCCGGGTATCAGGATGGCGTCGTAGTCCGCCGCATCGACCTCCGATAGCTTGCGGCTCCGGTTGAGACGCCGGAAAGCCTTGCTTTCGAAGAACGACTTCTGCTCCTCATCCTTCTGGTCGTAGGCATCGAAGGGCGTCCATCCGCCCGCAATGGACGCGAACTCCACCGCGATCCCCGCCGCGTCAAGCACGGCGAAGGGGTGAGCAACCTCAGCGAAGAAGAAGCCGGTCTTGCGATTATGCGGCCCGATAATGGCTGCATTGGTGACGATACACAGAACGTGCTGAGTCACGGTGACGCCCCTCCATCAATCTCAAAAGACCATGCGCTTCGCACATGGTTGTACCGGCGCAGTGTGACAGACACCCCTGCGCCGATATTTCAAAAGAGAATGATGGCCGAAGCGGCCTAGCCGTGCAGTTGCGCGTTGAGGCCGTCCCAGATTTTTGCGCGTTTGGCTGCCTCGAGAGCGCCGCTCTGGGAATTGCGACGGAAGAGAAGGCCCTTCTGGCCCGAGAGCTCTTTCGCTTTCACGACGCGGCCGTCTTCGAGGAGGATGCGCGCCCCCGCCGTGACATAACAGCCGGCTTCGACGATGCAGTCGTCACCCAGCGAGATGCCGATGCCGGCATTGGCGCCGATCAGGCAGCGCTCGCCAACAATGATCCGCTCCTTGCCGCCTCCCGACAGCGTGCCCATGATCGACGCGCCGCCGCCAATGTCGCTGCCGTTTCCGACGACCACACCGGCGCTGATCCGGCCTTCGACCATGCAGGGACCGAGCGTACCCGCATTGAAGTTGCAGAAGCCCTCATGCATGACGGTCGTGCCCGGAGCCAGATGGGCGCCGAGCCTGACGCGATCCGCATCCGCGATCCGCACATCCGCGGGCGTCACGTATTCGGTCATGCGCGGAAACTTGTCGACGCCCGTCACCTCGAACGTCAGGCCGCGCTTTCGCGCCAGCATCCGCGCTTCCGGCACGCGAGCGCCTTCACAGGGACCGAGCGTCGTCCAGGCGACGTTGGGCAGCAGGCCGAAGATCCCGTCCAGGTTCAGGCAATTGGGCTGGACGAGCCGGTGGCTCAGCAGATGGAGCCGAAGATAGGCGTCGTGCACATCGGCCGGCGCGGACGCGAGGGAGCCGATGTCCGTGCGAATGGGGACGATGTCGACATTGCGGATGTCGTCGTGCCGCGCATATCCATCCGCCGTCTCGCCCAGCGATTTGCCGATCTCGGCGTTCGTCAGCCGTGCCGTTGCCGCCTTGTCGGCCCCCGCAACCAGGCTCAGCCGGAGAAACCAGGAATCCAGCACGCGGCCATCGGCGGCAATCGTCGCAAACCCCTCGCCGGTCGCGCCCTTCTGCTCCATCGTCATTTGAATGTCTCCCACTACGATCCTGCACCTTATGCATACGCGTTAGCGTGGTGGCGCTTAAGGCCGCAAGTCCGTATTGGACATGTCGGCACGTAAATTTTCGAGCAGAAGGGCAATCTGTTCCCGGCTCTCCAGCCGCAATTTGGTGCCGGAGAAGGCGCTGAACATCCTGGAATGGCCGGCAAAGGAGGATGGCGTCTGCCGGGTCCAATAGGCTTCCGCCCAATTCATCAGCTCGGCAGCGTCATGATCTGTTGCTCCCGGTCGCAGGCCGCGGGCAAGCAGCCCGGCGCGGCAGACGCTCCACGGCAGATCCAGCCAAATGAGGCTGGTCGCCCTGGGAAGGGCCATTTCCGCCAGCCATCCGAATACGCCTTCGACAATCCAGCGGGGTTGGTCAGCCCGATCCAGAACCATCTGTCGCGCAACGTCTTCGTTGCGCTTTCGGCCATAGCTGCCTTCTTCCCAGTGCAGCCGGTCGAGATCGATAGCCGGGATGTTTGCCAGATTGGCGATGGCTTCGGCCAGCGTGCTCTTGCCGGAGCCACTGTTGCCGATGATCACCGTGCGTTCGGTCAGAGGTTCAGTCATTGGAGCCGCCGATGGCTGGTTCTCTGATGTCGGGAAACGGTTGGTCGACATGTGTGATGGAGATGTTAGCATGTTCGCGCCTCCGTCGGCCGCACTTTGAGAATGGGGATGCGTTCATGCCAGAGTCCGCCGTGGCCACGGCATTTCCAATTCTTTCGACGGACCGTCTGGTCATGCGGGCCGTGAGCATGGACGACTTGTCTTCGATCCGTGCCCTGCTGGGGATCGCCGAGGTCACACGCTATTCCAACATTCCGGATTTGCCGACCGAAGAGCAGACCATCGAGTTCGTGCGGAATATGTCGGAGCTGTATCAATCGGGGAATGGCTGCGCCTGGATGATCGAAGATCGCCCGTCGCACGCGTTCGTTGGCGTTTTCCGCTTCAACTGGTTCCATAAGCCGTGGAAGTGTGGCGGCATCGGATATGAATTACATCCGAGCTTCTGGGGGCGCGGCCTGATGACTGAGGCGCTGCGTGCAGCAATCCGTTGCGGCCACGATACTTTCGGGCTCAATCGCATCGAAGCCTGGACCTTGCCCGGCAACGGAGCTTCTGATCGCGTGCTCGAAAAAGGTGGATTCCGTTACGAAGGGACCCTGCGCCAGAAGGCGTGGTTCAAAGGCACCTTCCACGATTTCCGCATGTTCGGCCGGGTGACCGATGATGCGCTGTGCGAATAGCCCTTGCCCGACATAGGACGAACCCGGCAGCGCTGCCTGCGCGTCACGAATTCCGGTCTTGCAGCAGCAGGGTCACGCGGGGCAGCTCCTTGCCGCGATGGTAGCCGCGTGCACGCACGACGGCTTCGCTGTCTGCGAGGTTAAGGCGCTCGATCCCGCGCTGCAGCTCATGCCAGTCACGGATGACAAATGTCTCCACCCAATGCGTGGGGTCGCTGACATCACGCGACAAGGCCCAGCCCACCGCGCCGTCGCGATAGCGCGACAGCCGGACTTCCGCCATGGCGGCGCGAAACGCTTCGGCGTCGGACGGATCGACGTGGTAGCTGACGGCAGCCCGCAGCGGATTCCGGGCGCTGTGCAGCAGCGGCGTCATCTCTTCGGCAATCGACAAGACAGGCGGTTCGGTGATGGCCGAGGCCGATGGATCGTCGATCTCGGCCGGGAGCTGGATGGCCCGCGTGAGCAGCGCAATCCCAACGCCGGAAATCCCCGCGGCGAGGATCGTTCCCTTCAGACTGGCGTAGTCGCCGAGCCACCCCCACAGGAGCGCGCCAATACCCATGGCGCCGTTGAAAATCGCCTGGTACAGCGCCAGCGCGCGGGCGCGCACCCAAGGCGCGGCAGCCAATTGCACCGTTGCCTGCAGGTTCGAGGCGCCGACGATCCAGCCGATGCCGAACACGAACAGCGCGGCATACGCGACCGTGGCGCTGGGCACGATGGCAAGCGGCACCAATGAAAGGCCGCACGCCACGCCGGCCAGGAAGATCAGGTTGTTGCGTGGAAACAATCTGTTCAGCGCGGGCATGATCAAGCCGCCCAACACCGCACCTGTGCCGATGACGCCCATCATCAGGCCGAACGACGCGGACGAAAGCCCGAGCACCTGACGCACATACAATGGCAGCAGGGCCCAGATTGCACTTGCACAGCCAAAGAAGGCCGCCGAGCGGACCAGCGTGCTGCGCACCACGGGTTCATGCAGCGCATAGGCGAGGCCCATGCGCATCGCCGACTGGAACGGCTCGGGCGGAACGTCGGTGGTCGCCTGCTTGCGCGGGAACGTCAGGAAGACGCCGACGACGAGCGCAACGAAGGCAAAGGACGCCGCGTTCGCGGCGAAAGCAATTGTCGCGCCGGCAACGGCCAGGATCACGCCGCCAATCGCAGGACCGATGGCCCGGGCGATATTGAAGCCGACCGCGTTGAGGACCAAAGCCTGCGCCAGCGACTGGCGCGGCACGGTGAGAGGCACGGAAGCTGCCCATGCCGGGCCGTTCAGCGCGGCGCCCACCGCCAGCAGGACGGTCAGCACCAGCAGCATCGCGGGATCGACATGCCCCATCGCCGCAACGATCGCGAGGACCGCGGAGGCAGCGAGCATGAGCATGTTGGTCACGATCAGCAGGCGCTTACGGTCCATCAGATCGGCAATGGCACCGGCCGGAAGGGCGAGAAGCAGCACCGGCAGCTGCGCGGCCGTCTGGACCAGGCTGACCATGATCGGGCTGGGCGCCAGATCCGTCATGATCCACGCGCTGGCCGCGTTCTGGATCCAGGTCCCCAGCGCAGAAACCGTGTTGGCCAGCCACAGCCAGACAAAGGCGCGACTGGCGAATGGCGCCCAGGCGGACTGCGAAACCGCACGGCTCGGGGCATCCGGGGCGACTTCATCCTGAGAAGACATCTGGGGTCCTGACATGCCCATGGTTACGCTGGCACTATCAGACGCCCCTGGCCTGCCTGCCGATCCGGTTATAAATCACAGGGGCGCGGTTCCTTCCAGACGTCCTCACCCGGCAAGCGGTGCGATCTTGACATGGATCAAGGGCACCAGTCGCTGCCCAGCGACAATTCAGTCCGCGTGCACACAGATCGGGACCGTCGCCAGTTGGCACGAGGAAGCGGGGATGCCCATGGCCAGGATCAAGAAGCTCTCGGTCGAGAAGGCCCTCAACGAGTTGCGCAAGGCGGATGCGCCAGACCCTCCCTCGCGTGACGAAAAGACAGAAGCGCTTCACAAAGAGATTGCGCGCATGAAGGCCCAACGACTGCGGCTTGAGCGATCGTCAACGAAGCGCGATTGAGAGGCAGAGGCGGCGCTCGTCTCAGAGAAGCTGCTTCGTCATCACTGAGCTTCAGGGAAAGCCAGGGTGTGACCGGCTACGTTCCCCGAAGAAGGCTGCTTGCGCCGTCGCAATGATACAGAGGCAGAGTCTCTGCTCCGGTCCCCGTTAGCCGACCGTCCCGCACGGAGTAATTGCCGTTCTGGTCCCGGTTGTAGATGGACCGGATGGACCCATCCGGCTGCAGGGCGACGCCATTCTCACGCGTTTGTCGATATTTCGGAAACACGGTGCGGAGAACGAGCATGTCGTCTTGTGGCGTGAGGCCCACAACGTCGAACGTTTCGTTGAGATCGCTGTCGCGTCGGTGGACGAG
>JAEWBW010000018.1 GCA_023390955.1 Pseudomonadota bacterium
GTGCGATGCAGGCATCATTGCCGCTCTGGATGATCGCGCCGCGCAGGAGATCGTCGACCGACACCTTGCTGTTGAGGGCGGCGAACATGGTCGAGCCACCGGACGGCGCCCCGCCCCTGCGCCAGGCGTTCTCGGTGATCCGGTATTCGTCGGTGAGCTTGATGGTGCCGTTCTTGACGCCTTCGAACACGACCGCGGCCGTCATCAGCTTCATCATGCTGGAGGGCGGGCGCAATTCGTCGGCGTTCTTCTCGAACAGGACGCTGCCGCTCGATGCCTCGATCAGGATCGCGGTCGGGGCATCACCGTCGAACCCGGATTCTTCCGCCTTCTTGGCGCCCTGGACGCTCTGATTGGCGGCGTAGAGCATGCCGCCCCAGCCGAGGCCGATCACCGTCACGGCCGCGACGAGCCCGCGCGCCAGCCACCCCGCGGTGCGCCGGGTCGAGCGTGTCGGAGAGATGAGAAATGCCATGGCGGAGCCCTGAGAGCGGCGTTCTAACAGTTGGAATCGGCGCGAACAACACGGGATCGCCGTTTGACCTGGAGATTGCACGATTCTCTCGAGGTCCCTATCGTGACACCTCACAAACTCCGACCAAACCCCTGAAACAAGGCGGAAAAGCGATGTCCTCCTCCCGCGTGATCTCGGCCAACGGGATCGACATCTTCGTCCGCGAGGCGGGCCAGGGGCCGCTCGTCGTGCTCTGCCATGGCTGGCCGGAACTGTCCTATTCCTGGCGTCATCAGATCCCGGCCATCGCAGCCGCAGGCTTTCATGTCGTGGCCCCCGACATGCGCGGCTACGGCGCGACAAGCGCTCCCTCCGACGTGTCTGACTACTCGATCTTCGACACGGTCGGCGATGTGGTCGGCCTGGTGCAGGCGCTCGGCGAGACCAAGGCGATGGTCGTCGGCCATGACTGGGGGGCACCGGTTGCCTGGCACGCGGCCTTGTTCCGGCCCGACATCTTCACGGCTGTGGCGGGCCTCAGCGTGCCGCCTCCCTTCCGCGGCCGCGGCAAGCCGCTCGATCTCCTGCGCAAGAGCGGGGTCACCAATTTCTACTGGCAGTATTTCCAGGCGCCCGGTGTCGCGGAAGCCGAGCTCGAGCGCGACGTCGCGCATACCATGCGCGTCGTGCTGGGCGGACGCGGGCTGGCCGATCCGACCGCCGCGATGTTCGTCCAGGAGGGAAAGGGCTTTCTCGGCCACGCCACGGGCAGCGACCCGCTGCCGGACTGGCTGACGGAGACCGACCTCGCCTATTTCACAGAGGTCTTTCGCAAGGCCGGTTTTCGCGGCGGCCTGAACTGGTATCGCAATCTCGACCGCAACTGGGAGCTCACGGCGCCCTGGCAGGACGCGCAGATCCATCAGCCGTCGCTGTTTATTGCCGGCTCGCAGGACGCCGTCATCACCGGCCTGATCGGCGCCAAGCGCGTCAACGAGCTGGAGCGGGTGCTGCCCAATCTCCGGGGGAAGCTGATCATCGATGGCGCCGGCCACTGGGTGCAGCAGGCGCGGCCCGACGAGGTGAATGCGGCGCTGGTAGCCTTCCTGAAAGCGAACGCGCCTCAGTAGAGGCCGCGACCGCTCAGGATGTTGCGGGCTTCCGACGCGCCGTCGGAGACATAGGCCGCGGACGGACGGCTGTCGGTAGCGTAGCGACCGTCCTGGTCGTAGGACACCGCGCGGGCATTCTGGAGCGCCCGGCCCCGGCTACGGCTGGAAGCCGACATCTCCGAGGTCGCGTTGATCGAGGCGACGTCGGCCGACGTATTGCCGAGATTGTAGGGCCGCCCCTCCGGCAGCGGAACCTCACCGCGGAACGCGCCCCGGCTGGACGACGCGAGTTCCGGGACAAAGGGCTTGGCCGAGGCGACACGGACCATCGAGGGGGTCGGCGCCGGCACGCCGGTCCGCAAGGTCGCCATCAGCTGACGGTCGTCCGAGCCTTCCAGCGGCGCCCGGCCGACATATTCGACCCGGACCTTGGCAACGCCATTGCCTTTGAATTCAAGCAGTTCGGCAGCCTTGTTCGAGACGTCGATGAGGCGGTTGCCGTGGTACGGACCGCGGTCATTGACGCGCACGATCAGCGACTTGCCGTTCGAGATATTGGTCACCCGCGCATAGGACGGCATCGGCAGGGTCGGATGCGCCGCCGTCAGCGAGGTCATGTCGAACACCTCGCCATTGGCGGTCAGGCGTCCGTGGAAATCATCGCCATACCAGGAGGCCATGCCTTCGGCGCGGTAGTTGGCGTCCTCCTCGGGGACGTAGGTCTTCCCCGCCACCACATAGGGCTTGCCGATGCGGTAGGTGCCGCCGCCCTTGGGCACGGGGTCGCCAAAGGCCACCACGCGCGGGCTGGACGACACGCCGTATTTCGGATCGACGCGGCTGGCGAACTTGTTCGACGAAGCGCAATTGGCGAGCACAACGCAGGTCGCGACAGCCGCAACGCCACGCGCGGCCCGCACCATCGAATCTGACCGTCGGATCCCCATTCGCCCCAAATACCACCTTGCCGGCCCCGGCCCAACTCACCGTGCGTTCTGGAGACGAACGCGGGAAAGGCCCTGTGCCGGTCATTGTCCGAGAACGGCCCACCACCGCCTCGAAGTCGTGACGATAACGCAACCTGAAGACGGCGGAAATGGGGAGCGCGCCGGCAACGCACCGGCATGGTAAATCAAAGGTTGGCCGCCTCTCCGTCGATCTACGGATCGCAAGGCGCGGCAGGGCCTTATGGCTGTCCCGGACATGGACAAACTGTTGCGCCAAATCCTCACTGTCACCCGATTGCAAATGGGCGCACGGGAATCCTTTTGACTGTGCAAGGTTGTCCGCGTCTTGTCGCGTGTGCACGGGGCGCGACGGAAGTTTGCGATGATTGAGACGGTTTCAGCACTGATGGGTCTGCTAAGCGCGGGGATCTTTCTGGCCCATGCGTTCGAAGGATACCGCACGAGGGCCTAAGGGCCTCGCGTGGAAGCATCACCTCTTTCAACTGGGTTCGTTCGGACAATTTTAATCAATCCGGCCGAGCATCGCGTAACGAGAGCGGCAGGTGTCCCATGAGCAACCACGACTTCGTATCGGACGGTTTTCTGGCGTTGACCGCAAGCGGCCTGGTGCTGCTCTGCTCGAGCCTGATGGCACTGGCCTTCGCCTGAGATTTTCCAGCTTCCTTGGTCGCCGTGTTGCGGTGCATTAGGTGCCGGCGCCCGCGCCAAGCGTGCGTCCTCCCCGCTCCCCTTTAGTTGATTGAATTTCGGAAGCGGCCGCTCCGACTCATCTCGCAAGAGCCATCACCAACGAAGGTGACGTCCATGCTTGCCGAGAAATTCCTCATCGTCCTGGAAAGCCTGATCCGCGGCAATGGCCGGACCTACCCGGATGGAAGCACGCGGGTCGTCAGCACCTCCCCGCACGTGCCGGTCAAGCTGCCGGCCGACAAATAGCACGGCTTCAGCGCACGCCGAGAAGTGAGCGGCGATAGCCGCTTTCCTTCGCCTCGTTCCGGCAGACGAAGCTGCCGTCAAAGCCCTGCCGGTATTGCTTCTGGCCCTTTGCGTAGTAGCGGCCCTTCCTGAAATCCAGCCACACCACCTTGTCGGATGGACAATGGCGCTGGGCCTGATCCTCGTACCGAAACGGCGTCAGCGGCAAAGCGGCGAGGTCGGACATGCCGGCCACGACAAGCGCGATCGCCGCGCCGGCTAATGTCCCAATGATCCGCACCGTTCGCCCCCCTGATGCCTGCCGGCGAGCCCAGCGCCGTCCGTCTGCAGGCTACCGTCTAGCATGATGCAACACGCTGTGCCCCGTCTTCCACCGGCCATCTTGCCGGGCTAGATCAGGAAGCACCAATCTCCATCCTCCCGGATGTCAGCGAATGTCGAGCGCGCCTCAGACGACGAGCCAGCCCCGTCCGCCAACGCCGCGCCTCGGCCTGTTGCCGATGATCATCTTCGGCTCGCGCTGGCTGCAGCTGCCGCTCTATCTCGGCCTCATCGTCGCGCAATGCGTCTATATCGCGCTGTTCCTCAAGGAGCTCTGGCATCTCTCCTGGCACGCGCTCGACCTCACCGAGCAGCAAATCATGATGAGCGTGCTGGCGCTCATTGACGTCGTCATGATCTCCAATCTCCTGGTGATGGTGATCGTCGGCGGCTACGAGACCTTCGTCTCCCGGCTCGACCTCAAGGGCCATCCGGACGAGCCGGAATGGCTCGGCCACGTCAATGCGAGCGTGTTGAAGATCAAGCTTGCGATGGCCATCATCGGCATCTCCTCGATCGCGCTGCTGCGGACCTTCATCGAGGCCGGCAATCTCGGCTCCGGACGCGCCGGCTATACCGAGCAGGGCGTGATGTGGCAGGTCATCATACACGTGACCTTCGTGGCGTCGGCGATCGGCATCGCCTATGTCGACAAGCTCAGCGATAACGGGGCGCGCAAGCACGAGGAGTGAGTCGCGTTCCGCAGGGGCCAGACCGATAGTTCGAAAACAACCCCATGCACAGTAGCCGGCCCCGATCGGCGTCCGGCGCGGCGGCATCCGCGAAACCGTTGATCCGCCGGGGCAATCGCCCAAACCGGCGCAATCGGGCCAAACCGGCGGGCGACTCAGATTTCGGCCTCGATCTGCTGCAACGCCAGCAGCTGGCACTCGTTCAGCTTCCGGGCCACCTCCTCCGGCGAAATCCCCTTGGTGGCGAGGTCACCAGCCACCTTCTGCAGCATGCCGTCGACGTTCTGGCTTTCCAGGCTGCCGGTCACGAGGGCTGTCGCGTAGCCGGCCGCCGCATCGCCGCTCAGCCCGAGCAGCGCCGCCGCCCAATTGCCGAACAGCTTGGCGGACCGGGCCGCGGATTTGAACCTCAGTTCTTCGTCGTGGGCGAATTTCGCCTCAAAACCCTGCTCGCGCTTGTCGAACGTGGTCATGTCTGGGCTCCATGCTGGCAGCCGGACGAGACCCGAAGCTTACGCCTGACCTGCAATTTCGCCAATCTCGACCGACCCGCTGGCAGCGGCGACGCGAGTCATTTACGATTAATTAACTAGAATCGCCGCCCGATCAGGCCGTTAACGGGAGGTCACGCATGCACCGAGAGTTGCGAGAGTTCCGGCGTCTAGAGCGCGTTTGTCTGCAACAAGCCGCCTTATCCAGCGACCTGGCCCAGAGCGGGCTGTTGAAGGTCGCAAACGACTGCCGCCTGGCAGCCGAAGCGATCGAAGCACGGTTGCCACCTTATCTCGGCACCTTTGCCGGCGCCGTTCAGGCGCTGAAGCAGGTGCTTGGCGGGTCACGAGGGCAGACTCAACACTAATTCTTCTCAGTCTTCCCGGGCAACCGGCCTCAGCACCGGAGAGATGCTGAGGCCTTGTGCCTAGTGCCGAGGTCGCTTCGTCCTAGCGTCCCTTCATCTTCGGATCAGCCATCGTCGCGCCCGGATTCGCCGAGCGTGGGCTGCTCGAAGTGCCCTGACCGGTCGTGGCGGCCGGCGCGTTACCGCCTCCGCCGACGCCGGCCGTCCCCGCAGTGCCGCTGCCAGCAGTTCCTGCACCGGTCCCGGCGCCTGCCCCGGCGCTTGCGCCTGCTCCAGCACTGCCGCTTCCGCTGCCTCCGCCACCGCTGCCGGCGCCGCCGCTACCACCGGCACCTTGCGCCGATGCCGCGGCAATGGATCCCAGCACGAATGCCGCGGCGAGAGCGATCTTCCCAATCTTCATGGTCGTGTTCTCCTGTTGACGTGCGCAGCCAACAGGTCGCCGGATCGATCGTTCCTATGATGCGATCGTCAACAAGAACGTCGCAGGCGCGACGTGATAGCGCAGTCGGAACGACTGGATGCAGGACACTTAGACTTCTTTCCACCAAGGATACTGGCTCGGCATGTCCTGCGAGACCTTGCCGGGGAACGCCGGCGGACGCTTTTCCAGGAAGGAGGCGACGCCTTCGCGGACGTCGGGATGAGAACCGCGCTCGCGCGAGATGGGACCGTCGATGCCGAGCAGCTCGAACGGATCGGGCGCACCGGCAAAGCGCCACAGCATCTGCCGGGTGAGCGCAACCGACACGGCCGAGGTCTCGGCGGTCAGCTCAAGCGCAATCTCCTTGGCGCGCGTGAGGAGATCCGCGGGCTCGGTGGTTTCGCTGACGAGGCCGCCGCTGAGGGCTTCCTCGGCGCCAAAGGTGCGGCCCGAGATTGCCCAGCGCAGCGCCTGCGGCAGGCCGACCAGCTTGGGCAGGAACCAGGCGCTGCCGGCCTCCGGGACGAGGCCGCGCCGGGCGAAGATGAAACCGATTTTTGCGCCCTTGACCGCGATGCGCACGTCCATCGGCAGCGTCATGGTGATGCCGATGCCGACCGCGGGGCCGTTGATGGCGGCAATCGACGGCTTTCTGCAGCGGAAGATCGCATCGACGAAACCGCTGCCCGAGCGCGGACCGCCGCTCGCCAGACGATTGCCGAACACGCCGGCGCCGTGCGTGCCCGATGTGTCGAAGCTCGAGGCGCCTCCGGACACGTCGGCGCCGGCACAGAAGGCCCTGCCCGCGCCGGTCACGATAACGGCGCGAATGTTGTCATCGGTGTCGGCCTTGCGGAAGGCATCCTCGATCTCGGAGCCCATCGCGCCGGTATAGGCATTGAGCTTGTCAGGACGGTTGAGCGTGATGATCAGGAAAGAGCGATCGATCTCGCAGGAGATGAAGCTGTAACTGGCGTATTGCTGGTCCACGAAACTCTCCTTCACCTCGGCGTTCAGATCGACCGTCCCGTGCCCTGCCAGAACGGCTCTTTCAGCTTGCGCTTGAAGATCTTTCCGGTGTCCTCGCGCGGCAGCGTGCTGGAGAACTCGATCCGCTTCGGGATCTTGTAGCCGGCAAGCCGCGACTTCAGGTCGGACCGGACCGCGTCCTCGTTGAGGACGGCGCCGGCGCTCGGCTGAATGAAGGCGCAGACTTTCTCGCCGAACTCGTCGTCAGGAATTCCGAACACGGCGCAGTCGGCAACGCCCGGAACCTTCATCAGCTCTGACTCGATCTCGGCGGGATAGATGTTGGTGCCGCCAAAGATGATCATGTCGCTGGCGCGGCCCGACAGATACAGGAATCCGTCGGCGTCGAAGAAGCCGACGTCGCCGGTGGCGACGAGA
>JAEWBW010000051.1 GCA_023390955.1 Pseudomonadota bacterium
TGCGGGGAGATCCCCCTCACCGGCCTCGCCGCTAGGGGGCGAGCCACCCTCTCCCACAGGGGGAGAGGGAAGACAGCACCTGAGCAATTAGCTATCTACGCCGCCGCCGTGATCGGCCGCGGGCTCACGACGTATTCGCGCAGCACCTTGTCGTTGGCGTCGACCTCGATCAGCGAGACGTCGTAGGTCCAGAGATCGGCAAGGTGCTGCAGCACCCGCTTGGTGTCGGTCTCGTTGAGTTGCGCGCCCTTGATGACGTGGTGATGCACGATCAGGCGACGGTCGCCGGAGAGATCGACGTCGACCACCTCGATATTGGCATCGATGAAGCCGACATCGTGCTGGCGCGCCAGCTCACGGCGCACGCGGCGGAAGCCGCGCTCGTCATGGATGGCGTCGACCCGGATGCCGGCGCGATCCTCGGGATCGTCGTGCAGATGGAACATGCGGAAGTTCCGCATCAGCTTCGGGCTCAGGAACTGGTTGATAAAACTCTCGTCGCGATAGTTGGCCCAGACGTCGCGCAGCACGCCCATCACGTCGTTTTTGCCGGCGATGTCGGGGAACCACTCGCGATCCTCGTCCTCCGGCTTCGAGACGATGCGCTCGATGTCCTGCATGACGGCGAAGCCGAGCGCATAGGGATTGAAGCCCGAATAGCGCGGATCGTCGAATTCGGGCTGGAACACCACATTGGTGTGCGACTGCAGGAATTCGAGGAAGTTGCCGTCCGTGAGCCGGCCGTCTGCGTGCAGGCGGGACATGATGCGGTAGTGAACGTAGGTCGCCGTGCCCTCGTTCATCACCTTGGTCTGGCTCTGCGGATAGAAATACTGCGCGATGTGGCGAACGATGCGCAGCAGCTCGCGCTGCCACGGCGCCAGCCGCGGCGCGCTCTTTTCCAGGAAGTAGAGCAGGTTCTCCTGCGGCAGGCCGAGCAGCTTGCGGCGGCGTTCGAGGGAGATCGTGGACCGGGTCTTGGCCGCGCCCTTGGGCACGGTGCGCCAGAGATCGTTGAAAACCTCTTCCTCGTGCTGGCGGCGACGGCCCGCCCGCTTCTCTTCCTCGCGCAGATCAAGCTTCTTCTTGCCGGGATAGCGATCGATGCCGTGCGACATCAGCGCGTGAGCCGCATCCAGCGTGCGCTCGACCTCGGTTCGGCCGTAGCGCTCCTCGCACTGCATGACGTAGTTCTTGGCGAAGTCGAGATAATCGAGGATGCCGTCGGCGTCGGTCCACTGCTTGAACAGATAGTTGTTCTTGAAGAAATGATTGTGGCCGAAGGCCGCGTGCGCGATCACCAGCGTCTGCATCGTCGCAGTGTTCTCCTCCATCAGATAGGAGATGCAGGGCGACGAGTTAATCACGATCTCATAGGCGAGGCCCATCAGCCCCTTGCGGTAGGATGCCTCGTGATAGGCGAACTGCTTGCCGAACGACCAGTGCTTGTAGAACAGCGGCATGCCGACGGAGGAATAGGCGTCCAGCATCTGCTCGGCGGTAATGACCTCGATCTGGTTCGGATAGACATCGAGACCAAGCTCGTTGAACGCGACTTCCTCGCAGGCATCGGTGATGCGCTGTAAGGTGTGGAAGTCCCAGTCCGCGCCTTCGAACAGCAGTCGTCCGGTCTTGTCCGTCATGGAGCGGCCTTCTCCTGGGTTTCGCGGCGCTGGAACAGGTCGTGAAAGACCGGGAAAATCTCGCCGCGCTCACTGACCTTGCGCATCGACAGCGGCGCGCCGGCGTTGCGCAAACGGTCGTAGAGCGTCCAGAGCGAGGAGTCCGAGAGGTCGAACGCGCTGCCGCCGGATTCACCGACCTCGAGATAGGCGAAGAACTGGCAGACGGGCAGGATCTTCTCGGTCAGCAGCATGCCGGCGAGCTCGCCGTCGGAATAGGAATTGTCGCCGTCCGAGGCCTGCGCGGCATAGATATTCCAGTCCGCCGGATTGAAGCGCTCGCGCACGATCTCGTGCATGGCCTGCAGCGCGCTGGAGACCAGCGTGCCGCCCGAGGCCGGGCCGTAGAAGAAGGTCTGCTCGTCGACCTCCTCGGCGCGGTCGGTATGGCGGATGAAGACGATCTCGACATGCTTGTAACGGCGCTTCAGGAACACGTAGAGCAGCATGTAGAAGCGCTTGGCGAGATCCTTCATGTGCTCGGACATCGAGCCGGAGACGTCCATCAGGCAGAACATCACGGCCTGCGCCACGGGCTTCGGCACCGTCTCGAAACGACGATAGCGAATGTCGAGCGGATCGATGAAGGGAATGCGCTTCGACTTCGCCTTCAGCTTGCTCAGCTGGGCCATCAACTCGGCGCGCTCGTCCTCGTCGGTGCAGGCGGCGATCTCGGCCTCCAGCTCCTCGATCTCGTCCTTGCGGGGACGCTTGAGCGCGATGCGGCGGGCCAGCGCAAGGCGTACGGTCCGGCTCACGGAGATATTGGCCGGCGAGCCCGACGTGGTGTAGCCGGCGCGCACGATGCCCTCGCTCTCGGTCTGGGCGATCTTGCGCTTGGCGAGATCGGGCAGTTCGAGATCGTCGAGGAAAAGATCGACGAACTCGTCGCGAGAGAGCACGAAGCGGAACGCGTCCTCGCTGTCGCCTTCGCCGGGACCGGAGTCCTTGGCGCTGCCCTGCCCCTGACGTTGCAGGTAATCGCCCTCGACGAACTTCTTGTTGCCCGGCAGCACCATGTCGCGCGTGCCGCCTTCGCGGCGAAAGCGCGGCTCGTGCATGCCGTCGAGCGGGATGGTGACTTCCCCGCCCTCCAGGACGTCCTTGATTTCGCGCGCCTGCGAGGTCTTCTTGACGGCGCCCTGCACCAGGGATTTGGCTCGACGCAAGAACCGCTGGCGGTTCTCGAGACTCTTGCCGCCCGGATTCAGGCGCCGGTCAATAATATGAATGGCCACGTTTGCATCCGCCTCAACCGGCCTGCTTCACCCGCATGTACCACTCGACGAGCCGGCGAACCTGACGTTCGGTATAGCCGCGCTCCACCATGCGTGCGACGAACTCGCCGTGCTTCTTCTCGGTCTCGCCGTCCTTCTTCGAGCCGAAGGAGATCACGGGAAGCAGGTCTTCGACCTGCGAGAATATCCGCTTTTCGATCACATCGCGAATCTTCTCGTAGGAGGTCCAGGTCGGATTCTTGCCACCGTTCTGCGCGCGCGACCGTAACGAGAATTTGACCACCTCGTTGCGGAAGTCCTTCGGGTTCGCGATGCCCGCCGGCTTCTCGATCTTGGTCAGTTCCTGGTTCAGGAGCTCGCGATCCAGGAGCTGCCCGGTGTGGGGATCCTTGATGTCCTGATCCTCGATCCAGGCGTCGGCGTAGTCGACGTAGCGGTCGAACAGATTCTGGCCATAGTCCGAGTAGGATTCCAGATAAGCCTTCTGGATCTCGTTGCCGATGAACTCGGCGTAGCGCGGCGCCAGCTCCGCCTTGATGAATTCGAGATAGCGCTTCTCGACTTCCTCAGGCAGCTGCTCGCGGCGGATCGACTGCTCCAGCGCGTACATCAGATGCACGGCGTCGGCGGCGACCTCCTGCGGATCGTGGTTGAAGGTGGCGGCCAGGATCTTGAAGGCAAAGCGCGTGGAGACGCCATCCATGCCTTCGTCGACGCCGGCGGAGTCGCGATATTCCTGGACGCTGCGCGCCTTCGGATCGGACTCCTTCAGACTCTCGCCGTCATACACCCGCAGCTTGCCGAACAAAGTGGAGTTCTCGTGCTTGCGCAGCCGCGACATCACCGAGAACCGGGCCAGCGTCTCCAGCGTCGAAGGCGCACACGGCGCGGACGCAAGCTCGGAGCCCTGGATCAGCTTCTCGTAGATCTTCTGCTCCTCGGTGACGCGCAGGCAATATGGCACCTTGATCACGCAGATGCGGTCGATGAAGGCCTCGTTGTTCTTGTTGGCCTTGAAGCTCGACCACTCGGCTTCGTTCGAGTGCGCGAGGATCACGCCGGTGAAGGGAATGGCGCCGATGTTCTCGGTGCCGATGTAGTTGCCTTCCTGCGTGGCCGTAAGCAGCGGATGCAGCATCTTGATCGGCGCCTTGAACATCTCGACGAATTCGAGAACGCCCTGGTTGGCGCGGTTGAGGCCTCCGGAATAGCTGTAGGCATCCGGATCGTTTTGCGCGTAGGTCTCGAGCTTGCGGATATCGACCTTGCCGACCAGCGAGGAGATGTCCTGGTTGTTCTCGTCGCCCGGCTCGGTCTTGGCGATGCCGATCTGGCGCAGCCGCGACGGCTGGATCCTGGCGACGCGGAATTGCGAGATGTCGCCGCCGAACGCCTCGAGCCGCTTGTAGCACCACGGGCTCATCAGCCCGGTGAGACGGCGGCGCGGAATGCCGTACTTCTCTTCCAGCATCGGCCCGAGCTGATCGGGATCGAACAGGCTGAGCGGGCTCTCGAACACCGGCGAGAGTTCATCGCCGGCCTTGAGCACGTAGATCGGATGCACTTCCATCAGCGACTTCAGCCGCTCTGCGAGCGACGACTTGCCACCGCCGACCGGTCCGAGCAGATAGAGGATCTGCTTGCGCTCCTCGAGACCTTGAGCTGCGTGGCGGAAGAAACCAACGATGCGCTCGATCGTTTCTTCCATGCCGTAGAAGCCTGCGAAGGCCGGATAGGTGCGGATCGTGCGATTCAAAAAAATACGGCCAAGGCGTGGGTCCTTGGCCGTGTCAATCGTCTGAGGTTCACCGATCGCAGCTAGTAATCGTTCGGCTGCATTCGCATATCGCATCGGATCACTTCGACACGATTCTAAATACTCCGCCATCGACATGTCGTGCTGGCTTCGCGCCTCGAACGACTTGGCGAAAGCGTTAAACAAAGAATCGTTGTACATGATCCCTCTCCACTTATCTCCGTCGAGGAAACGATCCGTCTTGCAGGAGTGTTCCTCGGATGTTTCGCGAATCAGCGTGAGCACATACGCGACATTGGACACCGGGCGAGGCAACCTGCGCAACGCACAACGCAGGCACTTACTGAATTACAAACAGGCACCTGCCTCTTCTGTAAGCTATGCCGGCGAATCCGGCTTTTAAGGTGGCAAGTATTTGGTTAACGTAATCTTAATGCAACATCCGGGCGATACCGGGGGCCTTCGGCCTCCACCGGCGCAGCAGGGCGATGAAGCGACGGCGCGCTTATGACGCCAGTGAGGCGTTCATGTGCTCGCTGCCACGCCTCTGTTGCAATGCGGCGTGTGCATCGCTGGCCGCGTGGAAGGTCCGGCAAGTCCGCAGCAGCGTATCGAAATCGGTCGCCAGCCCTTGCGGGCTGATCACGACGTGATCGACCGAAGCGAAGCGCGCGGTCTTGATGCAGGACAGCTGTCGCTGCATCGCCGGCGTCAATCTCAGCACGACGACCCTGCGCCCACGGCATTCGAGACCGGAAACTTCCGCAATCGAATCCCACACGAGGAATTCATTCCCGATGCGCAGATCGCGAATGCCGTAACGGCCGACGATCACGATCGGCCCGCGCTGGGCCGGCAGCATCCAGATCAGACAGGACGTGGCAAGGCCGAACAGCACGACGCCCGCGACACCCGCCGTCACATGGCTCTCCTCGGTCCCTCCCCACCATCCGAAGGCAAGGCTTGCGCTGAGAAGGGTCAAGACGAAGCCGACCGCGATCAGCGGACCCAGCGGGGACGCCGAATGGCCGATTTCGAGTTCGGAGGCGTCCAGATCTGCGGGACAAACCGACGCATCTGCCAGACCGGCAAGGACAAAACCGTCGGAATTTGCGTGCATGCCTCGTCGTCCCCCGCATGGCAGTTCAGGTGTGAACTTACGCAAGTCCCCAGCCCAGGACCTGAAGTCTTGACTTCAAGTCTTGGCCGAGAGGCAAACTTCGCTCAGCGGAAGGAGCTGGCGCTACGCGACATTTTCCGGCCGAACCAACTCCGGCCAACGACGTTCACGCAACGGGACAACCCGGCCGCCGGGATCACTCCGATCCTCAACAAGAGTTATGCCGAGAGTATGACGCGCATCCCCTTGATTGGTTCCCTCTCAAGGTCATGTTAACACACAGCATAGCGCGTCAGGACCGGCGCTGGAAGTCCCTCGCCCGTCATCCGGCCTGGAGAAAAGAGACCCATGAATCCCGTCAAAGAACTGGAAAAGCACGGACAAGCCGTCTGGTTGGACTTCCTGGCCCGCGGCTTCATCGCCAAGGGCGAGCTGAAGCAGCTGATCGAGACCGATGGCGTCAAGGGCGTCACCTCCAATCCCGCGATCTTCGAAAAAGCGATCGGCAGCTCGGACGAATATGACGCGCCGGTCGGCAAGGCGCTCAAGCGCGGCGACCGGACGGTGGCCGATCTGTTCGAGCAACTCGCGGTCGAGGACATCCAGAGAGCCGCCGACGTGCTCCGCCCGGTCTACGACCGGCTGAAGGGCAAGGACGGCTTCGTCAGCCTGGAGGTCTCGCCCTATCTCGCCAATGACACCGCCGGCACGGTCGCCGAGGCCCAGCGGCTCTGGAAGGACGTCAATCGCGAAAACTTGATGGTCAAGGTGCCTGCGACCGAGCAGGGCCTGCCGGCGATCCAGCAGCTCATCGGCGAAGGCATCAGCATCAACATCACGCTGCTGTTCGCGCAGCAGGTCTATCGCGACGTGGTCGAGGCCTATCTCGCAGGGCTCGAGAAACTTGTCGCCGCCGGCGGCGATCCCTCGCATGTCGCAAGCGTCGCAAGCTTCTTCGTCAGCCGGATCGACAGCGTCGTCGACAAGCAGCTCGACGAGAAGATCGCGCGCGCCAACGATCCATCCGAGAAGGAGCGGCTGGCCGCGCTGAAAGGCAAGGTGGCGATCGCCAACGCCAAGCTCGCCTACCAGGATTACAAGCGCCTGTTCTCAGGGCCACGCTGGGAGAAGCTCGCCGTCAAGGGCGCCAAGCCGCAGCGGCTGCTGTGGGCTTCGACCGGCACCAAGAACAAGGATTACCGCGACGTCCTCTATGTCGAGGAATTGATCGGCCCCAACACGGTCAACACCGTGCCGCCGGCAACGCTCGACGCTTTCCGCGACCACGGCCAGCTGCGCAACAGCCTCGAGGAGAATGTCGAGGAAGCCAGGGCCGTGCTGGAAGAGCTGGCGCGAACCGGCATCTCGCTCGACGCGATCACCGAGGAGCTGGTCAAGGACGGCGTCAAGCTGTTCGCGGACGCCGCCGACAAGCTCTACGGCGCGGTCGCCCACAAGCGCGCCACCGTGCTCGGCGGCGCAGTCAACCGCCAGCAATTCGTGCTCGGCGAAGGGCTCGGCAAGGCCCTCGCCAAGGGCACCGAGGAGTGGCGGGCCTCGGCGAAGATCCGCAGGCTCTGGCAGCGCGACAAGTCGGTCTGGACCGGCACTGATGAAGACAAATGGCTCGGCTGGCTCGACTGCGCCGGCAAGGCCGACGTCGCCGACTACGCCGACTATTCGAACCGCGTGAAGGGGC
>JAEWBW010000675.1 GCA_023390955.1 Pseudomonadota bacterium
GCCGAGCCCGAGCAGGATCATCGAGAGCAGGATGCCGAGAATGATCGCGAGCCAGAACGGTGCGCCGACATGCATCGCCGCCAGCATCAGGAACGCCGGCAGCATCACGAACTCGCCTTGCGCGAAATTGATGGTCTGCGAGGTCTGCCACAGCAGCGTGAAGCCGACCGCGACCAGCGCGTAGATCGCGCCGGTGGCAAGACCCGCGACCAGTAGATCGAACAGATTGGACATGTTCCCCTCTCGCCCGCCACGCTTCGCGTATCGCCTCTCCCCGCGTGCGGGGAGAGGCGAAGAACGCGCTTACTTCAGCTTCGGCAGGACCTGCTTCACCACCTGCTTGCCCTCGACCACTTCGACGAGGAAGCTCTGGCGATCGAGGTCGCCGGTGTCGCTGACGGTGAGGTCCATCAGGATGCCGGGCTCGTCGGCGGCCTTAATGGTCAGGCCGTGCAGGGTGTCGGCGAACTTCTTCGGATCGACCTTGCCCATCTTCTCGGTGGTGGCCTTCACCATGTAGATGGCGAGGTAGCCCTTGAGGCCGTTGTGGTCGGGAACGTAGTTGTACTTCTTGGAAAACCTGTCGCGGAATTGCTTGATCAGGTCGACCGGAGCATCCGTGGTGAGACCGACATGACCGCGCGCGCCGTTGGCGGCATCGCCGGCGAGCTCGATCACCTTCTGGCCGATCAGCGTGGTCTCGCCCATCAGCGGCGCGGTAACGCCCTGACGCTTGATCTCCTTCAGGATGCGCGCGCTCTCTTCTTCATTGAGATAGACGAAGACGACATCGGGATTGGCGGCCTTGATCTTGCCGACGTCGGCGGCGAAGTCGGCCTGGCCGGCTTCGGTCGAGAGATCGGCAACCACCTTGGAGCCGAGCCGTTCGAGCTCCTTGGTCACCATGTCGCGACCGCCGCGGCCGAAATCGTTGTTGACCCAGACGACCGCGACCGTCTTCGCCTTCATATCGTCATGGATGTATTTTGCGACCTTCGGCATCGAGGATTGCTGGCCGAACGAGGTGCGGAACAGGAACTTGTTTCCGGCTTGGGTCAGCTCGGCGGCTTCGCCGCCCATGATCTGCGCGATGCCGGCTTCCGCGGCGAGCGGCGCGGTGACCTTGACCGAGCCGGAATAGCCGGGTCCGAGCAGCACGTAGGGCTCGGCGTCGAGCGCCTTCTGCACCTGCGCGCGTGCCACGCCGGGGTTGGATTGCGAGTCGGCGTGGGTGACCTCGAGCTTGCGGCCAAGCACGCCGCCCTTGGCGTTGATCTCCTCGATGGCGAGGTCGATGCCGTTCTTCCAGTTGGTGCCGACGGTGGCCCCGCCGCCGGACAATTCGGCGACATCAGCGAGCTTGATAGCCTGGGCATAAGCGCCCGTTGCCGTGATGGCGGTGAGCAGCGCGCCCACCAATAGCGTTGTTTTCATCGTCCTCTCCTCCCGTTTCAATTTTGCAAGCGGCCTTGTGTCCGGCCGCTTCGCCTCAAGCTGCCTGATAGGCGGCGCTACGCGCAGCCATCACGGCATCAAAAGCCTCTCCCATGATCTCGGTCGATGGGGCAAGGCCGGTGAACAATTCGAACGCATCCGCCGCCTGGTAGATCGCAAGCTCGCGCCCGGTCATGATCCGTGCGCCTTTTTCTTGCGCTGCGGCGAGAAGCGGCGTGATCAACGGCGAATATACGGCGTCGGCGACCCAGAGGTCCGCTCGCAGCAGCGACGGCGGCACCGGCGTGTCGCGGTTCGGCAGCATGCCGACCGGCGTGCCGTTGATGAGGCCGTTGGCGCCGTCGAGCGCATCCTCGACGCTGGTGGCGACCCTGGCGCCCTTTGCGTTCAGGAGCGCGACGAGCGTCGCGGCCTTGTCCGGCTCGCTGTCGAAGATACGGATATCGGCAACGTTGCGGCTGGCGAGCGCAAAGGCGATCGCCTTGCCGACGCCGCCGGAGCCGACCACGGCTACCGCGTTGCCGGAGGGCGCCAGCAGCGGTGCGACCGCGCGCGCAAATCCCGTGGTGTCGGTGTTGTGGCCAGTCAATCGGCCATCCCTGGCGACCACCGTGTTGACCGCGCCCATGGCGGCGGCGCCCGGCGCCAGCTCGTCGAGCAGCGGCACGACGGCTTCCTTGTAGGGAAAGGTGACGTTGACGCCGGCAAAGCCGAGCCGCCGCACCCCTTCGAGCATCATGCGGAGCCCGGTCGCATCCGCGCCGGCGACCTCGATCAACTGGTAATGGCCGCGCAGCCCGAGCGCCTCGGCGGCCTGCTCATGCATGGCGGGCGAGGCCGAACTCGCAATCGGCGCGCCGATCAGGCCTGTAAGGAGTTTCCTGGGGGCGGCGGGGCGGCGCGTTGACATGCTGGGGTCTTGTCTCGGTAAGCGTTTCGCCACGCGGTTATGCGCGGAAACCTGCTGCGATCAAGCGCGACGATAGCCTTTCCCCGGCCTAACACAATTACCCATTTATCTAGCAAACCTAACATGATGTTATTTTCGTCGCCCGCGGGTCGCCGCCCCCTTCTGGGGCGCGCGCGCCGGCTCGACCGCGCGCATCTCGGTGCGCAGGGATTCGATGAAATGCTCGACATGCAGCGACAGCGCCGCGCCGCGCTTCACGGCGATATAGGTGTCGAACCGCGTCGGCTCGGTGATCTTCAAGAGCTCGATGCCGGGGTAGCCGCCATGGGCCACCGTGAACTGGTCGATGATGGCGATGCCGAGGCCGGCCTTGACCAGCGCGCAGACCGTGGTGCCGAAGCGCGCGCGGATGGTGATGTTGTAGTCGAGCCGGTGCCGGGCAAAGATCTCGGCCATGATGCGGCCGTAGGGGTCGTTCGGATCGATGCCGATCAGGGGGTAGCGGGTGATCTCGGCGGCGGAGACCTGCTTGCGACCGGCAAGCTCGTGGCCCGGCGGCACGATGCAATAGAGCTCGCCCGAGGCCAGCGGCATGAAGTCGAGGCCGGAATGGTCGAGCCGGTAGCTCATCGCCACGCACTCGCCGCGGCCGAGCATCAGATAGTCGATGGCTTCCTCGAGCTTGAGGATGTTGATGTCGATGCCGAGATCCGGGTAGCGGCGGCGGACGCGCTCGATCGCGCGCGGCACCATCACCTGCGAGATGCTCGGCACCGAGCCGATCCGCAGCTCTGACAACCCGCCGCGCCCGATCTTGGAGATGATCTCGGAGAGGTCGTCGACCTTCTTGTAGACACCGTTGATCTGCTCAAAGATGTTCTCGGCTTCCGGCGTCGGGAAGTAGCGTCCGTTCTGGCGCTGGAAGAAGCGGATGCCGAGCGAGCGTTCGGTGTATTTGACCAGCCGGCTGATGCCCGGCGCCGACACGTTCAACAGCTTTGCCGCGCCGCCAATGGTCCCCGTCACCATCACGGCGCGGATCACTTCAACTTGGCGCAGCGTCATCATCTCTGGAAGTCCCGCAGACCATCGCGACGGCGATCATGTCATGGGATAGCTGATGTCTTCCAGTGGCGCACACCTGTCAACATGCGCGCCTGCGATATAGGCGGGGAGGGATCGGCGCGCTGCGCGTCCTGCGGCAGCGGCTGCTAGCTTGCCGGCCCTTCGGGCGAGGCGCTGTCGCGCCGCATATCGCGCTCGTCCTCGAGCACCTCGCGCGCGAACTCGATGATCTTCTGCTTGTTTGCCGTATCGCGGACCGCGAAGAACACGCGGTTCAATTCCAGGCCGAGCACGCTGTTGAGGGCGATGTCATCTTCCATCGTGATTTTCCCGCTGCGGACCATGCAGGTGTAACTTGACGCACTTTCCTCCACAAGTAGATTGAATCGTAGACCGGCCGCGCACCGTAGAACTACGGGGAAGAAGCGTTGAGGCGTTGGTCGAGTCGCGCTAAGCTTGTCGGACAGCCCGAATGGGCAGGCTAGGGCAGGAACGAACCGATGTCTGCCGTGGACTATGGCCGGGAAGCGCTGGACTTTATCGAGGGCCTGGACGCCTACACCAGGGTTCCTGACGCCATGGACGCGCTCGAGACCGCGTTCGGACGCTTCGGCTTCGAGACCATCATCGTGACCGGATTGCCGAATCCCGATCAGCGCTTCGCGCAGATGGTGCTGGCCAAGCGCTGGCCTGCTGAATGGTTCAAGCTCTACACCGACCGGAGCTACGATCGCGTCGATCCCGTGGTTCGCAAGTGTCGGCGATCGGTCAACCCGTTCGAGTGGTCCGAGGCGCCTTACGACGCCGAGCTTGAGCCGGGAGCGGCGGAGGTCATGACCCGTGCAACCGATTTCCGCATGTCGCGCGGTTTCATCGTGCCGATCCACGGCCTGACCGGCTATGAGGCCGCGGTGTCGCTCGGTGGTGTACACCTCGACCTCAATCCGCGCAGCAAGCCGGCGCTGCATCTCATGGCGATGTACGGCTTCGAGCACATCCGCCGCCTGCTCGAACCGGCGGTCAGTGCGACGGCACTGCTCACGCCGCGCGAGCGCGAGGTGATCAGCTGGGCGTCGCAAGGCAAGTCCGCCTGGGAGATCGGCGAAATCCTGCACATCACCCAGCGTACGGCAGAGGAGCATCTTGCAACCGCTGCGCGAAAGCTCGGTGCCGTCAACCGTACGCATGCGGTCGCGCTGGCCATTCGCAACAAGATCATCGCGCCATAGCGGGCGTACTGGGAAATTTCCCAATACCGGAACTCAGGCATTTCGCGGAGGCTGCCCTCATCAGGAGGAATGGGGGGGCGGCTCATGATTCATGCAATCTCGTCGGCAAACCGGCATCTCTACGAGGATGTCCTCGAGCAGCACTTCCGTCTGCGGCACGACATCTTCGTCGGAGAGAGAAAGTGGGAAACGCTGCGCAAGCCTGACGGCCGCGAGATCGACTCCTACGACAACGAGGACACGATCTATCTGCTTGCGCTGGAAGAGCGCCGCGTCATTGGCGGCCATCGGCTCTATCCGACGACGAAGCCCTCGATGATGGGAGAGGTGTTTCCGCATCTGGCATCGGTGCGCGGCTATCCCGCCGATCCCCTCGTCTGGGAGTGGTCGCGCTATTTCGTCGTGCGCGACCGCCGCGACGGCATTCTGAATCTGCAATTGATGGCCGCGGTCCAGGAGTTCTGCCTCGACCAGGGTATCGCCAAGGTCAGCGCCATCATGGAGACGTGGTGGTTGCCGCGCTTCCACGAGGCCGGATTCTTCGTCACGCCTCTCGGCCTGCCCCAGCTGGTCGAAAATGCCTGGACCATGGCGGCCACCATCGACGTTCGCCAGGAGACGCTCGACGCGCTTCATGCGCGCATCGGCATGTCGGGCGTGGTCCGGCAGGACGGTCCGCGCCTCGACTGTATCGCCCGTGCCAACGCCCACGACCTTGGCGCCACGCAAAGAAAGATCGCCTGAGATGTCGAACATGATGCGGGACACCCAGACCATTGCGAAGCCAGAGATGAAAGAGGAAGACCTCGGCTACATGTCGGACATGGCGCTCGAGCTTGCCCAAATGGCCGAAGAGTCGGGCCTTGCCACGCTCGCCTATCTGTTCCGGATGGCCGCGCTGGAAGCTTCCACCGTCGGCACGGTCGTTGCCGATCGGGACGAGCGTTCGCAGCAGATCACGTCGCATTAGCGACCTTCTCTCTCCCGGTATCTCGCCGGGAGAGGACTCTTTGGTGATACGACCTTCGTCGTATCACCCCGGCGTTGTTTTCTTGGCGCGGCTCTTCGGCCGGCAAATTGCGCGATGCAATGTCAGCGCGCGCTCCCCACAACCTCCACGCAGCAACATCGCCCCGCCTATCGGCTGTGCGCACGACAGGTGCGTCAGGTTGACCCATCGCGTTCGGCAAAGTCGTTGCTCAATGCTGCATCGAACAAGATGCAACAAAGTGCATGTCTGACGCAGAATCGCTCTTGCGTCGGAACGATACTGCCATTACCCATTTTTCTGCCTTGATGAGGCAGGGGGAGCTCTTTCACTGATGGCGACCGTGTTCGAACATCGGCGCAGCTTGAGGCGCGCCTGAAAGAGCGTTGATGCTGCTTGTCGTCGAACAATTTCTGAACGGATTGCAGTTCGGGCTGCTCCTTTTCCTGCTCGCGGCGGGGCTCACGCTGGTGTTCGGGATCATGGATCTCGTCAACCTGGCGCACGGCTCGCTCTACATGATGGGCGCCTATTTCGCCGCGACCTTCGCCGCGTGGACCGGCAGCTTCCTGCTCGGGGCGCTGCTTGCGCTCGGTGCCACGCTGCTCCTCGGGATCGTGCTGGAGGTGTCCGCGCTCAGACATCTCTATGGCCGCGACCATCTCGATCATGTGCTCGCGACGTTCGGCCTGATCCTGTTCTTCAATGAAGCCGTGCGCCTGATCTGGGGCCCCGCGGGCCTGGCGCTGCCGCTTCCGGCCTGGCTCACCGTGCCGGTGCCGATCCTGCCCGGCATTCACTATCCCGCCTATCGCCTCGCCATCATCATCGTGGCGCTGCTGGTGGCACTGCTGCTCTATCTCGGCGTCATGCGCACCCGCATCGGCATGCTGATCCGTGCCGGCGCGTCCAACCGCGAGATGATCGGCGCGCTCGGCATCAACATCAAGCTGCTCTACACCCTGGTGTTCGGTCTCGGTGCCGCGCTCGCGGGCCTCGCCGGGCTGATGCAGGCACCGATCCTCACCGTGCAGATCGGCATGGGCGAGAACATCCTGATCCTCGCCTTCGTCATCATCGTGATCGGCGGCATCGGCTCGATCCGCGGCGCGTTCCTCGCTGCGATCTTCGTCGGCATGATCGACACGCTCGGCCGCGCCTTCCTGCCCAATCTGCTGCGGCAGGTGCTGAGCGGCGCCGCTGCCTCCACCGCCGCTCCCGCATTGTCATCCATGCTGATCTACCTGTTGATGGCGATCGTGCTGGTGGTGCGGCCGGAGGGGCTGTTCCCGGCCAATCGTCGATGAAGGGTTTTGCTGTAAGCAAGGCCGTCGTGGCCCTGATGCTGGCGGGCCTCGTGTTGCTGCCGCTCTACTCGCACCTCTCCGGCAACATCTTCATCATGACGCTGTTCACCCGCATCGTCATCCTGGCGCTGGCGGCCGCGAGCCTCAATCTCATCATGGGCTATGGCGGCATGATGAGCTTTGGCCACGCTGCCTTTCTCGGCATCGGCGGCTATGCCGTCGGTATCCTGGCGCAGGAAGGTACAGGCTCCGGCTTCATCCAGTTTCCGGTCGCGATCGCCGCGTCCGCGATCTATGCGCTGGTGGTCGGCGCGCTGTCGCTGCGCACCCGCGGCGTCTACTTCATCATGATCACGCTCGCCTTCGCGCAGATGGCCTATTACGTCGCCTCGGGCTTGGCGCGTTACGGCGGCGATGACGGCCTCACCATCTACAAGCGCAGCGACTTCTCCGGCCTGATCAATCTTGGCAACCGCACGCAGTTCTATTATCTCTGCCTCGGCTGCCTGATCGGCGTGATCCTGCTGATCTGGCGCATCGGCAATTCGCGCTTCGGCCTCGTCGTGCAGGGCCTGCGCTCCAACGAGCAGCGCATGCAGGCGATCGGCTTTCCCGCCAAGCGCTACCAGCTCGCCTGCTTCGTGATCTCCGGCATGATGTGCGGCCTCGCCGGCGCGCTGCTTGCCAACAACACCGATTTCGTCAGCCCTGCCGTGATGTACTGGACCCGCTCCGGCGACCTCATGGTGATGGTGATCCTCGGCGGCATGGGCACGCTGTTCGGCCCCGTCATGGGCGCGGTGGTGTTCCTGCTGCTGGAAGAATTCCTGTCCCAGATCACCGAATACTGGGCGCTGATCATGGGTCCGCTGCTGCTGCTGATCGTGCTGTTCGGCCGCGGCGGCATCATGGGGCTGATCGGGAGGTTCGACCGTGGCTGAACCGCTGCTCCGCGTCGAAAAGCTGGTGCGCCGTTTCGGCGGCATCCTTGCCACCGACAACGTCTCGCTCGACGTCTCGGCCGGCGAGCTGCACGCCATCATCGGCCCCAACGGCGCCGGCAAGACCACGCTGATCAGCCAGCTCACCGGGCATCTCTCGCCCCATGCCGGCACGGTTTCGCTCGGCGGGCTCGACATCACGCATCTGCCGGCCTATCGCCGCTGCGCGCTCGGCCTCGCGCGCTCGTTCCAGATCACCTCGCTGCTGCCCGGCTTCACCGCGGCCGACAATGTCGCGCTCGCGGCACAGGCGCATGCCGGCTCGTCCTTCCGCTTCTTCGCCAATGCGCGCAAGGAGAAGGGCCTGCGCGATGCCGCCCACGCCGCGCTCGAGCGCGTCGGGCTGTCGCATCGCGCCGACATCAAGGTGGCCAACCTCAGTCATGGCGAGCGACGCGAGCTCGAGCTTGCGGTGGCACTCGCCAGCCGGCCGAAGATCTTGCTGCTCGACGAGCCGATGGCCGGCCTCGGCGTCACCGAGTCCCAGCGCATGGTGAAGCTGCTGCAGGAGCTGCGCAAGGAAGTCGCCATCGTGCTGGTCGAGCACGATATGGAGGCGGTGTTCGCGCTGGCCGACCGCATCACGGTGCTGGTCTATGGCCGCGTGATCGCCTCCGGCGATCCCGCCGCGATCCGCCAGAACGACGAGGTCAAGCGCGCTTATCTCGGCGACCAGCATGTGGTGACGCACCATGGCTGACACCTTGCTCGACGTCGACGGCATCGAAACCTGTTACGGCCTCAGCCAGGTGCTGTTCGGCCTGTCCCTGTCGATCAAGGCCGGCGAGATGGTCTCGCTGATGGGCCGCAACGGCATGGGCAAGACCACCACCATCCGCTCCATCATGGGCCTGACGCCGGCGCGCGCAGGTGCGATCCGCTTTGCCGGCACCGAGGTGCGTCAGCTTCCTTCGTACCGGATCGCAAAGCTCGGCGTCGGCCTTGTCCCTGAGGGCCGCCAGATCTTTCCGAACCTCAATGTGCGCGAAAATCTGGTCGCTGCCGCTGCGGATCGCTTTGGCAGCAAGCAGCCGTGGACGTTGTCCGCGATCTACGATCTGTTCCCGCGGCTCTCCGAGCGCGCCTCCAACATGGGCAACCAGCTCTCCGGCGGCGAGCAGCAGATGCTCGCCATCGGCCGCGCGCTGATGACCAATCCGAAGCTTCTGATCCTGGATGAAGCGACCGAGGGCCTGGCCCCGCTGATCCGCGAGGAAATCTGGAACTGCCTGTCGCTGCTGAAGAGCCGCGGCCAGTCCATCCTCGTCGTCGACAAGAACGTCGACCACCTCGCCCGCATCTGCGACCGCCACTACATCATCGAGCGTGGCAAGACCGTGTGGAGCGGCACCTCGAACGAGCTGATGGCCGAGCCGGAGCTGCAGCACCGGTATCTGGGGATTTAGCTCACACGCGAGCTACTCACTCCGGTGTCATCCTGGCGAAAGCCAGGATCCATACCGCGAGGTCTATCGATTGCGAGTGAGATCAATCCCGAACGGCCAACCTTCGCCAAACGCCTTCCTGGGGCAATGGGTCCTGGCTTTCGCCAGGACGACGCCGTGACTCACCAATAAACGCCGTGACGGTGCAACTCGCGGATCACGCGGGCTTCGACTGCGGGCTGGCGGATCTTCGGCTTGCTTGTGGTCGTCGTCTTGACCGGCTGGGCAGAAGTGGTGGCAGGCGTTGTCGCCGCCGGTGCTGCTGCAGTGGTGGCCGGCTGAGTCGCGGTCGACGCGGGCGCGGCGGTCGCGGTCTGCGTGGTGGTCGGCTGCGTTGAGGCGGGCGCTTGTGACGTTGCGGCCGGCGCTGCCGGCTGCTCCGCCGATTGGCTTGAACTCGAGGCCGCCAGGCTCAGGCTTCGCGGCCCTCCGGCATAGGCCTGGGTGGCCAGAACGGACAATGCGGCGATCAGGATCAGCTTGCGCATGGAAACCCCCGTTATCAGGTCAATTCGTCTTACCTAATTCGCCCCGCGCTCAGCGCGTCAGCCGATGTGCCCCGATCTCGATCAGGGTGGTCCGGCAGGAGAGGCGATAGATCAGGCTGAACAACTGACACCACATGACCGAACTCCATCGTTTGATCACGGTGCCAGATTAGACGGCCTGTCTTTCAGGCCGTTTTCGCGCCGCAAGAAAAACGGCTTCGTCGGGGCGGGGAGTGGTGTCGTTGGAACGGGGCCGACGACATCATTTCACGGCGGCGTGAGGCCAAAAACCCGGTCAGAACATCTCAAAGTATTCGCGGTGCTCCCAGTCGGTGACCTCCGACAGGAAGCGGTCGATTTCGGCGTTCTTGATGTGGGTGTAATAGTCGATGAACCCGGCCCCCAGCTGCTCGCGGAAGAACGGATCGTCCTTCAGCGCGCTAACGGCATCGCGCAGCGATTTCGGCAGCAGCGGCGCCTTGGTCTCGTAAGGCGTGTCGGCGGACGGGCCGGGATCGAGCTTGCGGTCGACGCCGTCGAGGCCCGAAAGAACCTGCGAGGCCATGTAGAGATAGGGATTGGCGGCCGGCTCGCCGACGCGGTTTTCCAGTCGCGTGGCGGCATCGTTGGCGCCGCCGAGCACGCGGATCATCACGCCGCGATTGTCGCGGCCCCAGATCGCGCGGTCGGGCGCGAGCGAGTAAGAACGATAGCGCTTGTAGCCGTTGATGGTCGGCGTCGTGAACACGGTGGCGGCGCGGGCGTGGTCGAGCAGGCCAGCGAGATAGGCCCGGGCGAACTCGCTCAGCGGCGCGTCTTTCGACATGAACATGTTCTCGCCGGTCGCGCGCGAGACGATCGACTGATGCAGATGCCAGCCGCTGGCGAACAGGTTCTGCAGTTTTGGCCGGCACATGAAGCTGGCGTGATAGCCGTGCCGGCGCGCGATCTGCTTGATGGCCGAACGGAACAGCACCATGTTGTCGGCGGGCTCGAGTCCCTTCTTGGGCGCAAAGGTGAATTCGCACTGGCTCGGCCCGAACTCGACTTCGACGGAGCGCAAGGGCAATCCGAGCGCGACGATGTCACGGCGCAGGATTTCCAGCACCGGCTCCATCTGATCGAAGCGCTGCTCGGTGAGATACTGATAGCCGTGACTGAGCAGGCTGACCGAGGGCGGCGTGCCGGGCTGGCCGGCGTCCTCCGCGCGCATATGCGCGTCGTCGAGCTTGAAGATGTGGAATTCGACCTCGAGCCCTGCGACGAAATCGTAGCCGCGGCTCGCCAGCTGATCGAGCGCCTTGCGGTACAGCGCGCGCGTTGCGAACGGCACCGGGCGGCCGTCGTTGAAATAGAGATCGCACAGCACCCAGCCCGTCGCGGGCGCCCAGGGCAGCACGCGGAACGTGGTGGGATCGGCGACCATCACCACGTCGGCGCCGCCCTCCATCTCCTTGACGCCGAAGCCGGCCCCCGCAGTGAACACCGGAAACACCGTGCGGTGCGAGGTGTCCTTGGCGAGCAATGTCGAGGTCATCGAGCAGCCGCTCTCCAGCGACGCGACCGCCTCGGAGGCGATGATGGTCTTGCCGCGCAGGACGCCGTGCTGGTCGGGGAAGGCGAGGCGGATGACTTCGAGGTTCTTCTCCGCGACGATGCGGGCGAGCCGCTTGGCGGCGTCCTTCTGCTCATCCGACCACAGCGCATGACGCGCGACGAAACTCACTTTGGCTGCTCCTTGCTACCCTGTCATTCCGGGAATCGCGAAGCGAGAACCCGGAATCTCGAGGTTCCGGGCTCGATGCTCTCGCATCGCCCCGGAACGACGTGCCTCAAATCACTCCGCCGCCGTCAGCCGGTGCACGTTGTCCGCGATCTCCTTCGGCACCGGCGCGGTCCAGGGCGCGCCGCGGCGGCGCTTGACGTCGACTTCCATCCAGTAGGTTTCCCAGCCCCGCGTCGGCCCGATGCCGTCCATCGTCGCCGGCCCTTGGATCGAACGCGCATTGGCTTCGTCGAGGAACAGCATCGGCTTCTCGCCGCCGCCGACCTTCTCGATTTCCTGCCGCAGCAGGCGGCGATACTGCACGATCGCCTTGTCGCTCGAACCGAGATGCTCCTTGGTGCGATCCTGGATCGCGCCCATCGACTCCACGGCCCACTGGTCGTGCACGTTGATGTCGTTGCCCATGCCGGTATAGGTCGCGGTCTGCTGCTCGTGCGGATCGAAGCCGTAATCGTTGCTGCTGTTCTTGCGCGACTTGTAGTCCGGCAGCTCATAGAGCTCGAGCCGTTGGTCGCGCATCTTCTTCTTGTCGACCGGGTTCGAATAGCTGGTGAAGATCGCGTACCAGTAGCAATTCTCGTCGTCGATCGGCACGTGCCACTGCGTGATCGTCATCTCCGTGCTCATGGGGATGACGAAGCCGTGCGGGAACAGCTGGTTGGTGACGCGCACATGGGTGCGCTCCTCGTCGATCTCGCGCAGCGCGATCAGCCGCAGGCCGTATTCGGTGTGCTCGACATTGATGATCGGACGGTCGTATTCGCGCAGGATTTTTGTCATCGGCAGATCGGAGCCGGCCGAAGCCCCGCGGAACTGCTTGCCGTAGGCCGTGGACGTATCCTCATCCTCGAAGAAGCGATGCAGATAGGAGGCGTGCGCGGGATCGATGCCGACCTCGAGCGCCTGCAGCCAGTTGCAGGCCATGTGGCCCTTGAAGGCAAAGGTGTGCGTGCCGGGCGCGACGAAGCAGTCGAGCTCCGGAAAGGCCGGCGGCTCGCCTTCGCCGAGATAGGCCCAGAGGATGCCGCTCTTCTCCACCACGGGATAGGAGCGCTGGCGGATGTTCTGGCAGAGCTTCGAATCCTTCGGCCCGGCCGGCGTCTCGATGCACTGGCCGGTGGCGTCGAACAGCCAGCCGTGAAACGCGCAGCGCAGGCCGCCGTGCTCGAGCCGCCCGAAGGCGAGGTCGGCGCCGCGATGCGCGCATTGGCGATCGATCAGGCCGTAACGCCCGGTCTCGTCGCGGAACAGCACCAAATTCTCGCCGAGCAATCGCACGGGGCGGATCGGACGCTCGCCCTCAAGCTCGTCCACCAGCGCCGCCGGCTGCCAGTAGCTCCGCATCAGTTTGCCGCACGGATCCTTCGGCCCGGTGCGGGTGATCAGGTCGTTCTGCTCCTGGCTCATCATGGCTGAGGCGTCCTTTTCTTGGAGAGGCGTCTTGTTCGCCTATTGAACGAATGGGCGAATTATGACATGACCTTATCCGGCAGCAAGCAGTATTTTGCAGGACTTTCCCGCCCATGCCCAAGCCGAAACGCAGCGAGACCGACGAGCGCGCGACCGATTTCGTCGAGAGCCTCGATCGTGGCCTGCGCCTGCTCCAGAATTTTGGCACGACGGCCGGACCGATGACGCTGAGCGATCTCGCCCGTGCCGCCGACCTGCCGCGCGCTACTGCGCGGCGCATCCTGTTCACGCTCCAGCGCGGCGGCTTCGTCGCGAGCGACGGAAAACTGTTCTCGCTGACGCCGCACGTGCTGACGCTCGCCGCGTCCTATCTGCGCTCAAGCCAGCTCGTTGCGGTGCTGCAGCCGGTGCTCGACCGCGTCGCCACATCAGCGCAAGAGATCTCCTCGCTCGCGGTGCTCGATGGCGACGACGTCGTCTTCATCGCACGCGGCGGACCGGCGCGCGTGTTCTCCGGCGGGCTCGAAATCGGCTATCGCCTGCCGGCCTTCTGCACCTCGGTCGGCCGCGCCATGCTTGGACAGTATGATGATGCCGATCTTGCCGCGCGCCTGAAGAAGATGAAGCGCGACTCATTGACGCCGCAGACGGTGACGGATCCGAAGGCGCTGCTGGCGCGCGTCATTGCCGATCGAACGCAGGGCTATTCGCTGGTGGACCGCGAGGCCGAGCCGCATTTCCGCTCGATCTCGGTTCCCGTGCGTCGTTACGATAATGTGATCGTCGCTGCCATCAACATGGGTGCGCATGTCGATCGCGTGCCGGCGCGGGAATTGATCGATCGTTTCCTGCCGCTGCTGCGCGAGGGCGCGGACTCGGTGCGCTCGCAATTGCTCTGAGGCCTGCGACCCGCGCGCACGCGTCGCGGTGCATGCCTGCGCTCGCTGTGTCAAAAGGCAAAAATGCCGCATGACACACCTCTCATCGCCACCATCGTCGTTGGACTCGGATTAGCCTTCGTACTTGGAACCATCGCTCAGCGGTTCCGCATACCGCCGCTGGTCGGATATCTCCTCGCCGGCGTTGCCGTCGGCCCGTTCACGCCGGGCTTCGTCGCCGATCAGGCGCTCGCGACCGAGCTGTCGGAGCTCGGCATTATCTTGCTGATGTTCGGCGTCGGCCTGCATTTCTCGTTGCAGGATCTGCTCAGCGTCCGCAACATCGCCGTTCCCGGCGCCGTCGTGCAGATCGCGGTGGCGACCTTGATGGGGCTCGGCCTCTCGCTGCTGATGGGCTGGGGCGTTAGCGCGGGACTGGTGTTCGGTCTCGCTCTGTCGGTTGCGAGCACCGTCGTCCTGCTTCGCGCGCTGCAGGAGCGGCGCTTGATGGAGACCGATCGCGGCCGTATCGCCGTCGGCTGGCTGATCGTCGAAGACCTCGCCATGGTGCTCGTGCTGGTACTGTTCCCAGCGGTCGCGAGTATGCAGGGCGGCAAGGGCGACGCACACGCCTTCACGCCGCTGGCCTCGCAGCTCGGCCTCGGCCTTGCCGGCGTGGTGATGCTGACCATCGTCAAGATCATCGTCTTCATCGGCCTGATGCTGGTGGTCGGGCGCCGCGTCATTCCCTGGATCCTGCACTACATCGCCCATACCGGGTCGCGCGAATTGTTCCGCCTCGCCGTGCTTGCGATCGCGCTGTGCATCGCGTTCGGCGCGACAAAACTGTTCGACGTCTCGCTGGCGCTCGGCGCGTTCTTTGCCGGCATGATGCTGCGGGAGTCGCCGCTCAGCGCGCGCGCAGCACAGGAATCGCTGCCGCTGCGCGACGCCTTCGCCGTGCTGTTCTTCGTGTCGGTCGGCATGATGTTCGATCCGATGAGCGTGGTCCGCGAGCCCTGGCCGTTGCTGGCCACGCTCGCGATCATCATGCTCGGCAAGTCGCTTGCCGCGTTCCTGATCGTGGTGCTGTTCCGGCATCCGGTGGCGACTGCGCTGACGATTTCGGCGAGCCTGTCGCAGATCGGCGAGTTCTCCTTCATCCTCGCCGAGCTCGGCGTGATCTCGCAGATACTGCCGCGCGAAGGCCGCGACCTGATCATGGCCGGCGCCATCCTCTCCATCATGCTCAATCCGCTGATGTTCGCCGCCGCCACCTGGCTTGCGCCGCGCCTTGATGGTCGGCGGGACTCGCCGCAGGCTGCGGCCGCCGTGCCCGAGCCGATCCGGACCACCGATCTGACCGACCATACGATCGTAATCGGTTACGGTCGGGTCGGCGCGCTCGTCGGCGATGCCCTGAAACAGAGGCAGCTGCCGTTCCTTGTCGCCGAAGTCGGTGAGCGGGCACTGGCGAAGCTGAAGCAGGGCGGCATCGAAACCGTCATGGGCAATGCCGCACAGCCCGAAATTCTCGGCGCGACCAATCCGTCGCGGGCGCGGCATCTCGTGGTCGCGATCCCCGAGGCGTTCGAGGCGGGGCAGATCGTGCAGCAGGCACGCGCGGCCAATCCGGACATCCGCATCATCGCGCGAGCGCATGCGGATGCCGAGGTCGATCATCTCAGGGGTCTGGGGGCAGACGTCGTCATCATGGGCGAGCGGGAGATCGCGCGCGGCATGATCGAGGAGCTGGAGCGGAGACATCCAGATGCTGCCCAAACCGCTATCGAAGCTGCCGAAGATTCCCGCCCGCTCGCGGCCGGTTCTGTCGTTTGACCTGATCACGCCTGAGGGGCGGACCTACCGCTTTCCTCCGCCGTCAATGTTGCAGCGGTTGTTGCGGCTGATGTCCGCGCATGCGGAGACGGTCGCGATCTGCTCGGTCATCATGGCGCTGATCTATGTCGCGGGCTTCGCCGCCGAGGCACTCGATCGCTCGGTGTTCGACGCCTGCAACGACCGGCCCGGCCGGCCGGTCGGGATGTCCTGAGCGGTTTGGGACGTAACCCACCGATTTTGTGTCACCCGGTTAAGGAAGTGGTGGGTTAGGCTGCGCTAATTCAGCGTGCGGACTCATCATCACCGTGAGCGACACCATGACCTTCTCGGGACTCGGCCTCCATCTCGGCAACCTTTCGCGCCTGTCGAATGCGCTGACGCGCTCGATCAGCCCGGAGAATTTTTCCGGCGAGAAAGGCAAGGGCGGCATGTCGGTGGACGGTCCGGCGGCGCGGCAGGCACGCGACCTCGGGCAGGGCTGGAAGGTCTCTCCTTACGTGGTGATCGAGCCCGGCGCGACCTTCACGCTGGCTGACATCGAGGGGCAGGGCGCGATCCAGCAGATATGGATGACGCTGGCGCGAGGCCGGCTGCGGCACTCCATCCTGCGGATCTACTGGGACGATCAGGCGCAGCCGAGCGTCGAATGTCCGGTCGGCGATTTCTTCGCCTGCGGCTGGGAGGAGTATGCGCAGGTGTCCTCGCTCGCGGTCTGCGTCAATCCCGGCCGCGCCTTCAATTGCTATTGGGAAATGCCGTTCCGCAAGCGCGCGCGTTTCACGCTGGAGAATCGCAGCGCGGAGGCGCAGACCGTGTACTACCAGATCAACTACGCGCTGACCGACGTGCCCGAGGACTGCGCTTATTTCCACGCCCAGTTCCGCCGCACCAATCCTGTGCCCTACAAGGAAGTGCACACCATCCTCGACGGCGTCACCGGCCACGGCCACTACGTCGGCACCTACATGGCGTGGGGCGTCAACAACAACGGCTGGTGGGGCGAGGGCGAGGTCAAATTCTTCCTCGATGGCGACGGCGAATTCCCGACCATCTGCGGCACCGGCACCGAGGACTATTTCTGCGGGGCCTACAATTTCGATCCGCGTGTGCCGTGGCAGGCCGCCAATCCCGGCCAGGGCGGCGGTCCGGCATCGCGCTATGTCGAGTTCACCACGCCCTATGCCGGCCTGCCGCAGGTGATCCGTCCCGATGGCGTCTACCGGTCACAGCAGCGCTTTGGCCTCTATCGCTGGCACATCCCCGATCCCGTGCGCTTCCGCGCCGACATTCGCGTCACCATGCAGGCACTTGGCTGGCGCAGCGGCGTGAAGGAGCCGCAATATCTGCCGCTGCAGGACGACGTGGCGTCGGTCGCGTTCTGGTACCAGGCGCTGCCGACGGCGCCGTTCCCGGAATTGCCGGCCGCGGAATTTCTCGAGGTGAATTGAGGCACTCGCGATGACGAGAGGCCTCACCGCTCCTCACCGCTCCCCGGCTTCGCGCTCCATGTCGCGGCCGGAGAGATCCTCGCCCTGCATGTTGGCGTAGTCGCGCGCCATCTCGCGCATCAGGAATTTTGCCGGCACGTCGTGATAGGTGCCGCGGTCGTTGACATATTGCATGTAGGCGCGGCCGGCGCCGTCGAACGGATGCAGCAGTGCGTCGGTGTGGCCGTCGAAGTCGAGCGGCGCCACGCCGACCTTGGCGCAGAGCGTGTCGTTGAAGGTCGGCGTCGCCTTGCGCCAGGCGCCGTCGACATGCACCTCGGTAAAGCCGTGCCAGGTGAAGATGTCGGTGCCCATGCTGGCGCGCAGCTTCTCGGTGGTGAGATGGTTCTTCACATCCGCAAAGCCGACACGGGCGGGAATGCCGTGCACCCGGCAGGCCGCCGCATACAGCGAGGCCTTGCCGACGCAATAGCCCTGGCCGGCAGCAAGCACGCTGGAGGCCCGAAACGTTTCGGCCGCGCGCATGCTGACATAGGGATTGTAGCGGATGCCATCGCGCACCGCCTTGTAGAGCACGCTCGCCTTCTCGCGCGCGCTTGCACCCGCGCGCACGGAAGTTTCCGCGAACTGCTGAACGGCGGGATGATCGCTGTCGATATATTCGCCAGGATCGGTGTAGAGGCGGCGGATGGTGTCAGGAAGGGCTTCGGTCATGTCCGCGAGCTTAGCAGGTGATTTGCGCGGAACTCAAATCGCCTTACGCAATGGCGCATTGCGCGCAGGCACCATCATTTGCGTCAAGGCGCTGCGTGGTCACTGCCGATTGCGCATCCAGTCGGCGAGGCCCGATATCGCGCGGTCGAGATCCGCGCGCGCGGCCTGGTCCGTCACGGTCTCGTCGAGCGCTCCGCGCATGCAAAGCAGCCACGCATCGCGCTCGGCATCGCCGATGGTAAAGCCGAGATGACGCTGCCGCAACCGCGGATGGCCCTTCTCGACCGAATAGAGTTTTGGTCCGCCGGTCCATTCGGTGAGATAGCGCTTCAGCCCGTCCCTGATCAGCCCAAGGTCATCCGCATGCATGGCGCGAATGATTTTCGCCTCTGGCAGCGTGTCCATGCGGTCGTAAAAGCTGTCGACCAGGCGATCGATGGTGGCGCTGCCGCCGATGCGCTCGAACATGGAAACGGTGACGTCGCTGTCGGTCATTGTTTGTCTCAAAGCTTGCTTGCCGGACATATATTGAATGGGTAGCTCGCGCACAAACCCCCGGCCTTCGCCGGGACGACACCGAGGATGTCGCAGCAGCTCGGCTTAGAGCGCGACGCTGCGCAGCCCAAAGCTGCGGGCTTCGTTTTGCAGCACCGGGCGCACCGCGTCGATCAGGCGGGCGGCTGCGGCATCGACGCTCAGGCCTGCTGTATCGACCACCGCAGTGGCGCGCGCGTAGAGCGGCTCGCGGCTGAGCAGGATGTTGCGCAGCTCCGCCATCGCGCTGCGATCGTCCGCCATCGGCCGTAGATCGCCCTGGCGGCGCACGCGCGCCATGTGCTCCTCCGGCTCGGCCTTCAGCCAGATCGTGTAGAACGACGACAGGATCTGGTCGAAGGTCAGCGGCTCCGAGACGATGCCGCCGCCGGTGGCGAGCACCATCAGCTCGTTGCGTGCCAGCAATTGCTGGAGCGCGGCCTGCTCCATGCGGCGAAAGCCTTCCTGGCCGTAAAGCGCGATGATCTCGGCGACCGAGAGCCCGTTCTGCGTCTCGATCTCCTTGTTGAGCTCGACAAAACTCCAGCCGACCTTCTTCGCCAGCATCCGTCCGAGCGTGGTCTTGCCGGCGCCGCGCAGGCCGATCAGCGCGATGCCGCAGAACGGCGCGCGCCGCGGCGCGGTCGCGCTGCCGCCGGCGAGCAGATCCTTGGCCTGCGCGATCTGCGCGGGCGTCGC
>JAEWBW010000069.1 GCA_023390955.1 Pseudomonadota bacterium
CGCCCTGACTGCTCGAATGACCGCAAGGATGGGGACGCTTCTCCGTGCTCGCCGCAACACTGGAACACGTCCGGATTCTGCCGGGGAAGCGGGCGGCCTATGTCCGCTTCCTGCTTGCGGCGATGACAGCGATCATCGCGGTCAAGACGTTCTGGTTTGCGCGCTGGGGCGGCTGGGCCGACCGCGAGCTCGTCGACTTCGACGCGTTTCATATCGCCGCACAACGTGTCTGGCTCGGCGATCTCGACCAGGTCTATCGCTTTGAGATGTTCCTGGAGATGCAACGCGCGGCCGCCGGCGGCGCGACAGGCTTCATGCCCTGGACCTATCCTCCGCAGTACAATTTGCTGATCGCGCCGTTCGCCTTCCTGCCGGTCGGCATCGGCTATCTCCTGTTCGCGACCGCAACCTTCGCGCTCTACATCGCGACGCTGCGGGCGCTGGCGCGCGATCATCTCGCACATGTGCTGATGGTTCTGTTTCCGGCGATCGCCATCACAATCGGCTGCGGGCAGAACGGCTTGCTCACGGGGGCGCTGATCGGCCTCGTCTGCCTCAACGTCGAGCGGCGGCCACTCCTCGCCGGGTTGGCGCTTGGCGTCATGGTCATCAAGCCACACCTTGCGATTGCCGTTGGCCTCTGCCTGCTCGCGACCCGCCGCTGGCTTGCACTCGCAGCCGCCGCGGCCGTCGTGCTTGCAAGCTCCCTGCTCTGCACGCTCCTGTTCGGATGGCAGATCTGGACGGCGTGGCTCGGCGCGGTCCGGGAATCGGCGAGCTATCTCGAGCAAGGCTTTTATCCGCTGTTCCGCATGGTCTCGGCTTACGCCGCGCTCTACACGGCCGGCTTCACCGCCAAAGCCGCCTTCTGGGGACAGCTGGTGGTGACAGCCCTCGCCTTGTTCGCGGTGGTGCTGGCCGCTTTCTTCAACGCGGCCTGCAGGCTTTCGGGACGCCTTCTGTTTGGCACCGCCACCATCACGTCGGTGATGATCAGCCCCTATGCCTATGATTATGACCTGCCGATGCTCGGCGTCGGGCTCGCGCTGCTGCTGCCCGATCTCGACAAGGTGGCCAATCCGGGCGAGCGCAGTGTCATCTACGGACTGATCCTGATTGCCGGGGGCTACGGGCAGCTGCAATCGGCACGGCTCACGGCCGAATTCGGCCAGAAGGCCGACTTCAGCGAGCATTTCCTGCCTGCAATCGCCGGCCTTGCGATGACTTTGCTGCTCGCATTGCTCCTGAAATTGCTGTGGCGCGCAAGACAGCCCGCTCTCGTCATGCCGAGTGCCGCGGAATAGCGCGCGCGATGAGGAAGCCCCGCCATGCTCAATGATCCCAGTTCTATCTACTCCGGCCCGCCGCCCCGTGCGGAGGCGGCGCACCGCGCGCTGGAGAGATATTCCTGGCTCATCTCCCTCGCAGCAACCGGCTTTGCAGGTTTTCTGATCTGGAGATTCAACGTCACGATCGAGGGGCAGAGCCTCATCGTGTCACTGGGTGTCATGGCGTTCCTGATCGCCATATGCACCGTCTATCGCAGATGGCGTCCCTCGCCGGTTCTCTCCAATCTGAGTGGCGCGATCGCCGTCCTCTATTGCTCGATCGGCATGGCCGGAACCATCAGCCTCATTGGGCTGCAATATAAATCGTCCCTGATCGACGAACGTCTCGCAACCGTCGATCGCTCGCTTGGCATCGACCTGCCGTCGACGATCGGCTGGTTTGCAGATCACCCCGTATCGTCCCAGCTCCTCGACGTCGCCTACCGCAGCTCTTTTTTCCAGTTGTTCGGGCTGGTCATCGCCCTCGCCGTAGTGCGGCGCTTCGACAAGCTTTGGCAGCTGGTCTTCGTCTGCAGCCTGACCATCGTGGCGTCCACGACGTTCTCGGTGTTCTGGCCTGCCAAAGGCGCCTTTGCCTATTTCGACTATCCGTCCGATCTCCTCGAACGCCTGCCGGTTGACGCAGGTACCTATCACCTCGCCAAGTTCGAGTATTTTCGAAACGTGCCCTCGCCGGTGATTTCATTCGCGAACCTTCAGGGAGTCGTGACCTTCCCATCGTTTCACTGCTGCCTTGTCCTGATGACCATCTTCGCAGTGACCGGCACCGGATGGATCTTCGGCAGCGTGCTGATCTGGAATCTTCTGGTCCTGGTCTCGACGCTCCCGATTGGCGGCCACTACGTCATTGACCTGCCATGCGGCGCGCTGCTGTGGCTCGCCGCAACGATCATGTCATTGATGCTTGGCCGTCGCGCTCAGACCGCGTCGGTCCAGCTTTCCGAGAAGGCCAGCGCCGAGGTCGAGAAGGGCCTGCCCTCGCGCTCGCGTGGCCAGGATTTTCCCTTGGCCTCAACGCCGTTGCGGACGAGGCGTGTGCCGAGCGCCGGTATCAGCACGGTGCAGACGCCATAGCGCCGGTTGGGAAGCTGGTTCGGCTGGGTGTGGATCAGGAGCGGCTCGCCGATATCGAACCAGGTGAGCGAGATGTCCTCGCCGTAGGACCTGACGGTCTCGGTCCAGAAATAGCGGGGATCTCCGTTCTTGGAGAATGTCGCATCGGCACAGGGGATCGTCGTGTCGACGAGTTCGGGATTGAGCATGCCCTGCACGGTCGTCTGCAGCCAGCGCGCCATCGCGATGTTGTCGGAATAGATCCGCCAGCGCCCCTCCGTCAGCTCGCTCTTGAGGTAGAGCACGTGACCGGGCCCCGCCGGCGAGAAGATGATCCGCCAATAGCTCGCATCGGTCGAGTTCGGATCGCCGTCCTTCGGGCTCAGGCGTATGAACGGGTTCTCGCCTGTCAGGATCGTCTTGTTGGGATCGGCAATGCTCATCACACTCGTCTCCGGTCGGCTTCTTCTGGGGCTGTCCCGGTTTACACGAGCGCTGTGGAAGGGTCCATGTGTGGAGGTGCCGCATTGACGGCGCAAGGCGCGCAAGCCGCTGCGAAGACCAGTTGAACGCTGCTTGACGCTGCTTGACGCTGCTTGACGCTACTTGGAGGCTTGAACCTGCTGAGCCTGGCCCTTGGCGGGCTCCCACGGAGCCGGAAGGACGACGCGGATGGGTCGAGCTTCGGCCGAGCTTTGAGATGCGGACGGTTGATCCTTAGCCGGTTCGGCCAGGGCGACCGACACCAGAGCAACCAGCATCGCAAACGACGTTGCCACGACCCGCAAATCCAACATCCGAACCTCCTGTATGACACGACAACGCCGCACACCGGACTTGGTTCGCGCTATTGCCTGATTTTCCCATGCGGCAGGATGGCGGTGATCTAGCCCGTCCCTTCGTGAACGGCAGGCCGGAAAATCCACTCGCGCCACACCGTCAGCAGTGCCGCCATGATGACCGGCCCCAGGAACAGGCCGATCAAACCGAACGCCGCGAGGCCGCCAAAAATTCCCACAAAGGCGAGGAGAAACGGGAGTCGCGCCGAGCCACCGACCAGGGTCGGCCACACGAAATGGTCGCCGGCGAGCATCACGAGGGCGCCCCAGCCAAACACGGCGGCGGCTGCGAGGCCGCTGCCGCCACTCGAGATCAGGACCACTGCAGCCGCCGCGAAAGCCAGCCACGCGCCGAAGGGCAGCATGGCGAACGCCGCAGTGAAAATCGTGAACAGCACGGCATTCGGCACGCCTGCGACGAGATAGCCGACGCCGATCAACAAGCCCTCACCGACGGCGACCAGCACCGTGCCGTTCACCGTCCCGCGCGTCGCATCGACCATCTTCTCGATGAGGCCTTCCCCTGCCTCGCCGAAGAGACGGTCCGACGTTTCCAGGAATCGGCTCGCGACCGAACGGCCATTGCGCAGCAGGACGAACAGCGCAAGGAGCGAGAAGAAAAGCAGGAACAGGCGGTGAAGCAACTGTGCGCCAAACGTCTTGAAAATGTCTGACGCATTGTCCGCGTTCATAGCCTTGAGAAGATCGGTCGCAGCTTTCGGATCCGAAAGGTTATCGCGCCACCATTGCTGCATGCTCTCGGCGGCGACGGGCACGCGGGCGATCCATTCCGGCACGTCAATCCCGCTCTCGCGCGCCTGCTTCAGCCAGCCGACGAGCACGTCGCCCTGCTGCGCGATCTGGTAGACGGCAAGCGCCATCGGCGTCATGAGGATGAGCGCCACGATGAGGGTAAAGACGAATGCGGTCAGGCCGGATGGGCCTGAGGCAAACCGCGTCGCAAATTTGAGGTAGAGCGGCCACAGGGCCACGGCGAGGATCGCCGCCCAGATCAGCGCCGGCAGAAAGCCCGCCGCAGTCCATAGCGCGAGCGCGACCAGCAGAACGGCAAGCACCACCCTCGCCTTCATCCGCGCGCCCGCGCCGAGCGGCAGCGGCTTTTTCTCCATGCTGCCTGGCACTCCTTCGCTTTTCTGAAGTTGACGCTTCTTCGGTGTGACTGATTTCACTCGACCGGGCATGTCCAAATGGCGAGACGCGATTCCTGCGGGACGGAAATGGGACGAAAGTCACGAAGAAAACCGCGAGAATGAAGATCGGTTCCGACTTCGGGAATAAGCGGCAACCGCCCGTGATGCCGAACGGCCCAAACCGTCTCTGGACCAGTTACTCCGAAGACCAGTCACTCCGAAGACCAGTCCTGCCGAGGTCACCGGACAACGGCCTCGCCGATGATCGGAAGGTCGATCAGGACGTGGCCACCTTCGGCGCGCGCAGACGGACGCGCAGCCCGGGCTGAAGCTCTTCATGGTGC
>JAEWBW010000083.1 GCA_023390955.1 Pseudomonadota bacterium
CGCTGCTGCGGACCTTCATCGAGGCCGGCAATCTCGGCACCGGGCGCGCCAATTTCACCGAGAGTGGCGTGATGTGGCAGGTCATCATCCACATCACCTTCATCGCTTCGGCCATCGGCATCGCCTATGTCGATCGCATCGGCGATCGCAAGCCGGCGGAACACTGAGGTGGTGCCGGCTGTCGCCTAGGCAGCCGGCCCCCACACTTTCTCCTCGGTCCAGCCGAGCTTCGCGAACTCAGCCTCCCTGAGCGGCGCCTCGCCCTCGGAGAAGAACTCATCGAGCTGCGGCGGCGCGACTGCGGTTGCCGAGAGCATGGCGTGAGCCTGTCCGCGATGATGGATCTGGTGCTGAAACAGATGCATCAGCAACCGGTCGCGCCGCTCAGTCTGGATCCGCGTATCGCGGTTGACCCGAACGATGCCGTCGAACTGTTCGGGCGCAAGGCCGTCGCAGATCGCGATCAGGCGCCTGTCCATGGCCTCCTGCGCTGGCGTCAGCTCGCTGAGTGACGGATAGGGCACCTGGTTCTGCCAGGCCTTTGGCCCCAGCATGCCGCCCTCCATCGCGTCGATATAGAAGAGATCGATGATGTAGATGTGGTTGAGGGTTTTCTGGATGCTGGGGAAGAAGCCGGTCCGCTCAGCCTCGAAGTCAGCCTGGCTCAACCCCGCGCAGGCCGTATGCAGCCGGCAATTGGACCAGGCGTTGTTGTGGGCGAATGCGCGAAAGGTCTGAACGAGACTGGCGGGCACTGCTTACTCCTTCTTCGTCCGGTAATCCCCGAATGTCGTGTCGCGCTTGTCGAGCAGATCCTTCACGCTGCTGCCGTCGCGGCGGAAGCTGCCCATATAGGCCTTGCTCGCCTCGGTCGTGAAGGCGAGCGCCTGGATCTCGGTGCCGGCGCGGATCGCGGCGCGCGCGCCCATGATCTCCATCGCGCGGTGGACGCTGCGCTTGTTGAGCTGCTGCAGCTCGACCGGCACCTTGGCGGCGCGCTCAGCGAAATCGAGTGTCTTCTCGTCCAGCTCGGCGAGCGGAAACGATCGCGTCGCATAGCCCCATTCGGCGGCTTCACGTCCGGACATCGCATCGCCTGTCAGCATCAATTCCATCGCGCGGCGCATGCCGACCAGCCACGGATGGTACTGCATGTCGGGCGGGCTCATCAGCCGCACCGGAGGGTAGCCGATCTGCGCGTCGTCGGCGACGTAGACGACGTCGCAGGCGGTGGCGAGCTCGGTGCCGCCGGCAAGGCAATAGCCGTGCACTTGCGCGATCACCGGCTTTGCCAGATCCCAGATGTGGAACCAGCCTTCGACGACATGCCGCGACCATTGTCCCGGTCCGGATGCGGAGTGATAGGGCTGCTCGACGCGATTGTCGGCGGACAGATCGTAGCCCGCCGAAAAGCAGGGGCCCGCGCCGCGCAGGATCGTAATCGAGACATCGGGATCGCGATCGGCCAGCTCGAGCACCTCGAAGATCTCGCTGCGCAGGCGGTTGTTCAGTGCGTTACGCTTCTCCGGCCGGTTCAGCGTGATGCGCCGGACGCGCGGCCGCGGATCATCGACGATGATGTGCTGATAGCTCATGGTGTCCTCCCGATCGCCAGGCATCTTTGCCTTTGCAGTTTTTGCTTCTGCAAAGGTCTTGCCCGAGATCAGGAAGGTTGTCATCGGCCGCCAACGCAGAGCGCCCCGCTTCATGCGGGACGCCGCGCGCGCTCAGGCGATCATGCGAGTGACGAGCGCGGTGCTATGCCGTGTGGCGGGATTTATCGCCGTAGCTCGGCAACAGCAGCAGCACGGGGATAGCGAGCGGGCCGATCAACAGGCCAGACGTCCATGCCCATGTCTTGAAGCTGCGCCCTCGCTGTTCGGCAATCCGGCCCGACCAGTAGATCGAAGCGATTTCGAGGACGACCAGCACCGCGCCGAGCATGTAGCCGTCGATTGTTACGCTGCGTCCCATCGGGGCCGACTCCGATTGCGTGTGTGCTGAGCTTACCTTGATGTCGCGCGGCGCGATCGCGAAATCCATTCGCGCACCGCAGCATTGCTGCGCAATTTTCGGTGAAGCGCCTGCCGTTCAGACGTCCAAGACCGGAAGCAATTCCAGCTTGGCGGATGATCGCTCCAGCAGCCGGGCCTGCGCGGCGCGTCGCTGATCATTCCGGTAGTTTTGAAAGTCCGCGTCGGACGCGAAGCTGACGACGTGTATTTCAACGGTGCCGTCCGCGTTGCGCAGCCGGCGCTCAAGGCATCCGCCAAATTCGGGCAGGAGCGGCAGGACGGCGTCCTCATAGGCGCGGAAGTCCGCGATGCCTTCCGCGGGTATCCGGGCGACGAGCGCGAATGTCACGCGATGGTTTGGGTCGGGCATCGTGTTCGCTATCCAGGATGTCGCGAGCTGAGCTCAATTCGGAACACGGCACCCGCCGGTTTCGCCGGCGACGCAAAGATCTGCCCGCCATGACACTCGACGATCTTCCGGCAGATGGCGAGCCCAAGGCCCATGCCCTGCGACTTCGTTGTCACGAAGGCGTCGAAGATGCTGTCGAGCTTTGCGGGATCGATGCCCGCGCCGTTATCGCGGACTTCGACGAGAATGGCGTCGGGGTTGAGGATGTCAGTCCTCAGCGCGATTTCCTTGCTGCCCGCTGCGGTATGGGCCATCGCGTCGACGGCATTGTGCATGAGATTGTAGATGAGTTGATGCAGCTGGTTCTTGTTGCCGTAGACGGGCGGGAGACCGGTCGCCAACTCCAGCCGGGTGGAGACGCCCTGGTTGCTGATCTCCCCGTGCGAATGGCTGAGCACGTCGCGAATGACTTCGTTGAGGTCGACGGGCTCTCGCGTCTGCTGTGCCCGGCCAAACAACGCGCGAAAGCCGGTCAGCGTGTCATTGACACGACGGCCTGCGTCCTCGATCTCGCCGACGATCTGGTGCATCTCGTCGACGTCGATCGGGGCTTTGTCGAGGATCAGCCCCGCGGAACTGCTGTTCAGCTCGATCACACCGAGCGGCTGCTTCACCTCGTGCCCGATCGCAGCCACGATGGCCTCAAAACTCATCAGCTTGTTGTCCTGCTCGCGCTGCAGGGCGGCATGGGACCGCGCCAGCAGCACGTAGAGCCGGGTGGTTTCCGCCAGGAGGACGACGAGCATGACGCTTGCGGCGATGATCGAGAAGGCGCGTCCGGCATAAAAGCCGAGGCTGAACCGGACGGTCGGAAGCAGGCCGCTGAATGCGAGCTCGCCGATATAGACGAAGGCGACGACCATCAGCCATTGATCGAGCACCGAGCGGCGCCGGGCGGCGAGACGCAGCAGCGCGGCCGCGGCGATCAGGATCGCGAGCCAGATGGGATTGACGACGAAGGGACCCAGCCTGTTGTTGTCGACGATGATCGCAGGCAGGAGATATGTCCCGGCGGTCGAGAGCCAGGTCAAGCCGCAGGTGAGGGCAATGGCCCCGATCACGCTCCACCGGATCGCCGACGCGACACGCGCCGGCGAGATCGGTTGCGCGTGTCGTTCGGCCGGGAGGAGGGCGTAGGTCAGCAAGGAGGCACAGGACCCAAGGTGCCAGAAGATAAAGAGCCAGGAGCCGGTCTGGATGTTTGCGCCGAGCAGTCCCGTTGGCGAGAAAGCGCCGGTAAAGGTCAGGGCATGCGGGACGACGATCAGCGCGGTGAACAGATATCCGATTGCCAGCGCAAGCAGAGGCCGCGAGCCGGACACGGCAAACTGTGAGAACAGCAGCACCGCCGTGACGAGGTCAGTGACGAAGACGAGGGCGTCGAGCAGGGGAAAGAAGTTGTTGAGCGCGCCCATCGGGGTGCCGGAGAACGGCGCGATGGCGAGGAAGGCGACGACGACGGAAGCGGCGATGGCGCGCGCCGACCAGGTCTGAAACGGCGTCGGGGGCAGGTCGGAAAGCCAGGTCGCGGACCGTTCTGCCGTAGTCCGTGTCGCATCTTCCGGTTTGATCGGATCATCTCCCAGGCAATTCCAGCCTCATGATGCGGCAGTTTAGCGCGTTTGCGGGCGGGAAATGCAATCTATTCTGGCGGGAGTCGGCCTTGTTGCCCGGGTTCCGGAGCGACCCACCGTCGCGTCCAGACAGGCCGGACGGAGTTGGCGATGCTGGCTGCAATCCTGAGAGCGATGGCCGAGGCGATCCGGACCGAGATCGACGCCGAAATCCTGAAGGTCATTGCGATCTTCTCGGGAGCGGGATTGCTGCTTGCACTGGCCGTGGCGCTGGCGACCGGTCCTTACGTGAGACTCGGCGTCTCCTGACCTGACGGTTGTTCGTGATCGGGCGGCAATTTGTCGCGAACGCGTGGAACTCTTCCGACGATGGTTCGACGCATTCGGCGTGATTGCCGCTGAAGTCGGCAGATGTTCATGGCTTCGGCAACCCGTGCCGTGATTCAGGCTCTCATCCTGCGCAACGAATAGTCACACACGCATGGATTTCACGCGCGCGTTGCATCCGGATGCGACCAAATCTCCACGCACTCTGAGCATCGTGCGAATTCGCAAATGCTGCGAAGAGAGTCTGGCAGATTGGATAAGCGCGCTTGTCGATCTTGTGGAGACGGCAGCGCTCACTCCGACAATGGCGTCAACCTCGCGAGGGACCTGTCGACATGATCGAGCTCACCGTTAATGGGACCAAGCAAAAGGTTGACGTCGTTCCGGAGATGCCGCTGCTCTGGGTGTTGCGCGACGAACTCGGCATCACCAGCCCCAAATACGGCTGCGGCGTTGCGCAATGCGGCGCCTGCACCGTCCAGATCGACGGGCTCGCCGTTCGCTCCTGCCAGGCGCATATCGGCGAGGTCGCGGGCAAGTCGATCGTCACGCTCGAAGGGCTGGAAAAGAAAGAGCAGCACCCGGTGCTGCAGGCCTGGATCGAGCATCAGGTCCCGCAATGCGGCTACTGCCAGACCGGCCAGATCATGCAGGCCATCTCGCTGCTCGACCTGATTGCCAATCCGACAGACGACGAGATCAACCAGGTGATGTCCGGCAATCTCTGCCGCTGCGGCACCTATCCACGCATTCGCGCGGCGATCCATGCGGCTGCCGCCAAGAAGATGGCGGAGAAGTGAGATGGGCGCGTTAGAGAAGATCTCCCGCCGCGCCTTTGTCTTCGGCTCCGCAGCGGTCGCCGGTGGCATTGCGTTCGGTTCGTACAGCGACGCTGGAGCCGCGACGACTGCCAGTGACAATCCGCTGGCCGTGGGCCTCGGGCCCAACTCCGTCACCTTCAACCCCTGGGTCGAGATCAGCCCGGAAAAGATCACGTTGATCGCGCAGCACGCCGACATCGGCCAGGGCGTCGGCTCGATCCAGCCGATCATGATCGCGGAGGAAATGGATCTCGATCCCGGCCAGTTCGAGATCCGGTTTGCGGCGCCCAGTCCCGCATATTTCAACACAGGTTTCGCCGACGAGTTCGCGCCGTTCGTGGCCGCGGACCAAAGTCCGGCTGCCGAGGAAGCGCGCGCCAAGACGCTTGAATGGCTGAGACAGGCCGGCCTGCAGATGACCGGCGGATCGAGCACGCTGCCGGACACCTATGAAAAGCTGCGCGTTGCCGGCGCGGTCGCGCGCGAGACACTGAAGGCCGCCGCCGCAAAACGCTCGGGCGTCGCCGTGGCCGACCTGCGCACCCAATCGGGTCATGTGATCCTGCCCAACGGCACCAAGATCGCCTATGTCGATCTCTCCGCGGACGCCGCGAAGATTCCACCGGTGCTCGATGCCAAGCCGCGAGATCCCTCGAAATGGCGCATGCTGGGCAAGCCGATGACGCGGCTCGACATTCGCGACAAGGTCATGGGCGAGCTGAAGTTCGGCATCGACCTCAAGGCGGATGGCATGCTGTACGCCTCCGTCAAGCTCAACCCCGCCAAGGGGCAGCCGCTGAAATCCTACGATGCGAGCAAGGCGCGCGCGATGCCGGGGGTCAAGAAGATCCTCGAAATCAAGAACGGCGTTGCTGTTATCGCCACCAACAGCTGGTACGCAATGAAGGCGGTCGACGCCATCGAATGCCAGTGGGCGCCCTCGGTCTATCCCGCGGAGCAGGCCGACCATTGGAAGGTGCTGGAATCCTCGTTCAAGCCGGAGTTCCTCGGCAAGGAGTGGAAGAAAGTCGGCGACATCGAAGCCGGGCTCAAGACAGGCAAGCTCGTCGAGGCCGAATATCGCGCGCCTTATCTCGCGCATCAGCCGCTCGAGCCGCTCAACGGGATCGGCCTCGTCACCGACAAGGGGATGGAGATCTGGGTCGGCCATCAGAGCCCGCGCTTTGTTCAATGGGTCGCGGCGACGGCGATCGGCCTCAAGCCGGAGCAGGTCACCTTCCACAATCAGTGGACCGGTGGAAGTTTTGGCCACCGTCTCGAATACGAGAACGTCCGCGTTCTCGCCGAGATCGCCAACCAGATGAAGGGAACGCCGATCAAGCTGGTGTTCTCGCGCGAGGAGGATTTCCTCCAGGACATTCCGCGGCAGATTGCGATCGCCCGGCACAAGGGCAGCGTCGACAAGGACAAGATCGTCGCGGCCGATCTGCAGGTCGCCTCGACAACGCCGCTCAAGGGACTGCTCGAACGTTCGGGCACGCCCTCCAAGGATCCCGACGGTCAGTTGGCTGCCGGCCTGTGGAATGTCTACTACAACATCCCGAACTTCCGGGGCACGAGCTACGAGGCGCAGGGGCTATCGCCGAGCACCACCTGGCGCTCGGTCGGCGCTTCGACATCGGGCTTCTTCACCGAGAGCTTCATCGACGAGCTGATCCACGCGGCTGGCCTCGATCCCATGAAGGCGCGCATCGCGATGTGCACCGTCCCGCATTACCGCAAGGTGCTGGAGACGGTCGCCGCGATGTCGGACTGGAAGGGGCCGCTCGGTAACGGCAAGGGTAGAGGCGTCGCGTTCGTGGAGTCCTTCGGGACACCGACGGCCGAAGTCGTCGAAGTGACGGCAACGCCAGGAGGCATCAGGATCGATAAGGTCTGGGTCGCCGTCGATGTCGGCAAGGTCGTCGATCCCGTCAATTTCGAGAACCAGGTGCAGGGCGGCGTCATCTGGGGGCTCGGCCACGCCATCAATTGCGAACTGACTTACGCAAAAGGCGGCGTGCAACAGACCAACTACAATCACCACGAAGGCATGCGGATCTACCAATGTCCGGTGATCGAGGTTCGTGGCCTCGAGAACGATCCCAAGGTGAGGGGCGTAGGTGAGCCGCCCGTTCCGCCGGCGGCACCTGCGCTTGCGAATGCGATCTTCGCGGCAACCGGCAAGCGGATTCGCGAAATGCCCTTCAACAAGTTCATCGATTTCGTGTGAGGCGCGCCATGAAGAGATCTCTGATCGCGATGGTCGTCGCGGCCGCGTCGATCTCGGTTCTCACCGGGATTGTGGTGGCCAAGGACGAGCCCGCCAAGAACAAGGATGCGTTGCCGCCGGGCAGCGTCAGCCAGGCGGACGGGCTGGCGGCCTGGAAGCGGATCGAAGCGGTAGTGACGCATCCGCGTTGTGCCAACTGCCATGTGGACGCCAGGGCGCTCCCGATCTGGACGCCGGCCGGCGAGACCAAGCCGCGTGTGCACGGCATGAACATCCACGGCGGCGAGAGCCGCATCGGTGCAGAGGCCGTCCCGTGCTCGACATGTCATATGACCTCGACACAAGCGAACGAGCCGGCCCCGGCGCCACCGCGCGCCGGCATCGACTGGCAGCTCGCGCCCGTCGAATTCATCTGGTTCGGCAAGAGCGGCGTCGAGATCTGCACGCAGATGAAGGATCCCAAGCGCAATGGCGG
>JAEWBW010000138.1 GCA_023390955.1 Pseudomonadota bacterium
GAGAAGACCGGCGCCAAGGTCAACATCGAGGACGACGGCACCGTGAAGGTCGCTTCCAGCGACGGCGAGGCGATGAAGGCCGCGATCAAGTGGATCAAGTCGATCGCATCCGATCCGGAAGTCGGCCAGATCTACGAGGGCACCGTCGTCAAGGTGATGGAGTTCGGCGCGTTCGTGAACTTCTTCGGCGCCAAGGACGGCCTCGTGCACATCAGCCAGCTCGCTGCTGCGCGCGTGCAGAAGACCTCCGACGTCGTCAAGGAAGGCGACAAGGTCAAGGTCAAGCTGCTCGGCTTCGACGACCGCGGCAAGACCCGGCTGTCGATGAAGGCGGTCGACCAGGCCACCGGCGAGGACCTCGAGGCCAAGGGCGGCGAGGGCGAGAAGGCTCCGCGTGAAGCGGCCGGCGAGTAATCACTCGGCTCATTCCAAAATAAGAAAGGGCGGCCTCGCGGCCGCCCTTTTTGTTTGTGCTCGTGTCTGTGGTTGTTCGCTTCACCTCTCCCGATCGGGGAGAGGTGAAGCGCATCGCGGATCAGGCCCGAACGATGTCGTAGCGGTCGAGGTTCATCACCTTGGTCCAGGCCTTGGCGAAGTCCTGCACGAACTTCTGCTTGGCATCCGACGAAGCATAGACCTCGGCGAAGGCGCGCAGCTGCGAGTGCGAGCCGAAGATCAGATCGGCGCGCGAGCCGGTCCACTTCACTGCATTGGTCTTGCGGTCGCGGCCCTCATAGGAGCCGTCAGCCGCGGGGGCCCACTGCGTGCTCATGTCGAGCAGGTTGACGAAGTAGTCGTTGCTCAGCGTGCCCACCTTCGCGGTGAAGACGCCCTGCTTCGAGCCGTTCGCATTGGCGCCGAGCACGCGCAGGCCGCCGACGAGGTCGGTCATCTCGGGACCGGAGAGCCGCAGCAATTGCGCGCGGTCCACCAGGGCCTCTTCGACCTGCATGAACTGCTGCTTCTTGCCGACATAGTTGCGGAAGCCGTCGGCGCGCGGCTCGAGCGGCGCGAAGGAGGCCGCATCGGTCTGCTCCTGCGAGGCATCCATGCGGCCCGGCGTGAAGGCGACCTTGACGTCGACGCCGGCATCCTTGGCGGCCTTTTCGACCGCGGCGGTGCCGCCGAGAACGATCAGGTCGGCCAGCGAGACCTTCTTCTGGCCGGCGCTGAATTCCTTCTGGATCGCTTCGAGCTTGCCGAGCACCTTCGAGAGCTGGGCGGGCTGGTTGACCTCCCAATCCTTCTGCGGGGCAAGGCGGATACGCGCACCGTTGGCGCCGCCGCGCTTGTCCGAGCCACGGAACGTCGAAGCCGACGCCCATGCGGTCGAGACCAGCTCCGACACCGACAGGCCCGAAGCCAGAATCTTGGTCTTCAGCGCCGCGATGTCCTGATCGCTGACCAGCTCGTGATTCACGGCCGGAATTGGATCCTGCCAGATCAGCGTCTCCTTCGGCACCAGCGGGCCGAGGTAGCGCTGGATCGGGCCCATGTCGCGATGGGTGAGCTTGAACCAGGCGCGGGCGAAGGCGTCCGCGAACTCAGCCTGGCTCGCCAGGAAACGACGCGAGATCTTCTCGTAGGCCGGATCGAAGCGCAGCGAGAGGTCGGTCGTCAGCATCGTCGGCCGATGCTTCTTCGACTTATCGAACGCGTCGGGGATAACAGCGTCGGCGCCCTTGGCGGTCCACTGGTTGGCACCACCGGGACTCTTCGTCAGCTCCCATTCGTAGTTGAACAGGTTCTCGAAGAAGTTGTTGCTCCACTTCGTCGGCGTCGTCGTCCAGGTCACTTCGAGACCGCTGGTGATGGAATCACCCGCCATGCCCGACACGTGCTTGCTCTTCCAGCCGAGGCCCTGATCTTCCAGTGCGCCCGCTTCCGGCTCCGGACCGACCAGCGACGGATCGCCGGCGCCGTGCGTCTTGCCGAAGGAATGGCCGCCGGCGATCAGCGCGACGGTCTCTTCGTCGTTCATCGCCATGCGGGCAAAGGTCTCGCGGATGTCCTTGGCCGCGGCCACCGGATCCGGCTTGCCGTTCGGGCCTTCCGGATTGACGTAGATCAGGCCCATCTGCACGGCGCCGAGCGGCTCAGCGAGCTGGCGCTCGCCGCTGTAGCGCTCGTCACCGAGCCAGGTGCCTTCGGGACCCCAATAGAGCTCTTCCGGCTCCCACACGTCGGCGCGGCCACCGGCGAAGCCGAAGGTCTTGAAGCCCATCGATTCCAGCGCGACGTTGCCGGCGAGAACCATCAGGTCGGCCCAGGAGAGCTTGCGGCCATACTTCTGCTTGATCGGCCAGAGCAGGCGGCGCGCCTTGTCGAGATTGGCGTTGTCGGGCCAGCTGTTGAGCGGCGCGAAACGCTGCTGACCGGCGCCGGCGCCACCGCGACCGTCGGTGGTGCGATAGGTGCCCGCGCTGTGCCAGGCCATGCGAACCATCAGGCCGCCATAGTGACCGAAGTCGGCCGGCCACCACTCCTGGGAATCCGTCATCAGGGCGGTCAGATCCTTCACGACCGCGGTCAGGTCGAGGGTCTTGAACTCCTTGGCGTAGTCGAAATCCTTGTCCATCGGGTCGGACAGGCCGGAATTCTTGTGCAGCATCTCGATATTGAGCGCGGCCGGCCACCACTCGCGGTTCGAGGGCGCGGGTTTTCCACCCGAAAACGGGCACTTTGCATTGTCGTCCATGAATTCCTCCTCTGGTGGCGTGAGTGATCCGCCCTCTACCAGGTAGAACCACTCTAAGCTGTCGCTCCTATCAGGTAAAATTGACTTTAGTGATTGCTGCGATAGGATTTTCTGATGATCAATCTCACCTTGCGGCAACTCCGCTATTTCGATGCGCTGGCCCGCCATGGCCATTTCGGCCGCGCTGCCGAATCCTGCTCGATCTCGCAGCCGGCCTTGTCGATGCAGATCAAGGAGATGGAGGAGGCGCTTGGCGGCCTGCTGCTGGAACGCAGCGCCCGGCAAGTGGCGCTGACGCGCTTCGGCGAGGAGCTCGCCCCGCGCGTCCGCGACATCCTGCGCTCGGTCGACGAGCTCGGCGATTTCGCACGCGCGTCACAGGACCGCTTCGCCGGCCGCCTGCGCATCGGCATGATCCCGACGATCGCGCCGTACCTGCTGCCCAAGATCACCAAGAATCTGACGCGCATGCATCCGGAGCTCGACATCCGCGTGCGCGAAACCATGACGCCGCGTCTGATCCAGGAACTGGCCGAAGGCCGGCTCGACACCGCGATCGTCGCGCTGCCGGTGTCCGAACCGTTCCCTGT
>JAEWBW010000174.1 GCA_023390955.1 Pseudomonadota bacterium
ACCCAGACCAGCGGCTTGCGCGGTGCAATCCGCCCCGCGATGCCTGCGATAAAACCCGTCGCCGCCGCGCCCTGATGCCCCTCGGCAAACACTTCATGCACGGCGGCAAGCGCCAGCCCGCCGCACAGCATTGCGTCGGCGCCCTTATGGCCGAGCGCGATCCTGTTCAGCGCCTGCCCATCGCCAGGCGCCTCGATGCGCTCGATGCTGCCGCGCAGGGACGCAAGCATGCTCATGCGTGCGCCGTTCATGCGTCGCCGCTCCTCAAGAAGTGAGGCCAGTTGTTTCTCGAAAGGAGAACCAATAGCTGGCCCATTTGTTCATGATATGTTCTAATATAAAGCTAACGGCGGACGAAGAGTCAATCGAATTGGCGCGTCCAGGGATTCATGAGCGGAATCAAAGGGATTTTGAGATGGATGTGCAACGCAAGCTGGAGATCCTGGCAGATGCTGCCAAGTACGATGCGTCCTGCGCCTCCAGCGGCACCGAGAAACGGGATTCCAGTGACGGCAAGGGCATGGGCTCGACCGCGCCCGGCATGGGCATCTGCCATTCCTACGCGCCGGACGGCCGCTGCATCTCCCTGCTCAAGGTGCTGCTGACCAATGCCTGCAACTACGATTGCCTCTATTGCGTCAACCGCGCCTCCTCCAACGTGCCGCGCGCCCGCTTCACCATCGACGAGGTGGTCAAGCTGACGCTCGACTTCTACCGGCGCAACTACATCGAGGGCCTGTTCCTCTCCTCCGGTATTATCCGCAGCCCCGACTACACCATGGAGCAGGTGGTCGGCGTCGCGCGAAAACTGCGCGAGGAACATCGCTTCCGCGGCTACATCCATCTCAAGACCATTCCCGAGGCCGATGACGCGCTGATCACCGAAGCCGGCAAATATGCCGACCGTCTCTCCATCAACATCGAGATGCCGCATGAGACCAGCCTGCAACAATTCGCGCCGGAGAAGGACGTTCGCGCGATCCGCCGCACCATGGGCCGGCTGCGGCTGAAGCTTGACGAGGCCGAGGAAAATCGCAGCGCCAAAACCAGGGCGAAGCCGCAACGTTTCGCGCCCGCCGGACAAAGCACGCAGATGATCGTCGGCGCCGACGCGGCATCCGACCAGACCATCCTGCACACCAGCGCCAATCTCTACGGCTCCTACCGGTTGAAGCGCGTCTACTACTCCGCCTTCAGCCCGATCCCCGATGCAAGCCATGCCCTGCCCTTGCGCGCGCCGCCGCTCATGCGCGAGCACCGGCTCTACCAGGCCGACTGGCTGATGCGGTTCTACGGCTTTGACGTCGGCGAGATCGTCGACGACAGCGCGATGCTGCCGCTCGACGTCGACCCAAAACTCGCCTGGGCGCTGCGCCACCGCGATCGTTTTCCGCTCGACGTCAACCGTGCCAGCCGCGAGGAGCTGTTGCGCGTGCCAGGTTTCGGCACCAAGGCGGTCGAGCGCATCATCACCACCCGGCGCACGACCAGCATCCGTGCGTCAGACCTCGCGCGGCTGCACATCCCCAGGAACAAGGCGCTGCCGTTTATCGTTCTCAGCGATCACCGGCCCTCACCGCAGCGTCTCGATGCGGCACAGTTGATCGAGCGGTTCAAGCCGAAGGCTGAGCAACTGGGATTTGGCTTCTGATGCACTTCATCACCCTCGATAATGAAACCGATTTCGACGGCTGGCGCACAGCTGCGCGCGCCCTCGCGCTGCATCAGGTCAAGCCGGAGGATGTCACTTGGGCCGTGCAGGGCGGCAAGGCTGATTTGTTCGCGCTGCCCTCGCACGCACCGCTGCCGGAAGCCAGAGACGCCACCACCTTCAACGTCCCGGCCACATTCGTCGAGCTGGCAAAGGCTGCGATCCTGCATCGTGATGGCGAGCGCTTCGCGATCCTCTATCGCCTGCTCTGGCGCGTGAAGGACAATCACGATCTGCTCGACATCGCCATCGACCCCGACGTCGCGCAGGTGATGGCCATGGCAAAGGCGGTCTATCGCGACGAGCACAAGATGCATGCCTTCGTGCGCTTCCGCGAGGTCGGCCGCGAGCACAAGGCGCATTTCGTCGCCTGGTTCGAGCCGGAGCACCACATCGTCGAGCTCGCAGCGCCGTTCTTCGCCCGGCGCTTTGCCGACATGCCCTGGTCGATCCTGACGCCGGATCTCTGCGCGCATTGGGATGGCCACGCGGTCACGTTCACGCCGGGCGTGAGCAAGAGCGAAGCGCCAAGCGAAGACCGGCTGGAGGAAACCTGGCGGCGCTATTACGCCAGCATCTTCAATCCGGCCCGGTTGAAGGTGAAAGCCATGCAGAAGGAGATGCCGAAGAAATACTGGAGGAACCTGCCGGAAGCCTCGTTGATTAAACCCCTGATCGCAGGCGCCGAACGTGCCGCGGACGCCATGATCGCAAGTCCGGCGACCGATCCGCACAAGGCCCAGAAGCAGCCGGAGGTTTTGATGAAACGCAAGGCGGCCGACGATCTGGAAGCGCTGCGCGAGGAAGCCGCCCATTGCCGCGCCTGCCCGCTCTGGAAGGACGCGACGCAAACCGTGTTCGGCGAGGGTCCGAAGAACGCCACCATCATGCTGGTCGGCGAGCAGCCCGGCGACAAGGAAGATCTCGCCGGACATCCTTTCGTCGGCCCCGCCGGCCAGATGCTCGACCGTGCGCTGGAAGAAGCCGGCGTCGATCGCAAGAAGGTCTACGTCACCAACGCGGTCAAGCATTTCAAATTCGTACCGCGCGGAAAGATCCGACTGCATCAAAAACCAGCGACGCCGGAGATCCGCGCCTGCCGGCAATGGTATGAGCGGGAACTGGCCACCATCCAGCCCGACCTCGTCGTCGCCATGGGCGCCACCGCTGCGCAAAGCGTGTTCGGCAAGATCACGCCTGTTGGCAAGACCCGCGGCCGGCTGATCGATCTCGACGGCGATCGCAAGGTGCTGGTGACCGTGCATCCGTCCTATCTGTTGCGGCTGCCGGACCCGGAAGCGAAAAAGCTGGAATATCAGCGCTTCGTCGACGATCTCAGGATCGCTGCGGCCGCGCAAAAGAAAGCCGCGCGCGCGGCCTGATCATCGGGCGAAACGGCCCTTCAGACCGCCTGTCATCCAGACTTCGCATCCATCCGCGACAATACGTCCATTCAAGAAGAAGTCTGAAGGGGCGTTTGACATGACGGATGTAGCATTTGACCGATCGATGGCCGATCCGGCGCCGGTCCAGCCGGCCTCGCGGCCCAATCTCGACAAGGGTTTCAACCCGCTGACGATGATCCTGTTCTTCGGCGTCCTCGGCGCGGGACTGCTGTTCGTCGCCTACAGCATCTATGCCGACGTCGATGCGACCGGCATGCGCGTGACGGCCTATTTGCCCTACATCCTCCTGTTCGTCGCGCTCCTGATCGCGCTCGGCTTCGAGTTCGTCAACGGCTTCCACGACACCGCCAATGCGGTCGCGACCGTGATC
>JAEWBW010000190.1 GCA_023390955.1 Pseudomonadota bacterium
TCGAGATCGCGGTATGGCCGCTGCTCATAGGGCGTCGGCGTGTAGTTCGACACCATCTTCATCATCGGCGAGAACACCTCGAAATAGAGGTTCAGCGAGAACGCCGTAAAGGCGATGATGAACAGCAGGCCCCAGGTCCAAAGGCTGAAGGCGCGGTGGATGTCGAAATTGATCCGGTAGGCGCTGCCTGAGGTCTTGATGGTCCAGGCCGGCGCCCAGCGCGCCCAGAAGCCGCGCTCGAGCTGGCGTGTGACCGCAGGCGCCCGTCCGGCCTTGGTACGGCGTCGTGACGGCAGCGTTAGATAGAAGCCGACGAAGCAGTCGATGGTCCAGATGATGGCGATGATCCCAAGCACGCGCATGCCCCAGCGATCGCTGCCCCAGAACTCCGGGATGTGCATCGTGTAATGCAGCTTGTAGAGGAACGAGACGAAGTTCTCCCGCGTCACCGGCCAGACCGCGCCCCAATAGCGCCGGCCGAGCTCCGCGCCGGTGTTGGGATCGAGGAAGATCTGGTTGTAGTCGATCGCAAAGCGCTTGCCGGTCGCCGGATCGATCCGCGGCAGCACGAAGAACCACAGCGAGTGCCCCTCCTCCGGCGTCATGAAGAGATGGATGACGCGGGCGCGGGGATCGCGCTGCTCGACCATCTTGGCGAGCTCGACGGATGGAATCGCCGGACCCTGGGTGGTGACGTCGAACAAATGCTTGTTCAGGACCTCGTCGATCTCATGATCCCACGAGATGATCGCACCGGTGATGCCGGAGAAGAACAGGAACCCCGCCGTCAGCAGTCCCGCCCAGCGATGCAACCGACCGAAAAGAGCTCTCATCATCGTTCCATCAAACAAGATCGGCGCCGCAGGGAATGATTCCCGGCGGCGCCCGATCGTCTCAGATCGAGGTCACCAGCGATAGGCGACCTTGCCGATGATTTTGCGTCCCTCGGCATAGAAGCAGCCCGATGCCGCGCCATAGCAGGCGGCAACATAGCGCTTGTCGGTCAGGTTGCTGGCGTTGAGCGACAGCCGCCAATTGTCGCGGGTGTAGGCCAGCAGGCCGTCGAATACGGTCGCCGCAGGAACCCGGAACGTGTTTGCGTCATCGCCCCAAGTCTCGCCGACATGGCGGATGCCACCGCCGAACTGCACGCCCGCGAACATTCCGCCCTGCAGGGTGTAGTCGGTCCAGAGCGAGGCGCGGTTGAGCGGCACGGTGACCGGCGTCTTGCCGACATTGACCGGATCCTGCGTGACCACGGCATCGACGTAAGCGTAGGCGGCGCGGATGTTCCAGCCGGTGATGAGGGACACCGTTCCTTCCAGCTCGACGCCGCGCGAGCGGATCTGCCCGGTTTGGTCGGGGAACGGGCTCGGCGGTGTATAGACGACGACGTTGTCGCGCGTCAGGTCGAACGCAGCGAAGGTGAACAGCGCATTCCAGCCGATCGGCTGATATTTGACGCCGATTTCGTACTGCTTGCCGGTCTCGGGGTTGAGGAGCTGGCCTGTCGCATTGGTGACCAGCACCGGCAGGAATGATTCCGAGTAGCTGAAATAGGGCGCGATGCCGTTATCGAAATTGTACATCACAGCGGCGCGGCCAGTGAAAGCCGAAGCGTCGGTCGAGGTCGTGTTGGTGAGAGCATTGACCCCCGTCGTGACGAAATCCTGCCGTCCGCCGAGCTGGAATGAGAGCCGGTCGATCTTGATCTGGTCCTGCAAATAGAGGCCGACCTGCGATTGCTTGACGCTGGTCTTGTCGCCCGGCAATGGGTCGATGGCGTAGTCGTAGCTATAGACCGGGTTGAAGACGTTGATCGTCGGCGACGAGGTCGTCACGCTATAGGCAGTGTCGCGGAACTCGGTGTTGCGATAGTCGAGACCGGCGAGCACGGTGTGACGCAGGAAGCCGGTGGTGAACTTGCCCTGGAGCTGATTGTCCACCGCGAAAGAGTTGATGTAGGAGTTGCTGTAGCTGCCGTAGCGATTGTAGTCGCCTGTGGCCTCGTTGGCGTAGCCGCCGCCGTAGAAGACCTTTTCCTCGTTGTGCTGGTAGGCGTAACGCAGGTTCTGCCGGAACGTGAGATAGTCGTTGAAGTCGTGCGAGAGCTGGTAGCCCGCGGTCGCGATCTCGGTATTGAAGGCGTCGAAGCTCGGCACGCCCGCGAAGAACGAGACCGGGATGGTGCGGCCGGCATTCGGCCAGACCGTGCCCGACGCCGGCAAAAACTGCAGACCCCACCCTGCCCGGTCCTTCTGGTAGTTGGCGAGGAACGTGATCGTGGTGTCGTCGTTCGGCTTGAAGGTGACGGCAGGCGCAATGAAGATGCGATTGTCCTTGGTGAAATCCACCTGGGTCTCGCCGTCGCGGACGACGCCGGTCAGGCGCCACAGCACGGTGCCTTCCTTGTTGGCGGGGCCGCCCATGTCGAACTGGCCCTGATAGCGGTTGAAGCTGCCGCCGGAGATCGAGACTTCGCCGAACTGCTGCGCGGTCGGCAGCTTGGTGACGTAGTTGAGCAGGCCGCCGGTACCGCTGCCGCCATACATGGCCGAGGACGGTCCCTTCAGCACCTCGAGGCGCTCGGCGCCGTAGGGATCGAGGCCGTTGAAGTGGACGTAATTGCTGTTGGGAATCCGCAGGCCGTCGATATAGAGCCCGGGCATGGTCATGTCGAAGCCGCGGATCTGGAGGCCGCCGAAGCGGGTGTCGGAGCCGCCGTTGACGTCGCCGCTGACGCCTGCGGTGTAGCGCAGGGCTTCACCGATCGACGTCGCGCCCTGGTTCCTGACCTGGTCGGTGGTGATGACGGACACCGATTGCGGGGTTTCGATCAGCGGCGTGTCGGTCTTGGTCGCGGTACCGCTGCGTGTTGCGACGAAGCCACGAACGGGGCCGTTGGCGCGCTCGCCGGCGCCGGCATTCGATGCTGCGACCGGTGCAGCCTGCTGCTGCGGAGCGCGGCGATTGGCGCGCGTGGTGCGTGTCGCGCTCGTTCGCCGCGACGGAGCCGTCGCTGCGGGCTGCGTGCGCTGGTTGGGGGCATCGACCGTGACTGAGGGAAGCGTTGTCTGGGCTTCGACTGATGTCGTCGGGACGAACAGAGCGAACGTGCTGACCGCTCCCAAGATGACCTGAAGTCGCCGAATACGCGCGTCGGAACGCGAATGAAGTTTGAAGTCTGTCACGCCAAATGCCCCGCACTTCCGGCTTCGCCGGTAGGATTTTTGATGTCTCGCGGTATCGCAGAGGCATGTGGAGCGCGATAGGAACCCGATTAGAATTCATCAAGACAGGGGAATACAGACTGCGACCAAAGCGCTCATGCACGATTGAGCGTGCCAGGTGCAGCTATTTGCAGTTCTGAATCTCAAGCTGAAGCACAGTCAGACACAAACAGAAACACATTTGCGAACGGAAGTTCGTCATCTATTGCGATCTGTGATTCGCATTCCGTCGGATGACAATTTGCCTGCTGCATCCATCGCAGCACACCAGCCGAAGACGATGGCAGGCCCGATCATCGTGCCAGGTCCGGGATATGTGCCGCGGAAGATGGATGAGGAGTCGGTGCCGACGGCGTAAAGCCCGACGAGAGGCTTCCCATCCTGAGACAACACGCGGCCGTGCGAATCCGTGCGCAGGCCGGCGCTGCTGGCGAGATCCGACGGCCAGACGGCGACTGCATAGTATGGCCCTGGACCGATTGGCCGCAGGCAGGGGTTGGGTTTTGTCAGCGTATCGCCGTTGAAGCGATTGAGCTCGCTCGAGCCGCGGCCGAAATCTTCGTCGACGCCTGTGACGGCGTAACGATTGTATCGCTCTATTGTCTCGGTGAATTGCTCGCCGTCGGCGCCGATCTTCTGCGCCAGCTCAGGGATCGTGCCGGCCTCGATCAAATAGTTGACCTGCAGAAACTTGCCGAGATCTTTGGTGCCGGGGTGAACGAGGCCGATGCCAAAATCCCGGATGAAGGACCGATCGCAGATCAGGTAGGCCGGGCTCGCCGGAGCATCCGACGCGTTGGACCGCAGCATCGCCGCCACGAAGTCGTGGTAGGAATCGGCCTCATTGACGAAACGCCGTCCCGAGGTGTTGACGGCAAGCAGGCCCGGCTTGGCGCGATCGAGCATGATGTGCGGGAAGACCGAGACATGACCGTCCGCTTGCGTCATGACCGAGCTCGGCATCCACAGGCCCGGACTTTCGAGATCGCGCTCGATCACGGCATTGGCGCGCTCGGCTGCCAGCATGCCGTCTCCGGTGTTTGATGGGGGTGCCATCGAGTGGCGGCGTGCGGCCTCCGGAAACAACCGTGCGCGAAGCTCGCTGCTCCAGCCGACGCCACCCGTGGCCAGCACCACGCCCTTGCGGGCGCGGATCGCGACCTCTCCGGCCGGAGATTTGAGGACGGCGCCGACGACTGCGTCGCCCTCGCAGATCAGTTCGCTCAAGCCCGTGTCAAATCGCAGTTCGACGCCGGCGCTGCGGATGCTGTCGAACAGCCTTGCGACAAGCGCATTGCCCATGATCAGGCGCGTGCCGCGCATGTGGCTGATCCGATCGGCCGCATGCCTGACAAGAAGGCCGATGACGTGCCGAAAATTCGTCCAGCTGCGGAATGGCGCCAGCAGCGCGGGAATGTCCGCCTTCCCGACCATCATGCCGCCCAGCACCATGAATTCCCGGCGGGGCGGCCTGATGCGGGCAAAGTCGTCGCCGAGCTTGCGGCCGTCGAAGGGAATGGCGCCGAGCGCGCGCCCGCCGGTCGCGGCCCCCGGCAGGTTCTTGTAGTCGGGATGGACCGGCGGCGCTGCGAACCGCACGCTGGTCTTCTCCTCGAGATAGTCGAGGACGACCGGGCCGGCCTTGAGGAACATGTCCAGGCGCTCGTCTGCCGCGTGCGCGCCGAGCATCGCGCCGAGATAGATGCGCGCAGCCTCGACCGTGTCGGGTGTCCCGGCGCGCTCGCTTTGCCGGCTGCCGGGAATCCAGACGGTGCCGGCGGAGCTCGCGGTTGTGCCGCCCACCATGTCGGACTTCTCGCAGAGGATGACGCTGAGACCTTCGAGGGCGCCGACCAGCGCGGCGGTCATGCCGCCTGCCCCGGCGCCGATGACCAGCAGATCCGTCTCGGTATCAAAGGCGCGATTGACGTCCGGCATCGCGAGCCCCTCTCCGCTCAGGCTGAGCTGCGCGCTCTCGCAACGACGCCTCTCGCCGCCTCCAGCGCGCGGCGGGCCCGGGTTTCGGCATTGACGGTCTTCGCCAGCTGCACGGTCGGGACCTCGACGCAGATGGTCAGGGTATCCGGCATCGCCCGCGTCAGGTTGACGAGATCGATGCCGCCCTCGCCCGGAAACATCCGCTCCTCGCGCGCGGCGTGGATCAGCTGCTCCGTCGTCGCGGGCCGTTCGGCCGGACCGTCGCAGATTTGCCAGTAGTGCAGCCGCTCGGCCGGGATGGTGGCGAGATCCGCCAGCGAACTTTGCGAGCGATCGAAATGCAGCGCATCGACCAGGATGCCGGCCGAGGGATGATCGACGTCGCCGACGATCCGTATGGCAGTCTTCAGGTCCGGGACGCTGGTCCAGGGCATGAATTCGAGATCGGATGTCAGGCCATGCTTTGCCGCTGCCTCGCAGAACTGCCCGTAGCGATCTGCAAACCGCGCCAGATCCGGATCGTAGGCGGCGACGAGGATGTTCTTGGCGCCAAGGCGCGCGCCGGCCTCGAAGAACGGCGCGAAGGACGCGACATCCGTCTCGGGGCGGAATGCAACGACCTCGAGATCGGCGACGGTCACGCCGGTCGCTTGCAGCCGCGCCAACGTCTCCCGCATGAGCGGCGCTTCGTCCATCAGGCGGTATGCGATCCCGCCCGGCGTTGCCGGCAGCAGCCTGAGCCCGACCTTCTCATAGCCGCAGCGCGCCGCGATCTCGATCATCTCGGGTGGCGCCAGCTCGAGCACCGTGAGTGCGGCGAGCGAGAAATTCGCCATCAGCCGAAATCCGCGATGCGGGCGTCGAGCGAGAACATGCCCTGGTAGATTTCCGGCTCGCTGGATCGCTCAAGAATGTCGGGCGCTACTTCCGTCGCTCGCCGCAAGGCAGCGCGCAGCGAGGCCACGTCCAGCGCCTCGATCAGCAGGAGGCCTGCGAAGAACCCCTCGTCCTTCCGCATCCCCTTCTCGGCCGTCGGCACCGACGTCCTTGCCTCGTCGGTCGCGCCGATCTGCACGGCGGCGATCCCGTCGCAGGCTACGATCGTCTCGGCCAGTTCGCGCGAATTGTCCGGCAATGTCTCGATCCGCAGCGCCGTTATCGTGGCGCCCTCACCGCGGCCGGCGCGCGCGACCATGGTGCCCCCGCCCCGCTTGAAATTGCCGAGCTTCGGCATGATGCGCTGCGACCACGGCGTCGGCGCGTTGAGGCGCGCGAGATAGGCCGGGCCGTCGAGAACCTCCGGCGCTTCCAGTTCATACAGGATGAAGAAGCGATTGATGTCGTCCCGTGATGCACGGAACACGCGCGAGGCCAGGAAGCCCTTCGTCGTTACACGCTCCGTGGTGTGCTCGCGCGTCAGCCAGTGGCGGTAATCGGTCAGGTCGGGCGTCTCAACGTCGCTCCAGATGGCAAGAAATCCAGCACCGCGCATCTCTCCGTCCTCACGCTTTCCCGGCAGCCGCAAGCCCGTGCAGGGCCGGCGGAATCGTGGCGGGCAGTTGTCCGAGCCGCTGCACGGCTGCCTGCATCGCGGCGATGTAGCCGTACGGGCCGAGGCCACAGATGACGGCCGTGCAGGCGCTCGAGGTGATGGAGTGGCGGTGCAGCTCGTCGCGGGCGTGGATGTTCGAGATGTGCACCTCGATCTTCACGCCCTCAAAGATCTTCAGCGCATCGATCAGCGCGATCGAGGTGAAGGAATAGGCGGCCGGGTTGAAGATGATGGCATCCGCCTTGCCGTGGGCGGACTGGATCAGATTGACCAACTCGCCTTCCATGTTGGACTGGTGGAACGAGATGGTCACGCCGAGCTGGTCGGCCATGGCCTGGCAGCTGTCCTCGATCTGCTTCAGCGTCGTCGGCCCGTAGATGTGAGGTTCACGGATGCCGAGGAAATTGAGATTGGGCCCATTGAGGATCATGATCCGTGCGGCCATGTGCGTCGTTCCTTCTCTTGATTAACCGCCGAACCACTTTGCCGGGATCGTCACCAGTCCGGGGAACAGCACCATCGCGAACAGCACGACCAGCTGCGCGATCAGGAACGGCCAGACGCCCTTGATGATGTCCTCCATGCTGATCCTGGAGACGCCGCAGACGACGTTGAGCACGATGCCGACAGGTGGTGTGATCAGGCCGATCGAGTTGTTGATGATGAAGAGGACGCCGAAATAGACGGGATCGATGCCCGCCGCCTTGATGATCGGCATCAGGATCGGCGTCAGGATCAGGATCGTCGGCGTCATGTCGAGCGCCGTCCCGACGATCACGACCACCACCATGATCGCAAGCATCAGCATCGTCTTATTGCCCATGAAGGGCTTCAGGAGGCCGACGACCTGGGCGGAGATCTCGGACACCGTGATCAGCCACGACGACACCAGCGCTGCAGCGACCAGGAACATCACCACGCTGGTCGTCACGGCGGAAGAGACCATCACCGCGTAGAGCTGCGACCATTTCAGTTCGCGATAGATGCAGGTCGCGACGAACAGCGAATAGACGGCGACGACGACGCCCGCCTCGGTCGGCGTGAAGATGCCGAAGCGCAGGCCCACGATGATGATCCCGGGCAGCATCAGCGCCCAGAAGCCGTCGATGATGGCGTGCACGATTTCGCGCATCGAAGCCCGCGGCGGCGGCGACAGATCTTCCTTGCGCACGACCCAGTACCAGGCCGCGCAGAGGCCGAGGCCGAGCAGCAGGCCGGGAACGATGCCGGCCAGAAACAGCTTCGAGATCGAGACGTTGGCGGCAACGCCGAAGATCACGAAGCCGATGCTGGGCGGGATGACGGGGCCGATGACGCCACCGGCGGCCACGAGGCCCGCCGCGTAGGTCTTCTTGTGTCCCGCTGCGACCATCATCGGCACCAGCAGCGCCGCGAGCGCGGCCGCGTCCGCCGCTGCGGACCCTGACAGCGACGACAGGATGCAGGCCGCCAGAATGGTGACGTAGCCGAGGCCACCGCGAAAATGGCCGACGGCAACGAGGGCGACGTTGACGATGCGCTTGGCAAGGCCGCCCTTGTTCATGATCTCGCCGGCGAGCATGAAGAAGGGAATGGCCATCAGCGGGAAGCTGTCGGCGCCGTTGATGACGTTCTGCGCCACGATCTGGGCGTCGAACATGTCGATCGTGCTCATCAGGGCCACGCCGCAGATGAGGAGGGCAAAGGCGATCGGCATGCCCAGCGCCATGGCGCCGAGCAGCGAGAAGGTGAAGACGGCGATCGTCATGGCGTGATCCGGGTGATGCGACGGGAACGGGCGGGCTTTGATGCGAAGGACATCACTGCTCCTCCGATTCCCTGACGGCGACCATGTCCTCCTCGCTCGCCTGCCCGCTGACCACGCGGTACAGGTCGTAGAGAAGGATGACGGCCGCCGACACGCCGAAGATCACGCCGACCGCGTAGAAGATCGCCATCGAAAGACCGGTGGCCGGCGCGCGGTCATCGATGTTGATGAGAGTCTGGCGCCAGCTGCCCGAGAGCAGCAGCCAGTCGGCAAACAGCATCAGGCAATAGTTGAGGACGAAGCAGATGCGCTTGCCGTTGGCGGAGAGCTTGCGGACCAGGGTGTCGACGCCGAGATGGGCGTGTTCGCGCAGCGCGACGATCGCGCCGAGGAAGGTCAGCCAGACCAGCAGCCAGCGCGACAGCTCTTCCGAGATGGTGATCCCGGAGTTGAAGCCGTAGCGGAGAACGACGTTGCCGAAGACCAGCACGACCATCACCGCAAGGCATGCGGCAATGACGGCTTTCAGGAGCGTGCAATAGAGATCGAGGAATCGCGCCATGCGTGCCGTCCCGGCAATGAGAGGCGGAGCCGGCGCGCGGCCGGCTCCACTGTCTGCGTGTTGGAGAAACCGGTTACTTCACATCCTTGCGGATGCGCTCGATTTCCTGGTTGAACAGCTTAACAGTCTCGGGGCGAAGATTGGCCGAGATCTTGTCGACGACCGGCTGGGCCGTCTTGCGCATGCGGTCGGTCTCTTCCGGCGCGATCGCGTTGTACTGCATGCCCTTGGCCTGCAGCTCCGCCAGCGCCTTCTCGGTCTGGATCCGCGTCTGGTCCTTCTGGAAGCCGCGGCTCTCCTCATAGGCCTCGCGCATCAGCTTCTGCTCGGTCGGCGACAGCTTGTCCCAGAACGCCTTGCTGACCAGGATGATGTTGAGCGTGAAGGTGTGGTTGGTGGCGGAAACGTATTTCTGCACCTCATAGAACTTGTTGGAGAGGATCACCGTGTAGGGATTCTCCTGCCCGTCCACCGTGCGCGTCTCCAGCGCCGAATAGAGTTCGCCGAACGCCATCGGGACCGGATTGGCCTTAAAGGAGCCGAAGGTTTCCAGGTAGACCGGGTTCGGGATCACGCGCAGCTTGAGGCCGGCAAAATCCTCGACCTTGGTGATCGGACGGGTGCTGTTGGTGACGTTGCGGAAGCCGAGGCCCCAATAGCCGAGCGCGACCAGCCCCTTCGACGGCAGCGTGTCCATCATCGCCTTGCCATAGGCGCCCGTCCCGAGCGCGTCGGCCTGCTCGACGGTGTTGAACAGGAACGGGAAATCGATCAGGCCGAATTCCGGAACGACGGTGGCGAGCGAGGTCGTCGAGGCCGACAGCATCTCCTGGGTGCCGCCGCGCAGCGCCGATTGCTGCTGCAATTCGTTGCCGAGCTGCGAGGCCGCGAACTCGCGGACCTTCATCTTGCCACCGCTCTTCGCCAGCAGGATCTCCGCGAATTTCTGCACGCCGAAGCTGACGGGGTGATCGGTGTTGTTCAGGTGCCCCCAC
>JAEWBW010000212.1 GCA_023390955.1 Pseudomonadota bacterium
GTCCGAGGACGCGCCGAGGTGATACTTGACGTCGCCGGAGCCTTCGACGGCGTCCGGGTTGGCCGAGCCGCCCTTGAATTCGTGGAACAGCGCACGATGGGCCTTGCCCATCACCTGCGTCAGCACGTTGAGGCGGCCGCGATGCGGCATGCCCAGCACGATCTCCTTCACGCCGAGATTGCCGCCGCGCTTGATGATCTGCTCGAGCGCGGGGATCAGCGACTCGCCGCCGTCGAGGCCGAAGCGCTTGGTGCCGGTGAACTTGGTGTCGCAGAATTTTTCGAAGCCCTCGGCCTCGACCAGCTTCATCAGGATGGCGCGGCGACCTTCGCGGGTGAACGAGATCTCCTTGTCCGGTCCTTCGATGCGCTCCTGGATCCACGCCTTCTGCGCGGCGTTGGAGATGTGCATAAACTCGACGCCAAGCGTCTGGCAGTAGGTGCGCTCGCAGATCGCAGTGATCTCGCGCAGGCTGCCATATTCGAGGCCGAGCACGTGATCGAGGAAGATCTTGCGGTCGAAATCGGCTTCAGTGAAGCCATAGGTGCGCGGGTCGAGCTCTTCGCGGTTGCGCGGCGCCTCGATGCCGAGCGGATCGAGCTTGGCGTGGAAATGGCCGCGCATGCGGTAGGCGCGGATCAGCATCAGCGCGCGGACGGAGTCACGGGTGGCCTGCAGCACGTCGGCAGAGCTGAGATCCGCACCCTTGTCGCCCTTGGCCTGAGCCTTGGCTGCGATCTTGGCGCCGACCGCCTTCTCGACCTCGACCCAATTGCCGTCGAGGGCGGAGGTCAGGTCATCCTGCGGGGTCAGCGGCCAGTTGGCGCGTTCCCAGGACGGGCCCGCGGCGTTCTTGCGAACGTCGGAGGGCTGGTCGTTCAGGCTCTTGAAGAACTCCTGCCACTCGGGATCGACCGAGGACGGGTCCTTCTCGTAGCGGGCGTAGATTTCGTCGATGTAGGTGGCGTTGGTGCCCTGCAAAAACGATGAGAGGGCAAAGGCTGCGTTCGCGTCCTGGCGAGACATACTGGCTTCCTGGCGATCTTGATTCGCGCATAACAACGGCGCTGGCACCGACCCTCCGGCAGCGGGTCAGTGCGATAGCAACCATTTACCCTATCTAGCGCGAACTTTCGCCCGGAAAAGAACGAAGGAGTGAATTAACCCTTCAATTTTTCGGCAAGCGTGTGGCCAAGGCGGGCGGGAGACGGCGACACTGTAATCCCTGCGGATTTCATCGCGTCGGTCTTGGACCCGGCGTCGCCCTTGCCGCCGGAGATGATCGCACCGGCATGGCCCATGCGGCGGCCGGGAGGTGCGGTAACACCGGCGATGAACCCAACCATCGGCTTCTTGCGGCCGCGCTTGGCTTCGTCCTTGAGGAACTGGGCGGCGTCTTCCTCGGCGGAACCGCCGATTTCGCCGATCATGATGATCGATTCGGTCTTGGGGTCGCCGAGCAGCATTTCCAGCACGTCGATGAATTCGGTTCCCTTGACCGGGTCGCCGCCGATGCCGACCGCGGTGGTCTGGCCGAGGCCTTCCTGCGAGGTCTGGAACACGGCTTCATAGGTCAGGGTGCCGGAACGCGAGACGATGCCGACGCTGCCGGTCTTGAAGATGTTGGCCGGCATGATGCCGATCTTGCATTCGCCTGCGGTCATGACGCCCGGGCAGTTCGGTCCGATCAGGCGCGACTTGGAACCGGCGAGCGAGCGCTTCACCCGCACCATGTCGATGACAGGAATGCCCTCGGTGATGCAGACGATCAGCGGAATTTCGGCGTCGATGGCTTCGCAGATCGCATCCGCAGCACCCGGCGGCGGCACGTAGATCACCGATGCGTCTGCACCGGTCTTCTCACGCGCGTCGCGCACGGTGTCGAACACGGGAAGGCCGAGATGGGTCGAGCCGCCTTTGCCCGGCGAGGTGCCGCCGACCATCTTGGTGCCGTAGGCAATCGCGGCCTCGGAATGGAACGTGCCGTTCTTGCCGGTGAAGCCCTGGCAGATGACCTTGGTGTTCTTGTCGATCAGGATGGACATGAGGTCTGCTTTCGCGAACTAACTAGTGAGAGGTCAGTGGATGCGGCGATAGACGCCGGTGAGCACGTCGGCCCAGCCTTCCGCGTCCGGCGAGAACTGGATCTTCAACGAGTAGGACTCGTCGTCGATGATTTCGTAGACGTGGCGCGCATTGCCGCGCAGCGAGCCGCGCACCAGCGTCAATGTCTTGCCGACCCAGCCGCCGGAGGCGGGCGAAGGCGGCGTGTAACCGAGAGAGTCGTACCAGAACAATTTGTAGGTCCGGTCCTCGCGGTCGTAGGTGAAGAGACCGTGCGTGGCGAAGGCAGGCTTGCCGTCGCGCATCTGCACGGAGTCCTGGATCAGGTAGAAGCCGTTGAGATCCATCCGCGCCACGGTGTGCGATGTGGCGGGACCGCCGGCATTCCAGCGCGACGGATAGACCATCTCCTCACCGTTCCATTCGCCGGCGAACGCCGAAAGGCGCGCGTGCTCCGGGAGCGGCGATGATTGCGCGAGATGGTCCTGGGTCATGGCGTTAGCCTCCCTTGACGGCCTTCACGATCTTCTGCGCGGCGTCGTCGAGATTGTCGGCCGGCACGACGTTGAGGCCTGATTCACGGATGATCTTCTTGCCGAGCTCGACATTGGTGCCTTCGAGGCGGACCACCAGCGGAACGCTGAGGCCGACTTCACGCACGGCTGCCGTGACGCCTTCGGCGATGACGTCGCACTTCATGATGCCGCCGAAGATGTTGACGAGGATGCCCTTCACGTTGGGATCGGCGGTGATGATCTTGAAGGCGGCGGCGACCTTCTCCTTGCTGGCGCTGCCGCCAACGTCGAGGAAGTTGGCCGGCGCCATGCCGTACAGCTTGATGATGTCCATCGTCGCCATGGCGAGACCGGCGCCGTTGACCATGCAGCCGATGTTGCCGTCGAGGGTGACGTAGTTGAGGTCGTATTTCGACGCCTCGATTTCCTTGGCGTCTTCCTCGGTCTCGTCGCGCAGCGCGAGGATCTCGGGATGACGGAACAGTGCGTTGTCGTCGAACGACACCTTGGCGTCGAGCACGCGGAGCTGGCCCTGCTTGGTCACGACCAGCGGGTTGATCTCCAGCATCGCCATGTCCTTGGCGACGAAGGCCGCATAGAGCTGCGCGGTGAGCTTCTCGGCCTGCTTGGCGAGATCGCCGGAGAGCTTCAGCGCGTTCGCGACGGTGCGGCCGTGATGGCCCATGATGCCGGTGGCGGGGTCGACGGAGAAGGTGACGATCTTCTCGGGATTGTTGTGCGCGACGTCCTCGATGTTGACGCCGCCCTCGGTCGAGACGACGAAGGAGACGCGCGAGGTCTCGCGGTCGACCAGGAGCGAGAGATAGAATTCCTTGTCGATGTCGGAGCCGTCCTCGATGTAGAGGCGGTTGACCTGCTTGCCGGCGGGGCCGGTCTGGATCGTCACCAGCGTGGCGCCGTGCATCTGCTTCACGAACTCGGCCACTTCAGCGACCGACTTGGCGATGCGGACACCGCCCTTGTCACCGGCGGAGGCTTCCTTGAACTTGCCCTTGCCGCGGCCGCCGGCATGGATCTGGCTCTTCACCACATAGACCGGACCCGGCAGCGCCTTGGCGGCGGCCTCGGCCTCGGAGGGGTTCAGCACAGGCTTGCCCACGGAGATCGGAACGCCGAACTCGCTCAGGAGAATTTTGGCCTGGTACTCATGGATATTCATTCTGGTCGCTCCCTGAACCCGCAGGTGGTGTGCCCAAAGGCTTCACCCCAGTCTTGTGGCTGGCATACCATATACCAC
>JAEWBW010000216.1 GCA_023390955.1 Pseudomonadota bacterium
CTCAAGGACTATCCGAAGCTGATCTCGTGCACGATCACCGGCTATGGCGACGAGGGCCCGTACGCGCATCGCAAGGCCTATGATCTGCTGATCCAGGCCGAGAGCGGGCTCGCCTCGATCACCGGGAACCCCGACGGCGCCTCGCGCGTCGGCATGTCGATCGTCGACGTCGCGACCGGCGCCACCGCGCATGCGGCGATCCTGGAAGCGCTGATCGCACGCGGACGCACCGGCAAGGGCGCCGACATCCGCATCTCCATGTTCGACGTGATGGCGGACTGGTGCACCGTGCCGCTGCTCAACTCCGAGGCCGGCAATCCGCCGAAGCGGATGGGCCTGCGGCATCCCTCGATCGCGCCCTACGGCGTGTTCACCTCAAAGGACGGCAAGGACATCCTGATCTCGATCCAGAGCGAGCGCGAATGGAAGACGCTCTGCGTGAAGGTGCTGGATCAGCCTGACCTGCCGAGCGATCCCCGCGTCGCCAACATGGTCGAGCGCGTGCGCAACCGCGACTTCACCGACAAGACCGTGGCCGACATTTTTGGCAGGATGACGCGCGACGAGCTGCTGAAGCGGCTGTCGGATGCCGACATCGCGTTCGCCGAGGTCAACACCATGGCCGACCTCACCACCCATCCGCATCTGCGGCGCATCGAGGTGGACACGCCGAACGGCCGCGTCAGCTATCCCGCGCCGGCGCCGATCATTGTCGGCGAGACGCGCAGCTACGGTGCTGTGCCCGCCATTGGCGAAAAACCCAAGAAGTAAGAAGAGCGAGGCGTCATGACCGAGAAGCTCGACATCGATCATCTGCGGCAATGGATCGGCCGCACCACGGAGGCCACCGACACCGTCACCGCCCAGCTCGTGATGGGACTGCGCGCGACGCTGTTCCAGGATGTCGGCGAGCCCAAAAAGGGCGACGCTGCGCCGTTCACGGTGCACTGGTGCCTGGCGCAGCCGGTGTTTCCGATGTCGATGCTCGGGCCCGACGGCCACCCCACCCGCGGCGGTTTCCTGCCGCCGGTGCCGCTGCCGCGCCGGATGTGGGCCGGCGGCGAGATCGAGTTTTTGCAGCCTTTACAGGTTGGCGATGAATCGACCCGCACCTCGCGCATCGCCGATGTGCAGGTGAAGACGGGATCGACCGGCACGCTCTGCTTCGTCTCGGTCGAGCACAGCATCTCCTCGCCGCGCGGCACGGCGATCCGCGAGCGGCAGGACATCGTCTATCGCGAGATGACGAGCAGTGCGCCCGCGACCGCAAAGGCACCGCCTCCACCGCCGAAGGCGCAGCACCGCGAGACCCATGTCAGCGATCCCGTGCTGCTGTTCCGTTATTCCGCGCTGACCTTCAACGGCCACCGCATCCATTACGACCGCGACTACGTCACCAAGGTCGAGGGCTATCCGGGGCTGATCTTCCACGGCCCGCTGCAGGCGGCCTTCATCATCGAGCTGGCGGCCAAGCTGCACGGCGGCAAGGCGCCGAAGAAGTTCACCTATCGTGGCCTGCAGCCGCTGTTCGAGGGCACCGAGTTCTCGATCAACGCCAACGAGACCGATACCGGCATGGAGCTCTGGACCGCGAATGCGGAGGGGCAGCCGACGATGAAGGGCACGGCGGTGTGGTGACGGCGACGCCGTCATTGCGAGCGGCGGCGTGACGTTCTAGACCCTCACCCTGAGGAGCGCGCCCCTGGCGCGCGTCTCGAAGGGCGAGGCCACCGGCCGGGCCTGCATCCTTCGAGACGCTTGCTTCGCAAGCTCCTCAGGATGAGGAATTGAGAAGGGGACGGAAACGATGTCAAAGAACGGCAAGACCGGCACAAAGTCCGTCACCGTCAAGCAGGCGACGCTCGACCTGCTGCGCTCCTTCGGGATCAAGAAAGTGTTTGGCAATCCCGGCTCGACCGAGTTGCCGTTCCTGAGCGACTGGCCCGACGACATCGACTACGTGCTGGCGCTGCAGGAGGCCTCGGCCGTGGGCATGGCCGACGGCTATGCACAGGCCACCCGCAATGCCGGCTTCGTCAATCTGCATTCGGCGGCCGGCGTCGGCAACGCGCTCGGCAACATCTACACCGCGCATCGCAACCAGACGCCGCTCGTCATCACCGCAGGCCAGCAGGCGCGCTCGATCCTGCCGCTGCAGGCGTTCCTCTATGCCGAGCGCGCCTCCGAATTCCCGCGGCCTTACGTGAAATACAGCGTCGAGCCGGCGCGCGCCGAGGACGTACCGGCCGCGATCGCGCGCGCCTATTACACCGCGATGCAGCCGCCCTGCGGCCCAACCTTCGTGTCGATCCCGATCGACGACTGGACCCATGCGGCCGCTCCCATCGAGGCGCGCCAGGTCAGCCGCGAAGCCGGCCCCGACGCGGACGCGATGAAGGCGCTGGTCGCAGCGCTCGTTTCGGCAAAACAGCCTGCCCTCGTCGTCGGCCCCGGCGTCGACCGGGCCGGCGCGGTCGATCTGATGGTGCGCGTCGCGGAGAAGGCGAAAGCGAGCGTCTGGGTCAGCCCGTTCTCGGCGCGCTGCTCATTCCCCGAACGCCATCCGCAATTCGCGGGCTTCCTGCATGCGTCCCCCGGCCAGCTCTCGGATGCACTGCGCGCGCATGACCTCGTGGTGGTGATCGGCGCGCCCGTGTTCACCTTCCATGTCGAGGGCCATGCGTCGATCTTCGACGGCGCGACAGCGATCTTCCAGATCACCGACGATCCCGATGCTGCCGCGGTGACGCCGGTCGGCACCAGCATCGTCGCCACCATGAAGCCGGCGCTGAGCGCGCTGCTGGACCTGTTGCCCGAGAGCAAGCGCGCCGTGCCGAAGGGCCGCACCCTGCTGCCGGCACCACAGTCTGCCGATCCGCTGCCGGTCGAATTCTTGCTGCACTCGCTGTCGCAGGCGATGCCGGATGGCGCGTCACTGGTGGAAGAGGTCCCCTCGCATCGGCCGGCGATGCAAAAGTTCATGCCGATGCGCGGCCAGGATAGCTTTTACACCATGGCGAGCGGCGGCCTCGGCTATAGCCTTCCCGCCGCCGTCGGCATGGCGCTCGGCAAGCCGAACAGCCGGACCGTCTGCCTGATCGGCGACGGCTCGGCGATGTATTCGATCCAGGCGCTGTGGACCGCCGCGCAACGAAAACTGCCGCTGACCATCGTCGTCATCAACAATTCCGGCTACGGCGCGATGCGCTCGTTCAGCCAGGTCATGCAGGTGCGCAACGTGCCGGGACTGGAATTGCCGGGGATTGATTTCGTGCGACTTGCCGAAGGCCTCGGCTGCGATGCGGTGCGGGTGACCAAGGCGGCCGAGCTTGGTGCGGCGCTCGAACGCGGGATGGCGATCAAGGGGACGAGCCTGGTGGAGGTCGTCGTGGATTCGGCGGTGCCGCTGCTTTACGCGCAGAAGAGCTAACGGCGCGCTCCATCCTCGTCATTGCGAGGAGCGAAGCGACGAAGCAATCCAGAGTCCCTCCGCGGGGACATTCTGGATTGCTTCGCTGCGCTCGCAATGACGAGAGTGCGGCGACAGCGCTCCCCCCTATTTCTTCCCAAACTCTTCCCGCATCTTGGCCTGGATCTTGGCCATGCCGCCGATCCAGCGGTCGTAGTTCTCGGTCTTCTTGCGCATGTAGCCGAGCACCTGGGGGTGCGGGAGGATCAGGAATGTTTCCTGCTCAAGGCCGGCGAGGACGTCCTTGGCGACCTGCTCGGGCGTCAGGTCGCCGTCGCCGGATTGCGGGCCCTTCGGGATCGAGCGCAGCATGTTGGTGTCGACGCCCTGCGGGCAGAGGATCGAGACCTTGATGTTGTCGGCCTTGTGCGAGATCGCGAGGTTTTCGGCAAAGCCCACTGCGCCGTGCTTGGTCGCGGAATAGGCCGGGCTGCCGACCTGCGACAACAGGCCCGCGGCCGAGATGGTGTTGAGGAAATAGCCGCCGCCACGCTTCTTCATGCGTGGGACCAGATGCCGCGCCGCGTAGACATGGGCCATCACATGGATCGCCCAGCTGCGCTGCCACGGCTCGTCCGAAGCGCCCCCGGCATTCACCGACATCGGATCAAAGCCGCCGCCGATGCCAGCATTGGAGCAGAACAGCGCGATCGGCCCGAACTGCCGCTCGGTCTCCTCGATGACATGGAGAATGTCCTTTTCCTGCGCGACGTCGCATTTGAAGGCGGCGCCGTCGACCGTCGCCGCGACCGCCCGCGCATTGGCGGCGTCCATGTCGGCGACCACGACCTTGGCGGCTCCCGCCTGGTGGAATGCCTCGCACAGCGCCTTGCCGATGCCATTGGCACCGCCGGTGACGACCACGACCTTGCCGGCGACCTGCATCCGACCTCTCCCTTGCTTGACGTTTAGTCTTACGGCTTCTTGCCGCTTCCTAGCTCAATACGAGATCGAGCACCGCGGTATAATGGCACGCCGCACCGGCCAGCACAAAGCCGTGCCAGATCGCGTTCTGGAAACGCAGGCGCCGCCAGGCGTGGAAGATCACACCGAAGGAATAGAGCGCACCGCCCGCGACCACGAAGCACAGCGCCAGGGCCGGCAGCGCCTTGACCACGGGACCGTAGAGCATGACGCCGCTCCAGCCCATTGCGAGATAGACGCCGACGGCGACACGGTCGTAGCGCCCGGGCCAGCCGAGCTTGATCACGATGCCTGATATCGCCGCGCACCAGACGCCGATCAGCAGCGCCAGCGCGAACACGCTGTCCTTCACCTCCAGGATGAACGGCGTGTAGGTCGCCGCGATCAGCAGATAGATCGCCGAATGGTCGAAGCGGCGCAGCAGCCATTTGAGCGGCGATACCGGCCAGAGATTATAGGTCGCCGACAGCACCAGCATCGAGAGCAGGCCGGCGACATAGATCGAGACGGCGACGATGTCGCGCGGATCGGCATAGACCGCCGTCAGTACCACCAGCACGGTCGCGGCGATGATGCCGGCGAGCACGCCGATGCCGTGGACGATGCCGTCGGCGATCAGCTCGGCGCGGTCGTAGTTCCAGCCGATCACGTCCGCCGCGGCGTGGACGGAGGTGGAGGCCAGCTGTTTGAGCCGGAAAACAGTCATGCCGGTCCGTATGCGATCAGGGGGCAGTCCATATTGGTCTTCCGCAATTACCGCGACGTTCAGGTCTACTTTGGCCTGCTTCGCCGCCAAAGACGGTCAAAGTATGAAGCTTGATTTTCGTCGCGCAGATGCCACTTTTGTGATCAACCGCCCTCCCCCGTCCGAGATCCCCCGCTTTTCCAGGTCCTTTGGTTTCATGGCCTTCAGCTTCCAAGATATGGTCGAAGAGGCGCGCCTGTCGGCCCGGGCGTTGCTGGATTATGGCGAGCATTTCTTCAATCCCACGGTGCGGCTCGGCGTCACCGGCCTGTCACGCGCCGGCAAGACCGTGTTCATCACCGCGCTGATCCACGGTCTTACGCGCGGCGGCAGGTTTCCCGTCTTCGAGGCCTACAATTCCGGCCGCATCGCGCGCGCGAGCCTCGCGCCGCAGCCGGACGATGCGGTGCCGCGCTTTGCCTATGAGGATCATCTGCGCGCGCTGATCGAGGAACGGCGCTGGCCGAACTCGACCGTCGACATCAGCGAGCTCCGCCTCGTCATCGACTACCAGCGCCACAACGGCGCCGACCGGATCCTGACGCTCGACATCGTCGACTATCCCGGCGAATGGCTGCTCGACCTGCCGCTGCTGCAGAAGAGCTACGAGCAATGGTCGGCGGAGAGCCTCGCATTGTCGCGCGAGGCGCCGCGCGCGCATCTCGCCGCGGATTGGCACGGGCATCTGGCGACGCTGAACGCGGAAGCGCAGCAGGATGAGCAGGCGACACTGACGGCGGCGAAACTGTTCACCGCCTATTTGCGCGCCTGCCGCGACGAGCGCTTTGCCATGAGCCTGCTGCCGCCCGGCCGCTTCCTGATGCCCGGCAATCTCGCCGGCTCGCCGGCGCTGACCTTTGCTCCGCTCGACGTCCCCCTGGACGGACAGGCGCCGGAGGGATCGCTGTGGGCGATGATGGTGCGGCGCTATGAGGCCTACAAGGACGTCGTGGTGCGGCCGTTCTTCCGCGATCATTTCGCGAGGCTCGACCGCCAGATCGTGCTGGCCGATGCGCTCTCAGCGTTCAACTCCGGACCGGAGGCGCTGCACGACCTCGAAGCGGCGCTCGCCGGCATTCTCGATTGCTTCAACGTCGGGCGGGCCTCGTTCCTCTCCAGCCTGTTCCGGCCGCGGATCGATCGCATCCTGTTCGCGGCGACCAAGGCCGATCATCTGCATCACGCCAGCCACGACCGGCTGGAGGCGGTGTTGCGGCGCGCGGTGACGCGGGCCGTGGCGCGCGCGGAGAGCACCGGCACCGAGATCGATGTGGTCGCGCTCGCCGCCGTCCGCGCCACCCGTGAGGCGCAGGTCGCGCGCGGCCGTGACAAGCTGCCGTCGATCCTGGGAACGCCGCAGGCCGGCGAAAGCGCCAACGGCGAGTTCTTCGACGGCGAGACGGAAGTGGCGACCTTTCCCGGCGACCTGCCAGCCGATCCCGAAGCGCTGTTCGGCGGTACGGACGCGTTCCGCGGGCTATCCACCGAAGCCGCGGAGCGAAGCGATTACCGCTTTCTCCGCTTCCGTCCGCCAAGGCTCGGGCGCGAAGGCGATGACGTGCCGGCGCTGCCTCACATCCGCCTTGACCGTGCCTTGCAGTTCCTGATCGGAGACAAGTTGCAATGAACGATCGCCCCCAGCAGCGGCGGCCGGCAACGTTCCGGCTGGACGATCCCGGCGTCGTCGTCACCGAGGCCGACGATCCCGCACGCGCCTTGCGTGGCACCATCCAGATCACGCCCGAGCCCGATCCGGCGATGCTGCCGGTGCCGGTGGAAACCCTTGTGCCTGTGCGGCGCGGCTTCCCCTGGGGCACGCTGTTCTGGTCCGGGCTTGGCGGATTGATCCTGCTCGGCACCGGGCTTGGCGTTGTCCGGTTGATCGAGGATTTGTTCGCGCGCAGCGAGGGCCTCGGCATTTTCGGCCTGACGCTCGCGCTCGTCACCACGCTCGCGCTCGCGGTCGTCGTCGGGCGCGAGGCATACGGCCTGGTCCGGCTCGCGACCATCGAGAAGCTGCACAAGCGCGCGGCCACAGTGCTCGCCAGCGACGACCGCGCCGCGAGCCGCGCCATCGTGCAGGACCTGCTTGCGATTGCGCACCAGAACCCGCAGCTCGCACGTGCCCGCGCCACGCTGGAGAGCCACGCCGGCGACATCATCGACGGCGCCGACATGATCAGGCTCGCCGAGCGCGAGCTGATGACACCGCTGGACGCGGAAGCGCGGCGGCTGGTCTCATCGGCGGCGCAGCGCGTCTCGATCGTCACCGCGGTGTCGCCGCGCGCCTTGATCGACGTGCTGTTCGTGTTCGTGGCCTCGCTCCGCATGATCCGGCAGCTGGCGCGGCTCTATGGCGGCCGGCCCGGCGCACTGGGCATGATCCGCCTGCTCCGCCACGTCATCGCCCATCTCGCCATCACCGGCGGAATGGCCGCGAGCGACAGCCTGATGCAGCAGATGCTCGGCCACGGAATCGCGGCGAAGCTGTCGCAGCGGCTCGGCGAAGGCGTGCTCAACGGCCTGTTGACGGCGCGGCTGGGCCTTGCCGCCATCGACGTCACGCGGCCGCTGCCATTCTCGGCCCTGCCGCCGCCGAAGCTCGCCGACCTCGCGAGCGACCTGCTGCGGAAGAAGGACGGCGAGGAGTAGGCGCAACTCCCCGCAGAAGGCGCCGAAGGGATTTTTGGCGGCCGTGCAGGACTATAGCGTCCTGCGATATCCGCCGTTCGCGAGCAGGCCGGCCAGCACGCGCCACTGGAACAGCGGCGCATCCTTTGGCGGTGACAGCTCCGGCGTCCAGCCGGTGAGCTTCTCCAGCGCGTAGGTGTCCATCACGAGGCCACGCCAGCGGCGCTCGACTTCGCCGAGCCGTTCGCGCTTGACAGGCAGCGCATCCCACAGCGGCAAGCCGTCATCCGGCTTGCGGGCGACGTAGAGGCCTGCATGCCCCCTGATCTGGTCCATGCCGGGATCGCGAAAGCCCTGGAAGCGGCCGCGCTCGTTGATCTCGATCACCGGCACGCGATCGCGGAACAGCCAGCGCAGCATGGCATAGGTGCGGTAGTCGGTGGTCGCGATCCAGGTCGCGCCTGTCTTCTCCATCTCGGCCTGTGCGCGCGCGACCACCTGCTCGTAGCCGGCCTCGCCACCGATCGGATCGACTTTGCCGATGAAATTCCAGGGCGCGACGACGTAATAGAGGAACACGGCGACGACGAAGGCGATGCCCGTCGTCACAGCCGTGTTGGCCCAGAACACGGTCGACTTGGTCATCCAGTCCGGCCATCCCTCGCGCGGCAGCATCGCGAGATTGATGGCGGTCGCGGCAAAGCCGATCGGCCACATGAACATCGGCCAGGTATCGCCGACCCGCAGTGTCAGCGACTTCCAGAGGAAGTACAGGAACGGCACCAGCACCGCGGTCGACAGCAGGATCGCGATCGGCTCGCGGTGGCGATAGCCGCGCCAGGCCGTCAGCGTCAGGCCCGACAGCACCACCGGCAACATGACGAATCCGACCAAACCAAATTGAAGGCCGATGTAGTCGCCGAGCGTGCGCCAGGAGAGATCGTAGTTGGTCGTCGCGCGCACCGCCTGGAAGCGGAACGAGGCCCAGTCATGCTGCGCGTTCCAGATCAGCACCGGGGAGAACACGAGCGCGGCGATCAGCACGGCGAGATAGGGATAAGGGCTGCGCAGCCAGCGCCAGCGCCAATCAGGGACCAGCGCGAAGGCGGCCACCGCGGGCAGGAACATGATCGCGGTGAATTTCGACAGGACCGAGAGGCCTGCGAAGAACCCGGCGGCGAGCCACCAGCGGCCGTCGCCGCTCTGCGCCAGCCGCACCAGCGACCACATCATCGCGACCGAGACCGGGATCAGCGCGACGTCAGGCGACACCTTCGACATCAGCAGGCCGTAATACAGCGCCGCCTCCGGCATCAGCACCGCGAACATGATGGCGCGCGCATCATGGGTGACGCGGCGCACGATATCGGCGAGCAGGAGTTGCGTGACCAGCATCGCAACAATGCCGCCGAAACGGACGCCGAGATCGGTATCGCCGAAGATCGCCGTGCCGAAGCGGATCAGCCAGGCGATGCCCGGCGGATGGTCGAGGAAGCTCAGCACGCTCTCCTTCGACCAGGTCCAGTAATAGGCCTCGTCGGTGCGCAGCTCGATCGACGAAGCATAGACGATGCGCAGCAGCGTCATCGCCGCGATCACGATGATAGCAATGCGCAGGTACCGGCGCGAATCGCCGGCGGGCGTGGCTGCGATGTCGGGGGCGGTCGTCACGGGCGCGCTTTTCCCCGACTTGGGGGGATGAGTCAATGACACCCATGTCGTCCTGGCGAAGGCCAGGACCCATACTCCGGGAACGCAATTTTGGCGCGGAGTGGTCATTGCCAGCCTTCGTCAAACTGCTGCCTGGGGTAATGGGTCCTGGCTTCCGCCAGGACGACATCAGGGCTTGCGGCCCCATGCCACGCAAGTGATCGCGCCAGCTATCTCCGGCGGGAATTAGCCTCTACCATAGCTGTTCCTTATGACAGGCAACCAACATCCGACCATGGCCTCGACAACGACCTCGATCTCGACGCAGTTTGCAGAGCTGTTCCGCGGCACCGGCGTCCGCCAGGTTCGGCTGATCTGCGGCGTCATCCTGTTCGGCTATGTCCTCAGCCATCTGCTCAACCACGCACTCGGCAACATCTCGGTCGATGCGATGCAGGCCGGGGTCTACTACCACACCGCGTTCTGGCAGTTCCTGCCCGTCAGCCTCATCTTCTACGGCGCCGCGCTCGTGCATGCCGGGCTCGGCATCTTCGCGCTGTATCAGCGCCGCCAGTTCCGCTGGCAGGCGATCGAGCCGCTTCAGCTCGTGCTCGGCCTCAGCATTCCCGCGCTGGTGATGGCGCATCTGATCGGCGTGCGGCTCGGTTACTCGATCTACGATCACGAGAAGCTCTATCCGCAGGAGCTCTATCTGTTCTTCGTCGTGGCGCCCGGCCGTCTCTGGCAGATGACGTTCCTGCTGATCATCGCCTGGGTGCATGGCTGCATCGGGCTGTATTTCTGGCTGCGCCTGAAGCCGTTCTTCACCCGCGCGGCGCCCTACCTGCTCTCCGCCGCCGTGCTGATCCCGACGCTGGCCATGCTCGGCATCTACCAGGGTGGACGCAGCGTCGCCATCGACAGCGACGAGCCCGAATGGCGTTCGGCCAACATGACCCGGCGCCAGGTCGGCACCGTCGCGGAAAACAACAAGCTGGAGCGCATCGCGGGCGGATTGACGATCGGCTATTTCGGCCTGCTCGGTGTCGTGCTGCTGGCGCGCGGCGTGCGCGCGTTGCGGGAACGGCGCGGCGGCATGATCGCGTTGTCCTACGGCAACGGCAAGACAGTGCGTGTGCCGAAGGGCCTTTCGGTGCTGGAGGCGAGCCTGCGCCACAACGTGCCGCATGCCAGCGTCTGCGGCGGCCGCGCGCGTTGCTCGACCTGCCGCATCCGCATCATCGGCGACCATGCCGCGCTGCCCGAGCCCTCACAGCGCGAAGCTTTCGTGCTCACGCGTGTCGGCACCACCGATCCCTCGATCAGGCTGGCCTGCCAGTTGCGGCCAGGCTGCGACCTCTCCTTCTTCCAGCTGTTCACGCCGCACACGCTCTCGGCCAACGCACAGGCCTCGACGCCGGCGCGAATTGGCCAGGAACGCTATCTCGTCAGCCTGTTCGTGGACATGCGCGGCTCGACGCAGCTCGCCGAGAAGCGCCTGCCGTTCGACACCGTCTTCATCGTCAACCGCTTCCTCGGCGCTGTCTCGCATGCCGTGCTGGAGAACGGCGGCCAGCCCAACCAATTCGTCGGCGACGGAATGCTGGCGCTGTTCGGGCTCACCGCCGATCCGCAAACCGCCTGCCGCCAGGCGCTAAAAGCTGCGGCCGCCATCGCCACCCATATCGACGAGCTCAACGAGCTCCTGAGCCACGATCTGCGCCAGCCGATCCGCTTCGGCATCGGCATTCATGGCGGCGAGGTCATCATCGGCGACATCGGTTATCGCGACCACATCGTCTTCACCGCGCTCGGCGATGCCGTCAACGTCGCGGCGCGCCTGCAGGACATGACGAAGACGCTGGCCTGCGAGGCAGTCGTTTCCGACGAAGTCCGCCGCACTGCGGGTCTGCCTGACGATGCGCTGCCCCAGCAGGAAGTCGCGATCCGCGGCCGCGACGAGCCGATGGTCGTGCTCGTCGTCGCGGACACCAGGCAGCTCTCCGCCATCGTCGGCAGCGGCGAGCGCGTCGCGGCGTAACACCGGCGTGCTGCAACGCAGCGGCATAGGTCTCCCGACGAAAGCAAGAATTGACTTCCTCCAAATCGTTGCGACAGATGAGCGCAGGGCCGCGGTGATGACCGCGACTCAACGAAAAGCTCCGGGAGGAGACCACATGATCGACAGACGTGACCTGCTCAAGGGAGCGGGCCTTGCCGCTATGGCAGCAGCACTGGGCTCAACCAAGGCCTTCGCGCTCGACACCGTCACCCTGCCCTTCGTCAACGGCGAACGCCCGCTGGTGAAGTATCCGCAGAAGCGGCTGATGATCGGACAGACCAGCCGCCCGCCCCAGCTCGAAACGCCATTCTCGGTGTTCAACGAAGGACCGATCACGCCGAACAACGCGTTCTTCGTCCGCTATCACCTCTCGGAGCTGCCCTACGACATCGATCCCGACAAGTTCACGCTCGAGGTCAAGGGCAAGGTCGACAAGCCGCTGAAGCTGTCGCTGAAGGACATCAAGAAGATGAAGGCGACGGAGATCGTCGCCGTCAACCAATGCTCCGGCAACAGCCGCGGCTTCTCCGAGCCGCGCGTGGCCGGTGGCCAGCTCGGCAACGGCGCCATGGGCTGCGCTCGCTGGCGCGGCGTGCCGCTGAAGGCGGTGCTGGAGATGGCCGGCGTGCAGTCTGCGGCCAAGCAGGTGACGTTCAACGGCATGGATGGCCCGGCCAGCGACAAGACGCCGGACTTCGTCAAGGCGCTCGACATCGCGCACGCCACCGACGGAGAGGTGATGCTGGCCTATGGCATGAACGGCGAGGACCTGCCGTTCCTCAACGGCTTTCCGCTGCGCCTCGTCGTGCCCGGCTATTACGGCACCTATTGGGTCAAGCACGTCAACGAGATCACCGTCCTCGATAGCGTCTTCGAAGGCTTCTGGATGAAATCGGCCTACCGGATTCCAGACACGCCGAACAATGCGATCGAACCCGGCACCGCGCCGAAGGCGACCATCCCGATCAACCGATTCACCATCCGCTCCTTCATCACCAGCGTCGCCGACGGCGCCAAGGTGAAGGCCGGCAAGACGACGCTGCGGGGCTTTGCCTTCGACGGCGGCAAGGGCATCAAGGAGGTCGCGGTCTCCACCGACGGCGGCAAGACCTGGGCCAATGCCAAGCTCGGCAAGGATCTCGGCAAATACGCCTTCCGCGAATGGAAGCTGCCGGTGAAGCTGGCGGCCGGCGCCGTCGAGCTCAGGGTTCGCGCCACCGGCAATGGCGGCGAGACCCAGCCGGACACGCCGCGCTGGAATCCGGCCGGATATCTCCGCAACGTCGTCGAAACCGTTCGCGTCACCGTGGCCTGAGGAGAGCGATCATGAAGCACACCGTTCTCCCCCTGCTCGCCATCGCTCTCGCCGCTGTGATGGGTTCGGCGCTCGCAGCGCCGATCAATTACAAGACCCCCGACGAGGTTGCCGCGTTCAAGCCCGGCCCCAATCTCGAGGTCGTGCAAGGCAATTGCACCGCCTGCCACTCGTCCGACTACATCGCCACGCAGCCGCCGATGAAGGACAAGAAGGGCTTCTGGCAGGCCGAGGTTACCAAGATGATCAAGGTCTATGGCGCACCGATCGACGACGCCGATGTCGGCAAGATCGTCGATTATCTGGCCACGACGTACTGAACACGCGCCGGCACACTGCCGGGCAAATGACCGCGAAACGGGCAAAATCGGCAAAACCGCCGCGAAGTCAGGCGATTTTCCGCAAGACACAACTGTGGTTTGAGCTACCAAGCCCGTAATATTCCGCGTATTCTGGTACGGCCGAACCAGCCGGTGGGCGGGGACTGGAGGTTCGAGATATTGGAGGAAATCCCGCGGAGAAGACGTGATGCCCAAAGGTACGGTTAAGTGGTTCAACCCGACGAAGGGTTATGGATTTATCCAGCCTGCGTCGGGCGGCAAGGATGTGTTCGTGCATATCTCCGCAGTGCAGAAGGCTGGCTTGTCCTCGCTCAACGAAGGACAGACGGTGGAATACGAAGAGATCGCAAACCGGGGCAAGACCTCCGCAGAGAACCTCAAAGTATAAGCCCGCCAGCGTTTGCTGCCTCCCGGGTCTGATCCGGGAGCAGGGTCAAAAAGATTTCAGAAGACGGCCAGTGCATTCGACGACGGGCGTTGCGATTGCGCAGGGACCGCTATTTTTTCCGCAGAAGCCGTTTGTTCAACGCCCTCAGCAATGACAATCGCGACAGCACATTTCAGCCCACCGGCAAGGGTGCGTCGCGCTTGATCTCTTCCATCACGGCATAGGTGCGCGTCTCGCGCACGCCCGGCATCGACAGCAAGGTCTCGCCGAGGAAACGCCGGTACGCGGTCATGTCGGCGAGCCGCGCCTTTACAAGATAATCGAAACCGCCTGCAACCATGTGACACTCGAGCACCTCGGGTGCGAGCTTCACCGCGCGCGCAAAGCGCTCGAAATTCTCGGGCGTGGTCTTGTCGAGCAGCACCTCGACGAACACCAACAGGCCGAGCCCGAGCCGGTGCGGGTTGAGCCTGGCGCCATAGCCTTCGACGAACCCCTCGCGCTGCAGCCGCTTCAGCCGCTCCCCGATCGAGGTCGGCGACAGGCCGATGCGTTCTGCCAGCTCGACATTCGGAATTCGCCCATCCTCCTGGAGGATCGAGAGGATTTTGCGGTCCGTTCGATCTAATTCCATAATATCCGTTGAATTGTTGGTATCTTGCCGGATTATCTAAGGCAAAATCGCTATCTTGTCTATCGAACTACGGCCTCGCGGGCATTACGTTGGATTTCGACAGAGGAATCACGACCCATGCCGAGCTTCCCCGCCCCCTTCACTGCCCCCTACGCGCCCGACGATGCGGCGCTCGCAGCCGAGCTGCTGCGCACCGCCCGTCTCAGCCCGCCACAGGAAGCGCGCATCGACCGTGTCGCCACGCGGCTGATCGAGGCGGTCCGCACCCGCGACGACCGGCTCGGCGGGGTCGAGGACATGCTGCGGGAGTTCGCGCTCTCCACCAAGGAAGGACTGGCACTGATGGTGCTGGCGGAGGCCCTGCTGCGCGTGCCGGACGCGCGCACCGCCGACCGCTTCATCGAGGACAAGCTCGGCGAAGGCGACTTCATCCATCACGAGACGAAGTCCACCGCCTTCCTGGTCAACGCCTCCACCTGGGCGCTCGGCCTGTCGGCGCGGGTGATCCAGCCCGGCGAGACGCCCGACGGCACCATCGGCCGGCTGGTGAAGCGGCTCGGCGCACCTGCGGTGCGCGCCGCGACGCGCCAGGCGATGCGGCGGATGGGCAATCACTTCGTGCTCGGTGAGACCATCGAGCAGGCGCTGGAACGGGGACGGCCGCGCGGCGGCCAGCAGCCGCGCTACTCCTTCGACATGCTCGGCGAAGGCGCACGGACCGCCTCCGATGCCAAGCGTTACTTCGACGCCTATGCCAGTGCGATCGAGACCATCGGCAAGGCCGCAGGCCTCCATCCCCTGCCCGACCGGCCCGGCATCTCCGTCAAACTCTCGGCGCTGCATCCGCGCTTCGAGGCGATCAGCCGCGATCGCGTCATGACGGAGCTCGTGCCGCTGCTGCTCGAGCTGGCGCAGCGCGCCAAGGCCTACAATCTGAATTTCACCGTCGATGCCGAAGAGGCCGACCGGCTGGAGCTGTCGCTCGATGTCATCGCCGCGACGCTCGCCGATCCCTCGCTCGCAGGCTGGGACGGTTTTGGACTCGCGATCCAGGCCTATCAGAAGCGCGCGGCCGCGGTGATCGACCACGTCGATGCGCTGGCGCGCGCGCATGACCGCAAGCTGATGGTGCGGCTGGTCAAGGGCGCCTATTGGGACACCGAGATCAAGCGCGCGCAGGAACGCGGGCTCGACGGCTATCCCGTCTTCACGCGCAAGGCGATGACGGATCTCAACTACGTCGCCTGCGCGCAAAAGCTGCTGGCGCTGCGGCCGCGTATCTTCCCGCAATTCGCCACGCACAATGCGCTGACGGTGGCGAGCGTGCTGGAGCTTGCCGGCAGCGAGGGCGGCTACGAATTCCAGCGCCTGCATGGCATGGGCGAAGCGCTCTACGAGCGGCTGGCGCAGGATCATCCGCAGCTCGCCTATCGCACCTACGCGCCGGTCGGCAGTCATCGCGACCTGCTCGCCTATCTGGTGCGGCGCCTGCTGGAGAACGGCGCCAACTCCTCCTTCGTGGCGCTGGCCGCCGACTATCGCGTGCCGGTCGCACTGCTGCTGCGGCGGCCGGCGGATGGCATCGCCCAGCCGGATCAGGCGCATCACGCCAAAATTCCGCTGCCCTACGATCTGTTCGCGCCGGCGCGGCACAATTCGCGCGGCGTCGAATTCGGCGAGCGCGCCGCGCTCGACCGCCTGCTCTCCGACGTCGCCGCGGCGAAGATCGATCTCAAGCCCGTCAACGATACCACGGATGAACAGGCCAACGCCGCCGTCGCGGCGGCACGCACGGGCTTTGCGGCCTGGAGCCGGACGCCGGCGGCGACACGCGCAGCCGCGCTGGAGCAGGCGGCTCATCTCCTGGAAAGCCGCCGCGCGCGCTTCCTCGCGCTGCTGCAGCAGGAGGGCGGCAAGACGCTCGACGATGCGCTGTCAGAGGTGCGCGAGGCCATCGACTTCTGCCGCTACTATGCCGCGCAGGGCCGCAAGCAGTTCGGCGCAAGCGAGACGATGCCGGGCCCGACCGGCGAGAGCAATGTGCTCGCGCTACGCGGCCGCGGCGTGTTCGTTGCGATCTCGCCCTGGAATTTTCCGCTGGCGATCTTCCTCGGACAAGTCACGGCCGCGCTGATGGCCGGCAATGCCGTGGTGGCAAAGCCCGCCGAACAGACGCCGCGGATCGCGCGCGAGGCCGTCGCCCTGTTGCACGAGGCCGGCGTTCCCGCAAACGCCCTGCATCTCGTCATCGGTGACGGCCGCATCGGCGCGGCGCTGACCGCGCATCGCGACATCGCCGGCGTCGTCTTCACCGGTTCCACCGAGGTGGCGCGATCGATCAACCGCACACTCGCCGCCAAGGATGGGCCAATCGTGCCGCTGATCGCGGAGACCGGCGGCATCAACGCCATGATAGCGGATGCGACCGCATTGCCCGAGCAGGTCGCCGACGACGTCGTCACGTCGGCGTTCCGTTCCGCCGGCCAGCGCTGCTCGGCACTGAGATTGCTGTTCGTGCAGGAGGACGTCGCCGACCGCACCATCGAGATGATCGCGGGCGCCGCACGCGAGTTGAAGGTCGGCGATCCCACCGACATCGCCACCCATATCGGGCCTGTCATCGACGCCGAGGCGAAGCAGCGGCTCGATGCTCATATTGCGCGCATGACAGCCGAGGCGCGGCTGCATCTGTCCCGCACGGTGCCCGGCGGCAATTTCGTCGCGCCGCACATCTTCGAGCTCAAGGACGCCGGACAGCTCACCGACGAGGTATTCGGCCCGATCCTGCATGTGGTGCGCTATCGCGCCGAGAACCTGGAACGCGTGCTGCAGGCGATCGAGCGCACCGGCTACGGGCTCACCCTCGGCATCCACTCGCGCATCGACGACACTGTCGAAGCCATCATCGCGCGGCTCCAGACCGGCAACATCTACGTCAACCGCAACATGATCGGCGCGGTCGTCGGCGTGCAGCCGTTCGGCGGCAACGGCCTGTCTGGAACCGGCCCCAAGGCCGGCGGCCCGCACTATCTCGCGCGCTTCGCCACCGAGCAGACGGTGACCGTCAACACTGCCGCAGCGGGCGGCAATGCTGCCCTGCTCGCAGGAGAGGAGTGAACGTCACGGCGCGCATCCTGAGGTGCCGGAGCGTAACGCAGGCCTCGAAGGATGAACGGCCCGGATTCAGCGGGGCCGTCGCCCTTCGAGGGCCGCTTTGCGGCCACCTCAGGGTGACGGGACATCGCATCGAGCTCTGCGCCCGATGACATTGCATCCCGCGAAAACATCGGTCTAATGCTCCGAGGATAACACCGCGCTAATTCCAGCCAGCGGAAACAACAAGAGCGAGGCAACGCCGCGATGCAAAAGGGCATTTTCGAAGGCCTGAAGGTTCTGGACTGCGCGAGCTTCATCGCGGCACCCGCGGCTGCGACCGTGCTGTCCGACTTCGGCGCCGACGTCGTCAAGATCGAGCCGCCCGGCGCCGGCGATCCCTATCGCAATCTGCCGAATCTGCCGGGCTATCCGACCGGCGAGCACAATTTTGCCTGGCTGCTGGAAGCGCGGAACAAGAAGAGTCTAGCGCTCGACCTGACGCAACCCGAAGCGCGGGCCGTGCTCTACAAGCTCGTGGCTGAAGCCGACGTCTTCATCACCAACATGCCGCTGCCGGTGCGCGCCAAGCTCGGCATCGGCTACGATCACCTCGCCCACCTCAACGACCGGCTGATCTACGCCTCCTTCACCGGCTATGGCGAGAAGGGCGAAGAGGCCAACAAGCCCGGCTTCGACAGCAACGCCTATTGGGCGCGCTCCGGGTTGATGGACCTCGTCCGCGCCGACATCGACACGACACCGGCCCGCTCCGTCGCCGGCATGGGCGACCATCCTTGCGCGATGGCGTTCTACGGCGCGATCGTCACTGCCCTCTATCAGCGCGAGAAGACCGGCAAGGGCTCGCATGTCGCCTCGAACCTGATGGCCAACGGCGTGTGGGCGGCGAGCGTGCTGGCGCAGGCAAAACTTTGCGGCGCCAAATTCGGCGAGCGGCGGCCGCGCGAGCGCGCGCTCAACGCCGTGACCAACCATTATCAGTGCAAGGACGGCCGCTGGATCATCCTGTCGCTGCTGAACGAGGACCGACAATGGCCGACGCTCGCGCGCTGCATGGGCCGCGAGGATCTCGTCAACGACCCGCGCTTCGCCACCAAGCCGGAGCGGCACGCGCGCTCGGTCGAGCTGATCAAGATTTTCGACGAAGTGTTCGCCAGCAAGGATCTCGCCGAATGGCGCAAGATCCTTGACGGCAACGGCCTGGTGTTCGGCGTCGTCGGCATCCTCGACGACATCCCCAACGACAAGCAGATGCTCGACAACGAGGTGCTGGTGCCGTTCGAGAACGACACCATGCTCACCGTATCAAGCCCGATCTGGATCGACGGTGCGAAGAAAGTCCAACCGCGCAAGCCGCCCGGCGTCGGCGAGCATAGCGACCAGATCCTGCGCGAGGCCGGCTATGACGATGCGGCGATCAAGTCGCTGAAGGCATCGGGAGCGGTGGGGTAGGTAAATGCCGAGCTATCGCCTGCATTACTTTCCCGAATCCGGCAACAGCTACAAGCTCGCGCTGATGCTCACGCTGTGCGGCCAGAAGTTCGAGCCGGTCTGGACCGATTTTGCCGGCGGCGTCACGCGCACGGCGGAGTGGCGCAAGACCGTCAACGAGATGGGCGAGATCCCTGTGCTCGAGATCGACGGCGTGAAGGTGACGCAGACCGCACCGATCCTGCTCCAGCTCGCCGAGCAATATGGCCGCTTCGGCGGCGAGACGCCGGAGGAGAAATTCGCGCTGCTGCGCTGGCTGTTCTGGGACAACCACAAGCTCACCGGCTACATGGCGACCTTCCGCTTCATGCGGACATTCGTAGAGAACGGCGACCCGCAGGTGCTGAAGCATTTCCGCCGCAGGCTCGACGACTTCCTCGGCATTCTGGAACAACACGTCACCGCCAACGCTTTCGCGATCGGCGACAAGCCGAGCGTCGCCGATATCTCGATGATGGCCTATCTGCATTATCCCAGCGACGAGCACGGCTATGATTTCGCGACGAGCCATCCGGGCATCCACGCCTGGCTCGGCCGCATCGCCGCGCTGCCCGGCTGGAAGTCGGCCTACGACCTGCTGCCGGGACAGCGGATGACGCATTATGCGAAATAAGTGATTGCTACCGCGAGGCGATCCAGATCAGCGCGGCCACCACGGTGCCGATGATCACGGCCGCCGCGACAGCCCAGGTCGAGACCCGGACGCTGCCGGTGATCTGCTTGGCTTCCTCATTCCGCGCAATCTCGCGATTGCGGTCCTTGTTGGCTTCGCTGCTGTCCGTCATGGGCCATCCAAATCGGTTTAGCGCGTCTTGATGAAGCACATGCCGATGCGGCTCGATGCCGATGCGGCCTGACAGGAAAGACCTTTAGCACAGGTCCACGACATAAAACTCTTGTCCGGCGCTCCCGATCCCGGGTTTTGCAAATAACAATGCGCGCCCCAGCCGTCCTGATATTCGGTCCCGGCCAGCTCCTGGCTGCCGCGCAGCTGCGGGCGGTCGGAAAATCCGCGTGAGAAATCAGGACGTTTGCCCTCGGCAAACGCCGTCAGGATGTCGCGGCGGCGGACCTGGTCGCCGAAGAAATGCGGCGAGGCCGGCACGATGGCGGACGGCTTCTCCGTGGTCCAGTCGACGCCCGGGAAATGGAAGCCGCCGATGCCGCGGGTCTGGTGGCAGCCGGCGCAGGTGATGTCGTTGAGCCGGCGCTGGAAGCCCGCGACCGAGCGGATGTTCTGCATCGCGATGCCGCGCTCGGCTGCCGCCTTCAGCGCGCCGACGACGTCATTGTCGGTGAAAACAGGGGCTTTCCCCTCGGCTTTACCCTCTCCCTGCATCAGGCCGAATTCCGGCTGCAGCGCCGACGGCGCAAGTCCGGCCGGCGTCGGCGCGATCGCGGATTTGGCGAGAAACTTTTCCGGAATCAGCACCGTGCCGCGATCGAACGCGCTGAGCTGATCGGGCGCGAGCAGCCAGTCCCTGAACTCGCGCTTCAAGCCGTCGTCCGCCAGGATCCGGTCGCGGTCGATCTGGTTCTCCAGCGTGGACTCCTCGAACAGTTTTGTAGCGGCGTTGTATCTGAAGACCTTCAGCAGATAGTCCGTGCGAAAATCAAGCGTCACCGATTTCGGCGCGAGTGCGATCTGGATATTGGTTTCGACGCGGTCGAGCAGCGCATCGTTCGGGAACGGGTCGTGTCCGATCAGCTCGGTCGGGCGGTCATTCGCGAGCCAGCGCCGGGCGATCTCGGCACAGGAGATTTGCTTGCCGGTTCGCGCGAGCTCGCGGTCGTCCCGCGCCTTCAGGATGAGGTTGAACGTCATCGGCAGGCGCGTGACCGTCTTGCTGCCGTCCGGATCCGGCGCGGTGCGGACCAGCCGGTAGATCAAACGGATCTCGCCACAGCTCGCGTCCGAGACATAGGCGCGGTCCATGCGGTTGACGATGCCGGCAAGCACGAAGCGGGTGTCACGGGCGTTGAGCATGCCGCGGTCGAACAGCTGAACGTCAAAACCTTCGCCGATGCCGATGGTCTCGTTGGGAGAGTTCGCCTTGTGCCGTGCGACGTAGCGTTCGAACTCGGCGTCGATCGCAGGCCGGATCTGTGCGAGCTGCGGCAGCCATGCGAACAGCATGTCGGTCGAGAGCGGGAAATCTGCGTTCCGCTCCCGCCACAGCAACCGCGAAATCGTCAGCCGATCATGCTGATCGAGCTCTCGCAGCAGCGCGGGATCGGTCATCGCGGTGCCGCGCTCCAACGGCTTGTTGTCCGCGGCCGGGGACGAAAGCACGCCGCTGCACAGCACGACGAGGGCAAGGAGAAGGCGCGACACGCGGCTCATGCCTCAGGTAACACCGCGGGACCGAACCTATTCAAGCAAAAAGGCGCCTCACTTTGCGGTGAGGCGCCCTTTTGAATTCAGTCAGTCCGTCGTGATCAGCGCGCGACGATCAGGCCCTTGGAGGTGACGACCACCCAGCGGCCATCCTGGCGGCGGATCGCATCGACCCGGCCGAGACCCGGCAGCGGATCACCGGCATAGACCTCGTAGAGGCCACCGCGCCCTTCGACGAGCGCGCCGCCATTGGCGACGTCACGCAGGCGCCAACCCTCGACCGTCGGCAGGCGGCCGACCTCGACCTTGGGCGGCATCACGGCCGGCGCGGCAGCGGCCTGCGCAGGTGCCGTATGGACCGGTGCGGCCACGGGCGCCGCGGCGGCCACTTGCGTCGGCGCGATCGAGCCGGTGGTGTCCTTCGCAGCCACGGTCTGCACGGGCGCTGCGGCCTGCGCCGAGCGCAGCTTTTCAACCGAGTCGGCAAGCTTCGCGAGCCTGGCCGCAGGCTCGGCCTGCGACTTCTCAAGCTTCTCGATGCGGTCGCTGGTCTTGTTGAACTGGGACACGCCGGTCTTGGCGGTCTGCTCGACATTGGCCTTGAGCGCGACGAGATCGGCATCGACCCGCGCGACGGAAGCTTCCAGCGCGCTGTTGTCGGTGACCTGCATCGGCGCCGCATTGGACGAAAAATGCATCATGCCGGCAGTGGCGAGCGCGCCGCTGATCGCACCGACGACGGCCGCAAGCGCGACCACGGCGGCCATGGCCGAGACCCGGCGCTTGGTTCCCGTCTCCCGCTGCTCCGCCTTCACGTGCGGGGCTTCGTGATCCCAGTTGCGTTCGGCCGCCGGCATCACGATGAGCTTGCCGGGCTTCGGCTCGGCCTTGCCCGCGTCGCGCTTCAGCACCTCGATCCGCGTGATGTCGGATTTGGGGGCCTCGGCCTTGGGAGCGTCAGCCTTAACCGGCTCGGGCTTGACGGGATCGGCTTTGGGCGGCGCCTCGTGGTCGGGCGAGATCGAGGGGGCCTCAATGCCCGGCGCGGCGGCCATAGTCTCAGCCGCACCTTCGGTGGCGGCGGCATCGACGGCGCCGGTGTCCTTGCCGGCCTGTTCGGGCGTTTGTTCGCTCACGGCTCAAATTCTCCAGTCCAGATTGACCTTTTGGTAACTTTCATTGCTTGCGAATTCCTTACTTCGGGACCCGCTTACCGAAATTTTAGAAAGTCATCCGGGGCCGAATTGGGCCGGGAAGATGGAACCGGCGTGGCAGTGCAGGTGCGAAATTGCGGTGCGGTAACCACCCGGCACGGCCCACGGCGTCATTTCCCGGGACTTAATCCCCGGTTAACATGCACCAAACTGTCGGCCTGCCAGGGAGGCACGATGACGATCGAAAAGTGCATCAACGCGTTTGGTGTCGATGACGTCATCTTCGAGGAAGGCTCAATGGGCCGCGAATTGTTCGTCGTCCTCGACGGCGAGGTCGAGATCGCCAAGATCGACGGCGGCGCAAAGACCACCATCGTCAAGCTCGGCAAGGGCGAGTTCTTCGGCGAGATGGCCGTGATCGACGGCTCGGCCCGCTCGGCCACCGCGATCGCGTCGGCACCCGATACGAGGGTGATGCGGATCAACCACGCCCGCTTCGTCTATCTCGTCAGCCAGCAGCCGGCCTTCGCTCTGATGGTGATGGATGCGCTGTCGAAGCGGCTGCGCGCCTCCAACGCGGTCACCTACCGGACATCCGCACCATGAGCGACCGCAAGCCGACCAGCTTCCCGATCGTGATGAAGAACGACGTCTGCTCGCTGATCCAGGCAACAGAAGACGTCTACCAGATCCGCTTCGCCAACCGCGCCGCGAACGCCTACCTGGTGCGCGGTTCGGCACGCACGATCCTGATCGATGTCGGACTGTCCTCGAACTATCCGGCCATGGTGGAGTGCCTCACCTTCGCCGGCTGTCCGCCGGAGAAGATCGACATGGTGGTGCTGAGCCACGAGCATCTCGACCATATCGGCGCCGCCTGGCACTTCAACGAGCGGCGCACCTACGTCGCGGCCCACCGGCTCGCCGCCAACAAGATCATGCTGCGCGACGATTTCTCGATGCTGCGGAAGATGTTCAACGAGCCGAACGTGCCGATCAACATCGACATCTGGCTCGAGGAAGGCAATCTGATCGACCTCGGCAATTTCCGCCTCAACGTGATGTACACGCCGGGCCACACCTCGGCCTGCATCACGCTGTTCGACCAGGACAAGGGCCTGCTGTTCGCCGCCGATACATTGATGCCCGGCGGTGTCATGGGCGGCGTGTTCGGCTCCGGCAGCATCGCCGACTACATCCAGTCGCTGGAGCGGCTGAAGGGACTGAACGCGAAGCTCTTGCTGTCCGGCCACGGCCGGCTGTCCGACACGCCGATGGAGGATGTCCGGATCGCGATCGCACGGTCGCATGGCCTGCTCGAGGATACCGCGCAACTGTTCGATGCGCTGGATGCGCGGTCGAATTTCGAGCCGATCATGCAGTCGGTGCGGGATCTGAACAAGCTGGATGATTGAGGGGTGATGCTCCTCCAGCGTCGTCCTGGCGAAAGCCAGGACCCATAGCCACCGAATTGCGCGATTTCACGAAGTGGCGGCTCCGGCACGCTTCAACAACTAGCAGTTGGGGTAATGGGTCCTGGCTTTCGCCAGGACGACTACATGACTACAACACCACCGGCGTATCCGGCAGTTCGTTCGGATGCGTGCCCCCCGGCGGAAAATGCTTTGCCAGCTCGCGCGACACCGCTTCGATGCCGCCGATGACGCCGCGCTCGAACCGGCCGACGGAAAACTCCGCCTCCATCGCGCGACAGATTTTCTCCCAGCCGGCAGCGCCGACCTTCGCATCGATACCGCGGTCCGCGACGATCTCGACGTCACGGTCGGCGAGCAGGAGATAGATCAGGACGCCGTTGTCGTGCGCGGTGTCCCAGATGCGCAGGTGCGAGAACACGTCGAGCGCGCGCGCGCGCGCCGGGT
>JAEWBW010000225.1 GCA_023390955.1 Pseudomonadota bacterium
GCGTTGCAAACCATTCCCGACGAATATTCGGAAGCCGCCCTCGTCGACGGCGCCAGCACGCTGCAGATCTTCTGGTACGTCACCCTCCCCTTCATCACGCCGATCCTCGTCATCTCCGGCATGTTCCGCCTGATCGACAGCGTGAAGGCGTTTCCGCTGATCTTCCTCCTGACCAGCGGTGGCCCCGGCACCGTGACTGAAGTGACAAATTACTACGCGTATCTCCTCGCCTTCGACACCAACGAGATCGGCTATTCCAGCGCGGTCACGGTGGTGATGCTGTTGCTGGTCGCCGGCATCAGCCTTGGCCTGGTCTGGATGGGCCGCCGTCGGGAGGCGATGGCATGAACACACCCTCCTCCCGCAAGGCCACGCCCGGCCGGCTGATCGCGATCTCGGTCACGCTGCTCGTCCTGCTGTCGCCCTTCCTGTGGCTGCTGCAGATGAGCTTCAAGACCAACGACCAGATCCTGCAGTTTCCGCCGCCGCTGATCTTCACGCCGACGCTGCAGAACTACATCTCGCTCTGGCACAGCGCGTTCTCGGCCTCCTTCGTCAACAGCCTGCTCAGCGCCTCGTTCTCGACCGCGCTGGCGCTGCTGCTCGGCGTGCCGGCTGCCTACGCGCTGTCGCGCTGGTCGGGGCGCGGCAAGCACGGCCTCTCCTTTGCGATTCTCGTGACGCGCATGGCGCCGCCGATCGCCTTCACCATCCCGTTCTTCCTGTTCTATCGCTGGATCGGGCTGCTCGACACCGTCACCGGCCTCGTCCTGGTCTACACCAGCTTCAACCTGCCGCTGGTGGTCTGGATGATGCAGCCGTTCTTCGACACGGTGCCGATCTCGCTGGAGGAGGCCGCGCTCGTCGACGGCGCGCGGACGCGCACGGTGTTCACCAAGATCGTGCTGCCGATGGTGACGCCGGGCATCGCCGCCACCGCGATCCTGTGTTTCCTGTATGCCTGGAACGACTTTTTCTTCGCGCTGATCCTGACGCGGACCAATGCGCGCACCGCGCCGGTTGCGGTGGTCAACTTCATGAACTACGAGGGATGGGAATGGGGCAAGATCGCCGCGGGCGGCTCGCTGGTGATGGCGCCCGTGCTGATCTTCTCGCTGGCGGTGCGCCGCTATCTCGTCTCGGGGCTCACGGCCGGGGCGGTCAAGGGTTGACGTCATGAAACTTCCGACCGGCGCCTCGCGCGTCGTCTTCATCTTCGCCCATCCCTCGGGCCATGTCGGCGCGCCCCGTCACTACACGCCATATTTCGAGGCGCAGGGCCTCGACTGGCACATGGTGCCGATGGACGTGCATCCCGACGATCTCGCGGTGACCATCCGCACACTGGCGAAATCTCCGAGCACGGCCGGCTTCAACCTGACCATGCCGCACAAGCCGGCCGCCTTCGAGCTCTGCGACGCGGTCGGCCCCGCCGCAGGCTTCGAGGGCGTGGTCAACACCATCCGCATTGAGGCTGGTGGCAAGCTCGTCGGCGACAGTTTTGATGGCGGCGGCTTCTTGAATGCCGCGCGCGAGGCCGGGATCTTCGATCCCGCGCGCCGCGTCGTCGTGATCGGCGCTGGCGGCGCCGGCCGTGCGATCTGCCACGCGCTGGCGGCAGGTGGTGTAACGCATCTGCGCATTCTCAACGAGGTGCCGGAGCCGGTGGAGCGTCTGGCGGCGCGGCTGCGCGAAAAATTCCCGGCGCTCGACATCTGCTTCGAGCGCCGCTTCGACGATGCCGGCCTCTGCGTGAACGCGACCTCGCTCGGCCTGCACGCCACCGATGCGCTGCCGATGGATCCGGCCGACCTACCGGACGATTGCGCCGTGTTCGACATCATCGCAGGCCGGCGCACCGAGTTCATGGACGCCTGCGCCGCGCGCGGGCTGAAGGTGGTGGATGGCGTCGCCATGATCCGGCATCAGTTGCCGCTGCAGACGGCGTTCTGGCGGAAGGGCGTGTAAGTCGCCGCTCCCAGCTCCGTCATCCTGAGGCGCTCGCGAAGCGAGCCTCGAAGGATGCACGGCCGCGATGCAGCCGGGCCGTCGCCCTTCGAGGCTCGCTTCGCTCACACCTCAGGGTGACGGATAACGTGAGACGCCAGCGCGCTGTCATCGCAGACACACTCCCGCATTCTCGCGGCTGATCTCGCCCGAGCTTTGCCCGTCCATCACGCCCATCATCAGAAAGGGCGCAGGGAAGACCGGGTGCCGGCTGGCACCCGCGGTCTGCTGCGCGAAAAGCACACGCAGAAAACCGCACAGCAGCATACAGGTGACGCCGGAACACCCGGCCTTCCCTGCGCGATGGCTTTACGGCTTATGCCGTGCTCTCCCGGGAGCCAATTTCGTTCTGGCCTCCCTCGCCCTCCGAATTGACGATGCGGTTGACCCGGTTGGGCGCTCCACACCTTCGAAGGACTTGACCGTAGCAATGACGGCCAGGACCACACGGTTTTGCCGTACGCAGCAATCCGGCTTCGCCAAGTGGCTTCGCCGGACGTTTGGCGCCGTTCGTCTGCACACAGCCTCGGGTTCACAGGGACTACCCGCCCACCCCGCGCCATCGCGTGCCCGACGCCGCCGCGTCCACCGCAACCCGGCCCCCGTTTCGTGACGACGCGCGATCCGTCCCTCTCCTCGGGCCGAGGTGAGCAGGTTATGCCATAAATCCGAATTCTTTAAAAGCGAAATATTTTCACGTGCGGGTGTTGACAGGGTGTTTTGTCCGACGGGCAAAACAGGGGCGCACGGTCCGCCGCCGCGCGTCTACTGCTGCTTCGCGCCCGGAATTTTCTTCCGGACCGCCATCCGCTCGATCCACATGCAGCGGCGTGCGGAGCGGCTCGACCGCGCCACGCCGGAAGTGCCTTCGCCGGCGAGTAGCAATTGCGAGGCGTTGTCACGCAGCGCGCGGCAGCGGTCGAGCTCGGCCTGCCAGTCGATGATACGCGCGTGGGCGTTCGAGATACCCAGTGTCAGCACCGCGATCACCACCAGCCAGACCTTCATCGCCCACCTCTTCATGCTCTGCCTGCACCGCGCCGACATCGGAACGATAGAACAACGCGCGATCGCGACAAGCGGTGTTATCGACCGTCAGCTCTTCAGCAGACGCAGCGCCCGGCGGCGGAATATGTCGCGCCGCACGAGGCCGCCATGGCGCGCTTGTCGATTGTGCGCGAATTGTTCTTGCGATACCATCTTAAATAGTTTCGAGAAATCATTGCCGTTTCACATTGCTCGCGCGGGGGTCAATCATGAATTGGGCCGCTATCAAGCGTTGGTTCGCAAGCTTCACTGGCAAGCAGGACGACACGGGCATCGAGTACAGCGCGGAAGAGAAGAAGATCTTCATCTCCAGCTACCGGATCGGCTGGACTGTCTTCGCGTTCGGCTTCGCGGGCGTGATCTGCCTCGCGATCTGGTCCGAAGGAGCGCGGTTCTCTGCAAAAGTCGATTTCAACGCGCTCTTTGGCGCGAACCTTCTCGTAGCCGCGGCCGCAGCTTCCGCAGGCGCCCTGTTCGGCTTCGTGTTCGGAATACCCCGCACCCTGGATCCCGCCAGCCGGGCTGCGGTGGCCAATGCAGCCTCTCAAGACAATCCCGCCGCGGCTTCCAACGCACTGATGGCCGCAAACACCAATCTGGAGCGGATTTCGGATTGGCTGACCACGCTGCTGATCGGCGCAACACTGGTTCAGATCAAGGATCTGGCAGGCTGGGTCGGAAACCTGGGAACGAACCTGCTCAGCGGAGGACAAGCGGCAAACGATGCCCTCATCCCTGTCATCGTCATCTACTTCTTCACCCTCTCCTTCCTCGGCGTCTATCTGATCACGCGCCTTTACCTGACGTCGGCGTTCGTCAATACCTTAGGAATGCTCAAGGGTTCGCCCGCCAGGTCCGACCCGAAGGGACTCTCCGACACGTTGGACGCCGCGCTCACGTCCGGAACGTTCGACCAGCTGCGTGCAGCCATGGTCGCGTATGATGCCAGCAATCTCAACGAGGCCGATCGCGCCGATCCGAAACTGAACGCGAAGCTGCTGCGCGTCGGCGCCAAGACCATGGCGGCCAATCAACCGACCGGACGCAGCGGCAATGCCAACGCCGAGCTGAAGGTCTTCGCCGTGCGCGCGGCCGTCGATCCAACCCGCAAGGCGGAGTTGAAGGGCGATCTGGATGCCCAACGCATTGCGACCGGGAATGCTGGCCTCGATGGTGAGCTGACCGCGCTTCTCGCCTGAGATCAGGGCGACGCGCGTCAGCTCTTCAGCAGCCGCAGCGCGCGGCCCTTGTGCATGGCGACGTGATCGGTCTTGTCGCTCTTGATCTCGTATTGCGGATCGTCGCGGCTGGCGTGGTGGACGTAGCCTTTGTAGTCGACGTCCCTGATGTGCACGCGCAGGATATGGCCGCGCACGCGGCCGGCCTCGGAATTCCAGCTGACGTGATCGCCGCGCTTGAAGGATTTCTTGGTGGGCATGGCCGGACAATGCCGGGGTGCGGTGGGGTGTTCCGAGGGAGCTGACCGAGGAGCGTCCCTCGACGCACCAGTCCGTCTTCGCTCTGCGAGCTACGCCGGACACGCTTCGCCGGAAGGATTTGGGGCTGTGCCACGCGAAGCCGAAAGGCGAAGCGTGGTGGGCGCGACAGGGATCGAACCTGTGACCCCTACCATGTCAAGGTAGTGCTCTCCCGCTGAGCTACGCGCCCTAAAGTCCACTTACGTTGGGTCGGGGGTCCCTATAACGGCTCGGCGGAGCCGGCGCAAGGATGCTTGAAGACCGATTTAGGCCGCCAGCATCTTGTTCACTTCACTCACCAATTCGCGCAGGTGGACCGGCTTGGACAGCACCTTGGCGTTCTTGGGGGCCTCCGAATCCGAGTTCAGGGCCACGGCGGCAAAGCCGGTGATGAACATGATCTTGATGTCGGGGTCGAGTTCCGAAGCCCGGCGGGCGAGCTCAATGCCGTCCATTTCCGGCATCACGATGTCGGTCAGGAGCATCTCGAACGGCTCCTCGCGCAGCCGCTGATAGGCCGACATGCCGTTATCGTGGGAAGACACCGCAAAACCGGCGTTTTCCAGCGCCTTGACCAGGAAACGGCGCATGTCGTTGTCGTCTTCGGCGAGCAGGATTTTTGGCATGGCAGGAAACGTCGAATCCCCGGAATTTCAACAGAGGTCACTAAGCCCGACAGAGGGTAAATTTCGGGTGAAAGATGCGCCCCTCCGCCGCATGCGGCGCGCTCTTTGTGAACCGGAAAAGGCCTCGAATCAATCGACCGATCGGACCCGCCTACCTGCAAGGTTAAGACACGTTCCAACGGGCCGCAGTACTTTTCGCTTGGCAGAATGGTTGTGATTCCAGACAATGAGCGCACATAAGACACGCTCGACTGGCCCCGAATCGAGTCTGGCGCCGGTGACCGGCGGACGTTGAGGGACGAAACGACTGAGATGACCCGGTTCGACGGCGAAATGTCCCCTGCGTTCGAGATCGTTGAGCCGGCCGAGTGGCGGGCGCCGATCATCTTCAACTCCCCCCATTCCGGCTCGGACTATCCCGACGATTTTCTGGCGGCCTCCCGCATCGATCTCGCCACGCTGCGGCGCTCGGAAGATTCCTTCATGGACGAATTGATCGGGCATCTGAGCGCGCGCGGCTTTCCGACCGTGCGGGTCAACTTCCCGCGCTCCTATGTCGACGTGAACCGCGAGCCCTATGAGCTCGACCCCCGGATGTTCTCCGGGCGGCTACCGAGTTTTGCCAACACGCGCTCGATGCGGGTCGCCGGCGGGCTCGGCACCATTCCGCGCGTGGTCGGCGACGGCCAGGAGATCTATCGCGATCGCATCGCGGTCGACGAGGCGCTGGCGCGGATCGAAGCGCTGTACAAGCCCTATCACCGCGCGTTGCGCCGGCTGATCAACAAGGTCCACCAGATGTTCGGCATGGTGGTGCTGGTCGACTGCCACTCGATGCCCTCGGTCGGCGTCAGCCGGGACGAGCCGCGCCGGCCTGACGTCGTGATCGGCGACCGCTACGGCACCAGCTGCACGCCGCTGCTGCCCGACCGTGTCGAGGAAACGCTCAACGGGCTCGGCTATTCGATCGGCCGCAACAAGCCCTATGCGGGCGGCTTCATCACCGAGCATTACGGCAATCCCGCGAGCGGCCTGCACGCCGTGCAGCTCGAGCTCAACCGCGCGATCTACATGGATGAGCGCCGGCGCGAGCGCGGTCCGCGCTTCAACCAGGTCGCCGCCGATTTCGCCGTGCTCGCCGATGTTCTCGCCACGACGATCCCGTTCGGCGATCTCGGCCCGTTCCAGGCTGCGGCCGAGTAGACGGCACCTCTTTCACCGCACGCGACGGATTTTCGCTTCAGCGTCGAAACGCGCTGAAGTGAAAACGAATGAGCTCAGGTGCGGGCAAGAAAAAAGGGCCGCTCGCGAATGACGCAAGCGGCCCAAGTCTAGGGAGGAAACGCCCAAGGAGGGCAGCGGTAACGCAAAGCGCTACCGCACCGCAACAATATGCGGCCGCGACGCACAAAGCGCAAGGGCTTTTGAGCCATTTCCCATGCAAAGAGGACATGGCTCATTTGCATCCTCAGTATTCCAGATTCACTTTCTTTAATAAGGAATTTCAATGGGTTGATAATTGTTTGCATACGAACGAGGCACGTCCGGAACGAAGTTCTCAATGCTGTGATCGATATTTGGC
>JAEWBW010000252.1 GCA_023390955.1 Pseudomonadota bacterium
CAATAGACCATGGTCGGCGACAGCGACAGCAGGCCGCGCCGCTGCGTCGCCCATTTCAACGCCTCGACCCAGAGCGAGAAGCCGCGCCTGAGCTCGTTGATGGTCTTGATGTTCTTCACCCGCCCCACGGTGCGCGGCGCGTAATGATCCTGCAGGCCCTCGCCGACCGGCAGCGCGTGACGCACCTCGATGCCGTGGCTGTGCAGCAAATCCGGCGAGCCGATGCCCGAGAGCTGCAGCAACTGCGGAGAATTATAGGTGCCACCCGCCAGAATGACTTCCTTGTTGGCGCGCACCTCCACCGGCGTGCCGTTGGGGCCGCCCTTCATGTAGCGTACGCCGACGGCGCGCTTGCCCTCGAAGATGATCTCGGTGGCGTGCGCATGCGTCTGCACATGCACGTTGGGCCGCTTCATCGCGGGCCGAAGGAACGCGGTCGAGCCCGACACGCGCAGGCCGTTGTCGATGGTGCGTTGGCAGTAGGAAACACCTTCCTGTATCGCACCGTTGTAGTCGGGGTTGCGGGGAATGCCGAGCGAGACCGCGCCTTCCATGAAGGCTTCGCAGAGCGGATCGCGCCAGTCCATCGTGGTGACCTTGAGATTGCCCTCACGTCCCCGATAAAGATCGTCGCCCTCGCCTTCGCGCTTTTCCAGCCGCTTGAAGTAGGGCAGCACGTCGGCATAGCTCCAGCCGCGGTTGCCCATCTGCGCCCAGGTATCAAAATCGAGGTTCTGGCCGCGATTGTAGATGTGGCCGTTGATCGAGGAAGAGCCGCCCAGCGTCTTGCCACGCGGCGCATAGATGCTGCGCCCACCGGTCCAGGGCCCGACCTCCTGCTGGTAGGCCCAGTTGATGGACTTCATGTGGAAGGTCTTGATGAAGCCCGCCGGCAGATGGATGTAGGGATGCCAGTCGCTCGGACCCGCCTCGAGCACGCAAATGCTGGTGCCCGGATCCTCGCTGAGCCGATAGGTGAGAATGCAGCCGGCGGAGCCGGCTCCGATGATCACGTAATCGAATCTGTCCATGGTGCCCCGGCGCGCGTCAGCGCGGCTTGTCGTTGAGTTGATAGTTCAGATGCGCCTTCACCGTCGGCCATTCGGCAGCGGTGATGCTGTAGACCACGGTGTCGCGCAGCGTGCCGTTCGGCGCCACCTGATGGTTGCGCAGAATGCCGTCCTGCTTGGCGCCGAGACGCTCGATGGCGCGGCGGCTCTGGTGGTTGAAGAAGTGCGTGCGGAACTCGACCGCGATGCAGTTGAGCTGCTCGAAGGCGTGGGTGAGCAGCAGCAATTTGCACTGCGTGTTGAGGGGCCCGCGCTGCGCGCTCTTGCCGTACCAGGTCGAGCCGATCTCGACGCGACGGTTGGCGGCATCGATGTTCATGTAGGTGGTCTGGCCGACGATCTTGCCGCTGGCGTCGAACACCGTGAACGGCAGCATCGAGCCCGATGCCCGCAGGCCGAGGCGGCGGTCGATCTCCTTGGCAACGCCGTCCGGCGTCGGGATCGCGGTGTACCAGATGGTGTGGAGATCGCCGTCCTTCACGGCCTCCACCAGCCCCTCGCGATGCTGCTGCGACAGCGGCTCGAGACGGGCGTGCTGTCCACGCAGGGTGACGGGATCGGGCCAGGGCATTGAAATCTCTCCTTACGTCATTGCGAGCGAAGCGAAGCAATCCAGAATCTTACCGCGGAGGCAACCTGGATTGCTTCGTCGCTTCGCTCCTCGCAATGACGGTAACTAGCACCGTTTATTTGTTTAGGAAATTGAGAGGCAATCCGCCGCGCGGCCAGTCCATTGCCACCAGCTCGCCCTTGCCCGACAGCGTGATATAGGCGGTCTTCAAGTCTGGGCCACCGAAGGCGATGTTGGTGGTGACGCGGTCGCCAGTCGGGACCTGCTCGACGAGGGTGCCGTCCGGTGCGATCACCGAGATGCAGCCGGAGACCAGCGTGGCGACGCAGACATTGCCGTTGGCTTCGACCGCGAGCGAGTCGAACATCTGGTAGCCGCCGAGGCCGCAGATCGGCTTGCCCCGCTCGCCGCGATAGATCACGTCGCGCGGCTTGAGCGTGCCGGGCTCGGAGAGCTCATATGCCCAGAGCCGCCCCGTCGGCGTCTCCGCGATATAGACGGTGTTCTCGTCCGGCGACAGGCCGATGCCGTTGGCCGGCAGAATGCCGTGCACGACTTCGACGATCTCCTTCATGCCGGGCTTGAGATAGTACATGCCGCCGACGTCCATCTCGCGGTGACGGCGCTTGCCGAGATCGGAGAACCAGAGGCCGCCGTGCTTGTCGAAGACGAGGTCGTTCGGCCCGCGCAAATCATGCTCGCCGCATTTGGTCACGACGGTCTCGACCTTGCCGGATTGCAGGTCGATGCGCTGGATCGAGCCGCCGAGATAATCGTCGGGCTGCGGGCCCGGCATGATCATGTTGCGGGTCGGAATCCAGGAGAAGCCGCCATTGTTGCAGATGTAAATTTTGCCGTCGGGTCCGAGCGCCGCGCCATTGGGGCCGCCCGGCACCTTCGCGACGATCTCCTTGCGACCGTCGGGATGGATTCGGGTCAGACGCTGGCCGCGGATTTCCACCAGGACGACAGAACCGTCCGGCATCACCACGGGCCCTTCGGGAAATTCGAGGTCGGTGGCGAGAACGCGGACGTTGGACATGATGGACCTCCCGGCGGGTTGTTATGACTTGCCCGGATGTCCGTCGTCGGCCCCGCATGCAAGATTTACATGCGGTTATGGCAAAGCCGCGTCCGCTTGCCAAGCAAGCGGACGCAATGCTGCTTTGCGCACTATTCTCTTACAGGTATCCAGATTTCCAGTCCGCCATTCCCTGTGACGGGATCAAACCGCGCATCATAGCGCTCGAAATTCGGCGCATCCGCCGCTTTCAGTCCGGAGGCCGGCAACCAGTGATTCCAGATCGCATTGACGGTGCGGCGGATCGAGGCGATGTGCTCGGTGTGGCTGAACACCGCATAGCGTTGCTCGGGAATGCGGATGCGGGAGAAGCCGCGCGGCAAATCGGAGAAATCCGTCACCTCGATGCCGGCGATGTAGTCGAAATTGCCGGCGTCATCGCCATTGCAGCAGACGCCATAGGCGACCGGCGTCGCGGCCTTGTCCGCACGTGCGGGGATGTCGGCGACCTCGCGGTGGAAGCGCTGCCAGAGCCCGGGGATCATGGCGCCATTGTCGCAGGAGATGCGCTCGCCGACGCCGGCGACGAGGAAGGCTTTTGTGGTCTCGAAACGCGGGGGTGCAAGTGTGTCAGACATCGTGGAGTCCATGAGGATCGCCTCCTGAAGCTTGAGCTTGTCGAGGCACGTTGCCGCCCTGACCGCTTCCGGCGTCATGCCGAAATGGTCGCGAAACGCGCGGGTGAAGGCTTCGTGGGAGCCATAGTCCGCCTCCAGCGCCAGCGACAAAATGTCCGGCGCGCCGCGCGCCAGTGCGCGTGCGGCTTCCGTCAACCGTCGCGCGCGCACATAGCGCATCACAGGAAAGCCGGTGGCGGCCGCGAACGCGCGCACCATGGGGACGCGCGACACGCCGCCGATCTCCGCGACCTCGTCGAGCGCGAGCGGCTCGGCGAGATGGCTTTCGATATACCAGAGCGCCTTGTTGGCTGGGTTCATGACTACGACTCTCGAAGCCAGACGATGGTGCACGAAGCCCGCAAGGCGCGCTTGATCGGGATTGCGGCCGGCACGAGGATAATGCCGGAACAGCCACTGGCGACAACCCCGCATTCACGTCTACACTTGGCTTCCCCTCTGGCCTCCCCTCAACCGCTCACAAGAAAGCATGGAGGAACCGCGTCATGGAAATCGTCGATGTGCGCGCACATCATATCCGCATCCCCTATGACGCAGGCGTTGCGAGCTTCCGCCAGGGTGCGTCCGCAATCTCTGCGCTCGACATGGTGCTCGTCGAGGTCACGACCGATTCCGGTCTGACCGGCTGGGGCGATGCTTTCGCCTATGTCTGCCCCCGCACCACACGCAGCGCCGTCGAGGAGATGATCGCGCCGCAAGCCCGCGGCCTCAAGGTTCCCGATGCCGCCGGCATTCCCGCGGTCATGGAGCAGGTCCAGCGCAATTTGCATCTGTTCGGCCGCTACGGCATCACGATGTTCGCGATCTCGGGGCTCGACATCGCGCTATGGGACCTTGCCGCCAAGATCGAGGGCGTGCCGGTGCATCGCCTGCTGGGAGAGACCAGGCGCTCGTCCATTCCTGCCTATGCGAGCCTGCTTCGGATCGGATCGCCCGAGCACATTTCCGCCGAATGCCGAAAGGCGCGCGCCCTCGGTTACGGCGCCATCAAGCTGCACGAAACCACGGCGCCCGCTGTCTTTGCCGCCCGCGCGGCGATCGGCCCTGGCATTCCGCTGATGGTCGACATGAACTGCCCGCTCACCTCCGGGCAGGCAATCGCATTTGCGCGGGCATGCCAGGACGCGCAGCCAATGTTCCTGGAGGAGCCGGTGTGGCCGCCGGAGGATTTTGACGCGCTCGCCGACGTCCGCAGCAAAGGCGGGCTCGGCGTCGCCGCCGGTGAGAATGCCTGCACGGAATATCAATTCCGCCAGATGATGGATGCGGGCGCGGTGAGCCACGCCCAGCCGTCGGTGATCAAGGTTGGCGGCATCACGGAATTCCTGAAGGTCGCGGCGCTCGCTGATGAACGCGGCGTCAAGATCGTTCCGCATTCCCCCTATTTCGGTCCGGGCCTGCTCGCGACATTGCATCTGCTGGCAACGCGGGACGACGGACTCGTCGAGTTGTTCTATTTGAAGCGAGAAGCGTGTCTCTGGGGCGGCCGGGCCGATGCCGACGCGACCGGCCATGTCGCCGTGCCGATCGGCGTTGGGCTTGGCTACGAGCCAGATCGGGCCGTGATGGAGCGCTATCGCGTCACATGACGACCAAGCCGGCGCGCTTGTTCATTTTGCATCCTTCGCCGGAGCATCCTGCTTCTTCTTCAGATCATCGGCGGTCTTGGTCTGCGCGGCGATGAGATCGATCATCGTTTTCTGCAAGCCGGCCGTCGTCGCCTTCAACGCTTCGATCTGGCGATTGGCCGCATCGATCTTCTGCTGATGATCGATGCCGAGCTTGGTGATCGTCTTCTGCAGGAAATCGACATTGCTCTGCAGGCAACTGGTTCGCCGCTCCCAGGTTTTTTCGACGGTGCAGATCTCGATGCCTGGAACATCCTGGGCACGGCCTTGTCCCGCAGGCAAAGCGCTAAGCAGAAAAATCGCGAAACAAATCGTGGCATTACGACCCGGCATCAGGGTTCCTCTCGCTGGTTTCCCGATCACGGCAAATTGCGCGGATCGTGTGCCCCGCAGCGAGGCTACCATACTCGCACCGCATTCTCGCGATGTGCTCCTCGGGTTCCCCGACGAGGGGGATGTTGATCCGGACACGACGCGTGGGGCGCTCGTTTCGTGTCCTTTTTGAAGGGGAGATTATTTCGGATGGCAACACGTGAACGACGTCTGGCCGAATTCAACGGCGAGGGAGAACCACCGCCGGGCATGTCGGTCGAGGTACTTTGCGAGGACCATAGCGGGACATACCAGCTTCCATTTGCCTGCCGTTATGTCGGCGGGCGCTGGCAGAATGACCAGGCCGGCATTGCGGTCGAAGCGACCGTGATCGGCTGGCGCCTGCCGCGCGTCAAACAGACCGGGCTCTCGTAAGCCGGCCTGACCTGTTTCAAAATGCAACGGAGCTTCGGCTGTTCTTAACTTTCGGAACGCGCATTGAACGAACCGCGTCCGAATCAGCCGGATCACTCTGTACGCCGATGTTCACGGCTAGATGTCGGCTCTCTCCCGCCCGCGCGTACCAGATCAAGGGATGGCGCGGGCGGCTCAAGCGGCGAACCGATCTCAAAGGTTAATGCTCGCTACGCGACCAGTTCTTAAGACCAGGGCGTGACCGGCGGGACGCTCGGCGTCGCCGGCGGCATATCGACGGTCTTGAAATCGGCCGGGCTGACGATCTCCATGTATTCCATGTCGGGCGAGTAATCGTAGAGGTAGTGCGTGATGCCCGGGCGCTGGTGCACGACATCGCCGGCCTGCACCAGCGTCGGCTTGTCCTCGTACATGAAGCGGGCCCAGCCCTTCATCATGATCACGATCTGGAATTCGCAGTCGTGGCGGTGCCAGCCGGTGCCGTCCACGGGCGGACAGTCGGGGTTGGCCTTGACGAGATGGCAGATCACCTGGCCGCCGGTGGCATCGGCGATGCCGAGGTCGCGATAGAGGAAGAACTCGCGCAGTCCCCCGCCCGTGTAGTCGGTGTCGCCGGGTTTGACGTGGGAGAATTTCTTGACGTCAGCATGCTGGTTCAT
>JAEWBW010000409.1 GCA_023390955.1 Pseudomonadota bacterium
GCGCCGCCCGCCCGGGGGGGGGCCCCGCGGCCGGTGCCGATGACATAAGCACCGGCCTCGCTTGCGAGTTGCGTCACCATTGATCCGACCGCGCCGGCCGCGCCGTGCGCTACCACCCTCTGTCCAGCCCGAAGGCGGCCGTGCTGGAACAGCCCTTGCCAGGCGGTCAGGCCGGAGATCGGCAGGCTCGCGCCGACCGTGAAGTCGACATCTCCCGGCAGCGGCGCGAGGTTGCGTGCCTCGATCGCCAAAAATTCGGCCAACGCGCCGTCGCGATACCAGTCTGCGAGACCGAACACGCGCTGTCCCACCGACAGGCCCGTCGTGCCGTATCCGAGAGCGGTGACCACTCCGGCGACATCGTGCCCGGGGATCGTCGGTGTTCGGTCACGATCGAGACGATCGGTCCAGGTCGAGGGCCAGGTCAATTCGGTCGGGATGAACCCCGACGCATGAACCTGAACCACGACATCATTTATGGCCGGCTGCGGCATGGGCCGATCCACCAGCTTCATCCCGGCCGTTCCTGCGGCCTGATCCGTCACAACGATCGCTTTCATGGGAACTATCTCCTCGGTCGTTTCTCCTGATGTGACCGAGGAGGTGCGTCGTGCTGGATCAAAAAACAGTACCAAGATCTGTAATTCCGGCTGTACCAGGCCGGGTGAGTGCACACGCTCCCGGCGCGAAAGCACCGGGAGCGCTACGGTCACTTCGCGAGCGTTGCCTTTTCGATGGCCTCGGCGACTTGCTTGGCATGGACGACGAGCGAGGCATGGCTGCCGGCGACTTCCGTGGTCTGCGCCTTGATCCTCGCGGCGAACGACTTCTGGGCCTCGGGCGCGAGGACCTTGTCCTTCGTGCTGATGACATAGAATGTCGGCTTGTCATGCCAGGCCGCAATCGTGACGGGGGCCTCGAACGCAACGTGATTCAGCGGCAGCTGCGAATTGGCGAGGTGCTCACCGATTTCCGGAGGAAGGTCGGCCGCGACGGCTGACGGAAACACCTTGGGATCGATGTACAGATTGCCCTTCGCGTCGGGATGGATCGCGTTGCCGCCTTCGGTCGGCGGGCCGGCCTTTGCCAGCGACGCCAGGGATTCACCGACATCAGGCGCGAAGGCGGACACATAGACCAGCGCCGAAACCTTGGGATCGTTGCCGGCTTGCGTGATCACCACGCCGCCCCAGGAATGGCCGACCAGGACGGTCCTGCCGTCCTGCTTCGCGAGCGCCTGCTTGGTGGCATCGACATCGGCCGCGAGCGACGTGAGCGGATTTTCCACCAGCGTGACGTTGTAGCCCTTCTTCGTGAGGATATCGGCAACGGGCTGCCAGCTCGTCTGGTTGACGAAGGCGCCGTGCACGAGCACGATGTTGTGGGCCGCGCCCTTTGGCAGTTCGGCGGCGTGGACGGAGCCGACCAATGTCGTTCCGGCAAGGAGTGCGGCGGCGGCTGAGAGGAGAATATTTCGCATTGAATGGTCCTGTTGGTATGTCGGACGAACACGGTCCGGGGGGAATGGACAGGCGTTTCCAGAAAGTCGCGGTTCTTCCATCCGCCGTTGACGAATGGTTGCCGCACGTGACGTCGGCCCGCCGCGACAGGAGGTAGGCGGCGCACATTCCGGACAGTAGAGATCAATCGTCCGGATGTTGTGTCCGATCGTCCGCCGGTCTAGGTTCGACGGCATGGACATCCTCGCCCAGGTGCTCGATCGCGTTCGTCTCGGAGGAACGCTGCTCTTTCACTTCGAGCTCGGTCATCCCTGGCATCTCGAGTTGCCACAGCGCCCCTACGCCCTGTTTCACTATCTCAGTCAGGGGACCGCCACGCTCGTGGTCGGTGAGGGACAGGAAATCCAGATGACCGAGGGCGACTTCGTCGTCATCACGCGCGGCGAGCCCCATGTGTTTTATTCGGATCGCCGCGCCAAGCCGTTGCGGATCATCGACATCGATCGATCGTCGCCGCGTCTCGGCGTTATCAGTCATGGCGGTCGTGCAAAGTCGCTCTCGACCATGATCTGCGGCAATTTCACGGTGTCACGGCCGCTGTTCGGCAGCGTGCTGGAGCTGCTTCCGCCGGTGCTGCTGCTGAAGCCGACGGCGGACGCGGGTTGGCTCGAAGCGATTCTGCGTCGCATGGTCAGCGAATCCGCGATCGAGCGCCCTGGCCAAGGCGCCGCGCTGTCACGATTGACGGAAGTGCTTTTTGTCGAGGTGCTCCGGAGCTGGATCGCGTCTCTCAGTCCCGGACAAGGCGGTTGGCTCGGGGCCATATCCGACCCGCATATCGGACCGGCGCTCAAGCTCATTCACGAAAACCCGGAGCAGCCCTGGGCGCTGAGCGATCTCGGCCAGCGCGTCGGACTCGGCCGCTCGGTGTTCTCGGCGCGTTTTACAAAACTCGTCGGCCAGCCCATGCAACGTTATGTGATCGAACGTCGCATGCTGGAAGCAGCGTTCCTGCTTGAGACCAGCGATGAGTCCATCGCACGGATTGCCAACCGGGTCGGTTACGAGACCGCGGCAGCGTTCTCAAAACTATTCCATCGGCATCACGGCCTGTCGCCTGGCCGGTACCGGGCGGCTCGACGCTCCGGCGGCGGCCAGGGGCAAGCCGACGTCCGCGAAGCGGAAGTCGCCGATTGAGTTTGATCGGTCCCACTAGACCAACGTCTTGGAGAATCCAGCCGCGAGATGATCGATCAGCGCGCGAACGGCTCGAGGAAGCCCTCTGCGCGTCGTGAAGACGAGATGCACCATGCCGCGGTGACCGCGCCACTCCGGGAGCACATGCACGAGTCTGCCTTGATCGAGCGCTTCGCGGCAGAGGTGATCGGGCAGAAGCGCGATGCCGAGGCCGGCGACCGCGGCATCCCGAACTGCGCCGAAATCACCGCATCCCATGCGTGGTTCGTGGCGAAGCACGCGCGTTCGTGCATCGTCCGTCTCCAGATGCCATTCCGTGAGGACGTCTTCGTC
>JAEWBW010000428.1 GCA_023390955.1 Pseudomonadota bacterium
CAGAACGTGCGGGTGCCGATGTATCGCACCAACATTGCCTGCGCGGCGTCGGGCCCGTTCGCAGGTCCGATGACGGTGTCGATGCGGCCGTTCAAGCCGGCCGATGCGATCCGCGCGGTGCAGATTACGTCACGCTATCCCGCCGTGCACGGCGCGCCGGTGCATCTCGGCCATCCGCATCTGATCGGTATCAAGGACATTGCGAAGCCCGACTATGGCGATCCCGTGCGCATTGCTGACGACGAAATTCCGGTGTTCTGGGCCTGCGGAGTCACGCCGCAATCGGTGATCAACGCGGCGAAACTGCCGTTCGCGATCACGCATTCGCCGGGCCTGATGCTGGTGACCGATCTCAAGAACAGGAACCTTGCCGTGATTTAGTGGGCAGCGTTTGCCGCTTCTTCGGGCTTTACCGCACTCTTCATTCGCTCCATCGATCAAACGAAAATCAGTAACAGAGGAAGATTTGTCATGACGATCACGCGCCGCGATGTCTTGCTTGGAGCTACCGCAACTGCCGCCTTGATGCCGATGGCCGCGCGTGCACAGACCTCCGAGGTCGTCATCGGCGTGATCTATCCGTTTTCCGGTCCCAGCGCGCAGCAGGGCGTCGACGCGCAGAAAGCCTATGAGACCGCGCTCGAGGTCATCAACAAGGACACCGATTTCGACCTGCCGCTGGGCAAGGGCGAAGGCCTGCCGGGCCTCGGTGGCGCAAAGGTTCGTCTCGTCTTCGCCGACCACCAGGCCGATCCGCAGAAGGGCCGCGCCGAAGCCGAGCGTCTGATCACGCAGGAGAAGGTCTCGGCCGTCATCGGCACCTATCAGAGCGCGGTCGCGGTGACCGTCAGCCAGATCTGCGAGCGCTACCAGGTTCCGTTCCTGTCGGCCGACAACTCCTCGCCGAGCCTGCATCGCAACGGCCTCAAGTTCTATTTCCGCGCCGCTCCGCATGACGAGATGTACTCGGCCGCGATGTTCGACTTCTTCGATGCCTTGAAGAAGAAGGGCACCAAGATCGACACGCTGTCGCTGTTCCACGAGGACACCATTTTCGGCACCGACTCGGGCAAGGCGCAGACCAAGATCGCCGGCGAGCGTGGCTACAAGATCCTCACCGACATTAAGTACCGCGCCAACTCGCCCTCGCTTTCGGCCGAAGTGCAGCAGCTCAAGAGCGCCAACGCCGACGTGCTGATGCCGTCGAGCTACACCACCGACGGCATCCTGCTGGTCAAAACCATGGCCGAGCTCGGCTACAAGCCCAACGCCATCGTCGCGCAGGACGCTGGCTTCTCCGAGAAAGCTCTCTATGACGCCGTCGGCGACAAGCTCGAGGGCGTGATCTCGCGCGGCACCTTCTCGCTCGACCTCGCGCAGAAGCGTCCGATGGTCGGCAAGGTCAACGACATGTTCAAGGCGAAGTCAGGCAAGGACCTCAACGATCTCACTTCGCGCCAGTTCATGGGCCTGATCGTTCTCGCTGACGCCATCAGCCGCGCCAAGTCCACCGAAGGCGAGAAGATCCGCGAGGCGCTGGTCGCGACCGATATCCCCGGCGACAAGACCATCATGCCCTGGAAGCGCATCAAGTTCGACGAGAACGGCCAGAACAACGACGCCGACCCGGTGCTGCTGCAATATGTCGGCGGCAAGTTCGTCACCATCTTCCCACCGCAGGCCGCGATCGCGGAAGCAGTCTGGCCGATGAAGTAAACGTTTCGGCAAGCGGGAGCTCCGACAGAGCTCCCGCCCTCATCCTGAGGAGCGGGCGCAGCCCGCGTCTCGAAGGACGAGGGCGTGGCAATCCCTCGAGACGCGCGCATATGCGCGCTCCTCGGGATGAGGACGAAGTTTGGGGGACCAGTGCTAACAGCTGAAGCCATTATCCAAAGTCTCGCGAGCGGGCTCCTCATGGGGCTGCTCTACGGGCTGATCGCCGTCGGCCTCGCGCTGATCTTCGGCCTCATGGACGTCGTGAACTTCGCCCATGGCGAGTTCCTCATGATCGCGATGTATGCGACCTTCTTCCTGTTCGCATTCTTTGCGATCGACCCCTTGCTGTCGGCACCGCTCGTCGCCGCCGCATTGTTCGTGTTCGGCGCGGTGGTCTATTTGCTGATTGTGCGCTTCGCGATGCGGGCAAAAGCCAATGCCGGCATGGTGCAGATTTTCTCCACGTTCGGCCTTGCCATCGTGATGCGGGGCCTCGCTCAGTATTTCTTCACGCCGGACTATCGCAGCATTCCGCAGTCATGGCTCGGCGGCAAGACGGTGTCGATTGGCGGCATCTTCCTGCCGGAGCCGCAGCTGGTTGGCGCGTTGGTCTCCATCCTGGCCTTTGCCGGGCTCTATCTCTTCATCAACCGCACCGATTTCGGTCGCGCGCTGGAAGCCACCCGCGAAGATCCCGGTGCGGTGGCGCTGGTCGGCATCGACAAGAACCGCGTGTTCGCACTCGGCTGGGGCCTTGGCGCGGCGCTGGTTGGTCTTGCCGGCGCGATCATGGCGAGCTTCTTCTACATCTATCCCGACGTCGGCGCGTCCTTCGCGCTGATCGCCTATGTCACGGTGGCGCTCGGCGGCTTCGGCAGCGTGTTCGGCGCCTTTGCAGGCGGCATCGTCGTCGGCCTCGTCGAAGCCACCACCGCGCTGGTGCTGCCGCCCTCGCTGAAATCGGTTGGCATTTACGCAGTCTACCTGCTCGTGGTCTTCGTCCGGCCACGCGGCCTGTTCGGATCGATGTGATGGACAAGGAATTTGCCGCGCGGCGCCGCCGCGACCTCATCATCGCCGCGCTGCTGGCCACGATTGCCGCGCTCACGCCCCTGTTCGTGAAGGACGTTGTCGTCCAGAACATCCTGATCCTGACGCTGATGTATGCGGGGCTGTCGCAGAGCTGGAACATCCTGTCCGGCTATTGCGGGCAGATATCACTCGGGCACGCGCTCTATTTCGGCCTCGGCGCCTATACCACCGAGCTGCTGTTCATGAAGTTCGGCGTGCTGCCGTGGTTCGGCATGCTCGCGGGCGGCGTGGTGTCGGCACTGATCGCGATGGCGCTGGGCTATCCTTTCTTCCGCCTGCGTGGCCACTACTTCGTGATCGCCACGATCGTCATCGCGGAAATTGGGCTGCTGCTGTTCCACAATTGGGAATGGGCGGGCGCCGCGATGGGCATCACCATTCCGATCCGCGGCGACAGCTGGCTGAAATTTCAGTTTTTGCGCACCAAGCTGCCGTACTTCTACTTCGCATTGGCGCTCTGCTGTCTCGCTTGGTTCGTCACTTGGTGGCTGGAAGATTCCAAATGGGGCTTTTGGTGGCGCGCGGTGAAGGACAATCCTGAGGCGGCCGAGAGCCTCGGCGTCGTCGTGTTCAACTCCAAGATGGGCGCAGCCGCGGTTTCCGCTTTCCTGGTGGCGGTGGGCGGCAGCTTCTATGCCCAGTTCGTCTCCTACATCGATCCGGAAAGCGTCATGGGCTTCCAGTTCTCGCTGCTGATGGCGCTGCCCGCCGTGCTCGGCGGTATCGGCACCCTATGGGGGCCGGTGCTCGGCGCCGCCATCCTGATTCCGTTGACCGAGCTAACGCGCTTCAAGTTTGGCGGTTCGGGGCGGGGCGTCGACCTCATTGTCTATGGCACGCTGATCGTCCTGATCTCGCTGGCCTTGCCGCGGGGGCTGTTGAGCCTGTTCCCAAGCGCGAAGAAGAAGGGAGCCGCACGATGACGCCGCTCCTGGAAACCCGTGGCGTCTGGCAACGCTTCGGCGGCCTCGTCGCCAACTCCGATGTTTCGATCTCGGTCGGCCGCGGCGAGATCGTCGGTCTGATCGGCCCGAATGGCGCCGGCAAGTCGACCCTGTTCAATCTGATCGCCGGCGTGTTGCCGCCGACGCAGGGCACGATCCTGTTCGACGGCAAGGACGTCACCGCCATGCGCGCGGCCGAGCGCTGCCAGATGGGCGTCGGTCGCACCTTCCAGGTCGTCAAAAGCTTCGAGACCATGACTGTCATCGACAACGTCATCGTCGGCGCGCTGGTGCGGACCACGGTGATGCGCGAGGCCCGCCGCAAGGCGCATGAGGTGCTCGAATTCACCGGGCTCGCCGCGCGGGCCGACGTGCTGGCAAGTGATCTCGTACCAGCCGAGAAGCGCCGTCTCGAAGTTGCACGCGCACTCGCGACGGAGCCCAAGCTGCTGCTGCTCGATGAGGTCCTCACCGGCCTGACGCCGACGGAGGCACAGAGCGGCGTTGCGCTGGTGCGCAAGGTCCGCGAGACCGGCGTCACCGTGCTGATGGTCGAGCATGTCATGGAGATCGTGATGCCGCTGGTCGACCGCGCAATCGTGCTCGATCTCGGCAAGGTGCTGGTCGAGGGCAAGCCTACCGAGGTCGTCCGCGATCCCAAGGTGATCAAGGCATATCTGGGAGATCGTCATGCTGTCGGTGCGTGAAGTCACGACCGCCTATCAGGGGCTGGTCGCGATCTCCGCGGTCAGCATTGAGGTCGCCAAGGGCGAGATTGTCTGCGTCGCCGGTGCAAACGGCGCGGGCAAGTCGACCCTGTTGAAGTCGATTGCGGGCGCCGAGCGTCCGCGCTCCGGCAGCGTCACCTTCGACGGCAAGCGTCTCGACGGCATGGCGCAGTACCACATCACGGCGACCGGCATCGCCTATGTGCCCGAAAACCGCCGCCTGTTTCCGCGGCTGTCGGTGCGCGACAATCTCCGCCTCGGCAGCTATCTCTACCGCGGCGAAGCCAACCGCGAGGAGCCGCTCGATCTCGTCTTCACGCTGTTTCCGCGCCTGTCCGAACGGCTCGAGCAGCGCGCCGAGACACTGTCCGGCGGCGAGCAGCAGATGCTCGCGATCGGCCGGGCGCTGATGACGCGTCCGCGTCTGTTGATGTTGGACGAGCCATCGCAGGGCATCATGCCGAAGCTGGTCGACGAGATTTTCCAGGCAGTCAAACGCATCCGCGATGCCGGCATGACCGTGCTGATCGTAGAGCAGCGCATGGCCGAGTGCCTGGAG
>JAEWBW010000453.1 GCA_023390955.1 Pseudomonadota bacterium
CGCTGCGGGCATTGACTATCTTCGCCGCTTTCCGTTCGAGGAAATCGAGTTCGTCGCGGCCGCTACTCAGGACCGCCCGACCAAGAACCTGGGTCTGACCGCCGACGCAATTCGGCGGCTGGTCCGGGACGAACGGCGCAGCTTCAAGGCCTTTCTGACGGCCCGCTTCCTCGATGACGCGAGCTGGACCCGGCTCCCACCCGTCGTTGCACAAAACCAGCTCTATCGCGATGTCGTCTCGCTACCCGACCTGCCGCGGCAAGTTCATGCGGCACTGTTCCACGCAGCTACGGTGGTGGTGCACAGCAGCTTCTTCGAAGGCATTATCGGAGCGCTTCCTTTTTACGAGGCTCTTAGCGTCGGCACGCCGAGCCTTGTCGCGCGCGGCCCGCACATGGACGAGCTTCTTGAACAGGTTCCGGACTTGGAGCCCTTCGTTTTCGATCCGTACGACGATCGAGCGCTCGCTGGGCTCATCAGCGATGTCAGCCGTCATCGCGCCGAGTACGTGACCGCTCAAAGCGCCATCTATGAACGCCTGAACCGCTACACGTGGGCCGACGTAGCGACGGCCTATGCCGAGGCGGCGCTCGGTCCAGCAGCAGCGGCATGACATTGGAACAAGGTCGCAGAGCCATTGGTGTCTGGGCCGAATGGCCTGACAACGCGCGTTGGACGAACGAAGGCATGACGCGCCTCCTGGGGTTCCTGATCGAAGGAATCGCCAGGTCCGGCAGATTCGTGCTCCGCATCGTCGTCCCCGAAAGCATCCGAGTGGAGGCCGAAGAGGATCTTTCTACCCTCGACGCGGTCAACGGGCGGGATTTCACGATCCACTCGCCTGGCGAAAACGGATCCTCGTTCAGGCAACTGGCCACATTTGCGAACGACGCCGTTCCCGTGGACGCATGGCTATCGCTGTTCCCATACTTTTCGTCGGCCAAGCTGCTCCACGCGCCGGTGACGGTAATCTTCGCGGATGCAATCCCGAAGGTTTTCCACGAGTTCGGCGACCGCTTCTGGGGCGATGATGGCGCTCACCTGAAGTGGGACGCGAGAGTTCGCGAGCTTTTGGCCGTCTCAGCTGGCGCAATCACCTTTTCGGACCACGTAGCCGACAAGCACCTTTCGAGCATCTTCGGATTTCCGAGGGAAAGGATCTCTGTCGTTCCCCATTCGGCGCCCGATCTTTCACGATTTCTGCCGAGCCTGCAGCAACGATCGTGTAGTGCATCGAGCTTGAAAGAGGCAGGCGACCTGTTGCGAAGCGTCGCCAGATCACGAGGGTGGGATTATCTTCGGGACTTTCCCTTTGAGGAGGTGCGCTACCTGGGCGTTTCCACTCAAGACCGGGTTACCAAGAACATCCAGCTCGCCGCTCGAGCGGTTCAGATTCTGAATCGCGAGCAGCGGCAAGCCTTCAAACTGCTTACGACGGCGCCGCTGCATGTGGGTGAGCCTTGGGCGGCGTTGCCGACACTAATCGAAGAGACGCTTTCTCAGTTTGACGTCATTTCGATGCCCGGCCTACCGCGTGAGGCTCATGCCGCCTTCCTTCATTGCGCGGCCCTCGCAGTTCATCCGTCGATCTTCGAAGGTGGCCATGCGCCGTTTCCTTTCTTCGAAGCTGTGAGCGTGGGCACGCCCTGCATCATGGCTTCAGGCCCGCACCTACGGGAGATCGCAGGAAGAGAGCCCGGTTTGCTGTCGTTCTCGTTCGACCCAAACGATGCCGGTGCCCTTGCCGGACTGATCGCCGACGTCTTGTCGCGACGCGACGTCGTTCTCGCGCAACAGCGGGAAATCTACGTAAGATTTCAGGAGAACGACTGGCAAAAGGTTGCAGACGCTTATGCCGATGCCGCTCTTCAATTCGCCCGGACCCGCGGCTAACCGGTCGCCTTATGACGGATATCTCGAAGTACATCGGCACGGACCTTGAGCGCGCAGTCGTCGTCGTTGGCGGGGGAGGGCACGCCAAGGTCGCCATCGAGGCGCTGCGTTTCTCGGGTTGGCGGGTTGTTGGGTGCACGGACTTCGACAGCGGCATCGACGCGGTTGCTGGAGCAAAGCTTTTGGGAGCCGATGACCTCCTGCCCGAGATCTATGCTGCCGGCGTGCGATTTGCGTTCCCAGCGTTGGGAGGCAATGCACTTCGTGAGCGCAAGGGTCACGAATTGCGCCAGATCGGATTTGATCTGCCGAACGCTGTGGGGCCGTTCGCAGCCGTTTCTCCTTCAGCGCGGATCGGCGTCGGGGTGGCGATCTTCGCCGGCGCGGTGATCAACGCTGAATCTGTCGTCGAGGATTTTGCGATCATCAACACCAATGCCTCCGTCGACCACGATTGCAGGATTGGTCGCGCCGCTCATGTCGCTCCCGGATCCGCGCTGGCGGGATGCGTGACCGTCGGCGAACGCAGCTTCGTGGGAGCGGGTACCAGCGTGATTCCCGGTATCGTGATCGGTGAGGATGCCGTCATTGGCGCTGGGAGCGTTGTGGTCCGTAACGTCCCCTCGAACACAACGGCCTTGGGCGTGCCCGCGCGTGCCATCGACGGGTCTCGATGACGGCCACAGCGATTGACGCGAGGTCATTTGACCCCAGCCTTGTATCTGCCTATTCGCTCCTGGCGGCCGCTGCCCAACCGGCGCATTTGAACTGATTTCTGGTGTGCTTGAACTCGGCGAGTAACACCTCGGTTCTCAACCCATCGCTCAAGAAGAAAAAGCCTGGAATCGATGAAAACGGCGGTTATCACTGGTGTTACCGGACAAGACGGCGCGTATCTGGCCGAACTTCTCCTGTCGAAGGGGTATGAAGTTTACGGAACGTATCGCCGCACGAGCTCTGTGAATTTCTGGCGAATTAACGAGCTGGGCATTCAGGATAATCCGAATCTTCATTTGGTCGAACACGACCTGACGGACCTTTCCGCATCGATCCGCCTCATTGAAAAGTCCGGCGCCGAAGAAATCTACAACCTCGCCGCGCAAAGCTTCGTCGGTGTCTCCTTCGACCAGCCGGTTACGACCGCAGAGATTACCGGCATCGGCCCGCTCAACCTGCTTGAGGCGATCCGCTGCGTGAATCCGAAAGCTCGCTTCTATCAGGCAAGTACGTCGGAGATGTTCGGCAAGGTTCAGGCCGTCCCGCAGGACGAAGAGACGGTTTTCTATCCTCGTAGCCCGTACGGCGTGGCCAAGCTGTACGCGCACTGGATCACTGTGAATTACCGCGAGAGCTACGACATCTTCGGTTGCAGCGGAATCCTCTTCAATCACGAGAGCCCGCTGCGTGGACGCGAGTTCGTCACTCGCAAGATCACGGACGCTGTCGCGAAGATTCGGCTCGGGCAGCTCGATTGCCTCGAGCTCGGCAATCTCGACGCCAAGCGGGACTGGGGTTTCGCAAGAGAATATGTCGAGGGCATGTGGCGGATGATCAACGCCGACGAACCCGACACGTATGTGCTTGCGACCAACCGGACCGAGACCGTCCGCGACTTCGTCGAAATGGCGTTTAAGGCGGCAGAGATCGACATCGAGTTCCGCGGCCAGGGTCAGGGCGAGGTTGCGGTGGACGCCAGCGGCAAGACGGTGATGCGTATCAATTCGCGCTTCCATCGCCCCGCTGAAGTTGAGCTTCTGATCGGCAACCCGGCGAAGGCGAAGGAGAAGCTCGGCTGGGAGCCGAAGACTACTCTTGAGGAGCTTTGTGCGATGATGGTCGAAGCCGATCTTCGTCGGAATGCCTCGGGTTTTTCCTTCTAGGCTGATAGTCGTACGCGGCGATGAAGCGCGTATTCGTTACCGGCGTTCAGGGGTTCACCGCCAGGTGCCTGGTCCCGCGTCTTCAAGCGGACGGTTTCGAAGTCCATGGCCTTTTCCGGCCCAACGTGCCGGACCCGGTAGACCTTGATGGTGTCTGCCGTCACGACGCAGACCTTACGGACCTCCGAGCACTGACCGAGATCGTCGAGCGGGTCGATCCTACCTTGGTGGTTCACCTAGCGGGCATTGCCTTCGTCGCGCACTCGAACGCTCGCGAAATCTACGATTCGAACTTGATCGGCACTCGCAACCTTCTGCAGGCGCTGGTCGACGGCGGCGCGACGCCGACTTCAGTTCTGCTTCCAAGCAGCGCCAATGTTTATGGCAACCGGCA
>JAEWBW010000504.1 GCA_023390955.1 Pseudomonadota bacterium
CCTCTGGGCTGTGCGGCGTACACCGCCGAATTCTGCTTCGACGTCCATGAGGCAAACGCCGCGCCGCCCAGACGCCATCATCGCCAAACGTAACAGGTCGACCGCTTTTGCGAACGACATTCAAGCCCCCATGACAGCTTTTGTCACCTGCCTAGGCCATACTTGTAGTCGAACCAAGAAGGGAGCTGTTCATGTACACCAGTCACGCACAAGCCCGTTGTCAGCAGCGCGGAATTCCAGCTCAGGCGGTCGACGCGCTTTTGGCCTACGGCACGCTCAAGCGGCATCGCGGCGCCGACATCTATTACCTCGACAAGCGCGCTCGCTCTCGGGCGCAGAGTGCGCTCGGGCCAAGTTACCGCCGGCTCGAGAAGGCGCTCAATTCGTATGTTGTTGTCGGCGACAATGGCGCGATCATTACCGCCGCCAAGCGGCACCATCGATTGAAGTTCTAACGTTTGCCGTCACTTCAATTTGTGCTTCGCTGCAGTTGTGGCCTCTGGGCCAAGTAAGGGGTTTTCCATGCCATCGTTCAAGACGGCCGAGCGCCATCTCCAAACCGCCTACTTTCGAGCCAACCATGCCGGCCGGATCGGTTACGGCAATTCGGACTATCGGTTGCTGCCCGAGCACAGGGCGATGAACCTGGCACCGGAGATCCGCGACATCGCCGTCCCCGCGTTCGTAGAGCAGCCCGCGATCCAGTGGCACCAACACGCCAACCACGGCCTTTCGTCGCAGGTGTGCTGCGTCAATTTTCTTCTGCCGCTGGCCCATCGACCGGAAGTGCTGTCGCGTTGGGTTGGGCACGTCCTCAAGATTCCCGCGCCCGAGATGCTTGTCGTGGAACGCCGCGGCGAGAGCGACTGGTTTGTCGCATTCGAGTGGATCGGGGACGTCGATTATCTCAACGAAGCGAGCGCCGACGGCAGCCGCCAGCGCGGAGCGAATGCGACGGCAGCGGACGCGGCGGTCAAGTTCCGCGACGAGGAAGGCCGCACGCACCTTCTCTTGATAGAGTGGAAATATACCGAAGAGTATCGCGGTCACCGGCTCAGTACGGATCGCCGAGGCACGCGCGTCGCGCGATATCAGGACATTGCCTTCCATCCGAACGGTCCGATCAACACAGATGCCGGTCTAGAGCTTGGCGATTTTTTCCATGAGCCGTTTTACCAGCTGCTGCGGCAGCAAATGCTCGCTTGGCACATTGAGCAGGATCCTAACTCCGGAATCGATCGTGCTCGGGTGCTGCACCTCTCCCCGAGCGGCAACCGCGAGCTCCATCACGTCACGTCCGATCGCCTCCGCGGCTTCGGCGACGATGCGTTCGAGGCATTCGCCGCAACGCTCGTCAACTCGGCCGACTTCCTGGCCACAAGCATCGAGCAAGCGTTCGCACCGCTCGCGGATTGGGCCGATGCTTCGTGGTACGCGTGGCTTGTCTCACGGTATCCAAGCCTCTGCCGGCGACCAGCAGGCAGCGACGAGTGCGCTGCGCAATCAACGTCGAAACTGGAGCAATAACCTTGCGCCTCGAGCTGGCCAACGAACGAAGCCAGATGGTCGCCCGTTGGTCCAAGGTCTTCGGAGCGGGAGCGTGCTGGTACACAGGCCCTCCGGTTCAGCTTACGAGGGTCACCAGCAACGCCTGCGCGGATCGATCGATGGCCATTCGCAAGCTGCACGACAAGCTCGGCTTCTGTGCGAAGGGGGATCTGCGCCAGGGCGGGCTATGCAGCGGGACGATTTTCCGCACCGGCTCATTCATCGCTTTACCTCAAGAACAGCGCAGCGGAGCGCGTGCACGGCAGACAGTGCACATTGAGCACACGGTGCCGGTGACTGTGCTTGCAGCGAGGCTGGAAAATCGTGTCGTGACCGGCGGGTCTGACGCCGATGAGCATCTTGCTTGGCTGTTGAAGCATTCGGTGACGACGGCGATGCGTAAGGGCCAGGACACGGCGTATTTCAAGGGAGTCACGCGAAGCACGACAGCGTTCGACAGCGGCTCGTCGGACGCGAATAAGCCGCTCGCACGCTACGCCGAGCTATACGCTGACGGCGAGACGGTTTGGGACGTCTGGAATGGGGTCGAGGTTGGCCCCGGCGACCTTACCTTTGATCGCCACTTCGCAATCATACTGGAGGTCCTCCGTGAGACCGGCGCTTCGACCAGCTTTGTTCATCGACTGGAAGCCGCCGCATGACCCAGCATGTTGTCGTATGGGACCTCGAAACGGTTGTAGACTTGGCCGCCTTCAGGCGGCTCGAAGGCCTTGAGTCCGCTTCCGATATCGAGGTGGAGGCGGCACTCGGCGAGGGTTTCGCTAAACTTCCTCTGCATCAGATCGTCTGCATCGGGGCGGTCATCGCTGAGCGTGTCCAAGAAGGCTGGTCGGTCAGGGTGATCGGGGCGCCGCATTGCGGCGAACGCTCGGAGGCCGACCTCATTGCGGCTTTCGCCGGCAAAGTTCAGGAGCTTCAACCGCAGCTGGTAACCTTCAATGGTCACGGCTTCGACCTGCCTGTTTTACGTTATCGGGCGATGATGCACGGACTAGCAGCGCCAGGTCTCATCTGCCGCAATTATTTCAATCGCTACTCGGAGGATTGCCTCGACCTCTGCGACACGCTCTCGTCGTTCGCCGCGCGCAGCAGGATGGGCCTCGACGGACTGTGCCGAGTGCTTGGATTGCCAGGAAAGCCGCATGGGAT
>JAEWBW010000516.1 GCA_023390955.1 Pseudomonadota bacterium
CCGACCGGCAGCAGCCGCTCGCCGTTGATCTGGTGCGACAGGCCGAGCGCCGAGAGCATGATGAACAGGTTCATCTCGGCGATGCCGAGCTCGAGATGCTGGCCCTTCGGCGAGAAGTCCCAGTTGAACGTGGACGGGATTTTCTCGCTGCGGAATAAGTCCGCCTTCTCGCCGCGTGCAAACAGGCCGCGGCGGTTCACCCACGGACCGAGATTGGTCGAGACGGTGACGTCGGGCGACGTCGTCACGATGCGCTTTGCGAGCTCGCTGTCGCCGCGTGCAATCTCGTTCAGCACGAGGCCAAAACCCTGCTGCGTCGACATCTGCGGCGACGGCTTGAACGCGAGCTGCGCTGGCACCTCGACCACTGGCGCCGTCAGCCGGCGGCCATCCTTGTTGAACGGCACGCTCGCCAGGAAAGATTCCAGTTCGGCCGCATCCTGCGAAAGCCCCTCGAACTTGTCCCATTCATGGCCGGGCCGGATGCCTTGGCTCTCGCGATATTTCTCCATCTGCGCGACCGTCATCAGGCCGGCGTGGTTGTCCTTGTGGCCCTGGAACGGCAGGCCGACGCCCTTGATGGTGTAGGCGATGAAGCAGACCGGGCGATCGTGGTCGATGGACTCGAAGGCCTCCAGCATGCTCGCCATGTCGTGGCCGCCAAGGTTCGACATCAGCGCCAGCAGCTCCTCGTCGCTGCGCTTGTCGATCAGCTTGGTGATCGGCCCCTGGTCGCCGATCTCATCATGCAGATGCTTGCGGAACGCGCCGCCGCCTTGAAAGCACAGCGCGGCATAGAGCGCGTTCGGACAGTTGTCGATCCAGCTCTTCAACGCCTGCCCGCCAGGTTCGGCAAAGGCGTCGCGCATCAGGCGGCCATATTTCACGATCACCACGTCCCAGCCGAAATTGCGGAACATGGTCTCGAACTTTTCCCAGAGCCCTTCGCGAACGACGGCGTCGAGCGACTGCCTGTTGTAATCGACCACCCACCAGGTGTTGCGCAGGCCGTGCTTCCAGCCTTCCGCAAGGGCTTCGAAAATGTTGCCCTCGTCCATCTCGGCATCGCCGACCAGTGCGATCATCCGCCCTTCGCGGCGGTCCTTCATCCAGCCGTGCGATTTGACGTAGTCCTGCACCAGTGACGAGAACAGCGTCTGCGCAACGCCGAGGCCCACCGAGCCGGTCGAGAAGTCGACATCGTCGACGTCCTTGGTGCGCGATGGATAGGACTGCGCGCCCTTGAAGCCGCGAAAATCCTCCAGCTTCTCGCGGCTCTGGCGGCCGAACAGATACTGGATGGCGTGGAACACCGGGCTCGCATGCGGCTTCACCGCGATACGATCTTCCGGGCGCAGCACGTGGAAATACAGCGCGGACATGATGGTCGCGAGCGACGCGGATGAGGCCTGGTGTCCGCCGACCTTCAAGCCATCCGTGTTCGGGCGAATGTGATTGGCGTGATGGATGGTCCATGACGACAGCCACAGCGCCTTGCGGCTCAGGGCGGACAATGTGGTGAGGCGCGCAGAATCGACGGGCATGGCCATGCTCCGGAGAATGATCCGGCGATCATACCTCTGCGCGGCCCGCCAGAATTCTCAATTTTTCGCGCGATTCCTTCCGATATTGGGATACTTTACCAATGAACTCCCCAAAAAGCAGGTTTGATCCCAATGCCCGAGCTCGACGCCATCGACCGCAAGATCCTCAGCTATCTGCAGACCGACAGCCGCATGACCATGCAGGCACTCGCCGACAAGGTCGGGCTCTCCGTCTCGCCCTGCCACCGCCGGGTGAAGCTTCTCGAGGAGCGCGGCGTCATCTCGCGCTACATCGCCACCGTGGACCAGAAGGCGCTGGGACTGCATGTCAGCGTCTTCATCTCGATCAAGCTGGCGCGGCAGAAGGAGGAGGACCTCAACCGTTTCGCACGCGCGATCTCCAAATGGGACGAGGTGCTGGAGTGCTATTTGATGACCGGCAACCGCGACTATCTGCTGCGTGTCGTCGCCGCCGACCTCGCCTCCTACGAGACCTTTCTGAAGACCAAGCTGACCCGGCTCGACGGCATCGCCTCGATCGAGTCGAGCTTTGCGCTGAGCCAAGTGAAGTATTCGATCGCCCTGCCGGTGTGAGGACGCCGCGGACGGCCCTCCGGGCCGCTCGGATGTCACATGGATGCAACAAAGGCCACGGATGGTCGTTGAATATCAGCACCGTACATTCGAGAGCCGCAGCCATGACCGACGCCAACCGCACGTCCGAGACCGCCAAGCGCGAGCGCATCATCCGGGAGATGGCCGACGATCTCGACGAGGAGATCGAGATGGAGCTCGACGATTCCAGGCTCGATGAACTCCTGGACGAAACCGAGCCGTCAGGCCCGTCACTCGACCGCCGCGTCTACTTCAAGGAATTGCTGCGTCTCCAGGGCGAACTGGTCAAGCTGCAGGACTGGGTCCAGGCCGAGAAGAAGAAGGTGGTCGTGCTGTTCGAGGGGCGCGATTCCGCCGGCAAGGGCGGCGTCATCAAGCGCATCACCCAGCGTCTCAATCCTCGCATCTGCCGGGTTGCAGCACTCCCCGCGCCGAGCGAGCGCGAGCGCACGCAATGGTATTTTCAGCGCTACGTCGCGCATCTGCCGGCCGGCGGCGAGATCGTGCTGTTCGACCGCAGCTGGTACAACCGCGCCGGCGTCGAACGGGTGATGGGGTTCTGCACCGAGGATCAATACCAGGAGTTCTTCCAGTCGGTGCCTGAGTTCGAGCGCATGCTGATCCGCTCCGGCACGATCTTGATCAAGTACTGGTTCTCGATCACCGACGATGAGCAGCAATTCCGCTTCTCCATGCGCATCCAGGATCCCCTCAAGCAGTGGAAGCTGAGCCCGATGGATGTCGAGGCGCGCAGCCGCTGGGAGCAGTACACCAAGGCCAAGGAAAAGATGCTCGAGCACACTCACCTGCCGGACTCGCCATGGTGGATCGTCGACGCCGTGGACAAGAAGCGTGCGCGGCTGAACTGCATCGCGCACCTGCTCGATCAAATCCCGTACCAGGATGTGGCGCGGATGCCTGTCGTGCTGCCGCCGCGCGTGCGCAACCCCGACTATCACCGCGGGCCGATTCCGGCCGAGATGCACGTGCCTTCGAAGTATTGAGGAAGCGCCGACTTCTCCTTGCGGCCATCCTTCGAGACGCCCGCCGTCGGCGGGCTCCTCAGGATGAGGTTCTGTTTCCCGGCGAGATGCTGGACCCTCATGGTGAGGAGCCCGCAAAGCGGGCGTCTCGAACCATGCAGGCCGAGCACGTTCGTCAGCCTGTTACCGCCATGGCTGCACGATGATCTTGGTATGCGCCTCGGGATTGGCGAGGTCGGCAAACGCCTTCGCCACGCCGTCGATGCCGACCGTTGCTGTCACCATGGCGGCCGCATCCACCTCGCCCTCCGCAATGAGGCGAAGCGAGGCCGCAAACTCCTCGGGCGTGTAGCCGAGGACGTATTGCACGTTCAGCTCCTTCATGATGCCGAGCATGGGCTCGCTGCGGTCGCTCTCCATGCAGACGCCGACGACGACGATGCGCGCATCGCGCGGAGCACCTTCGAAGACTTGCTGCAGCAGGCCGGGTACGCCGACACATTCGAAGATGACCGCGGGCTTCAACGCCGGCAGCATCGCCTGGAACGGCGGCCGCGCGGCCTTCTCGGCGTCCGACATCTGCGCGTGCTCGGCCCAGGTCGCGTAGGGCTGCGACACCTTTGGATCGACCACGATATCGGCGCCGAGCTTCGCCGCCAGCGCGCGCCGCGTCGGCGAGTAGTCGGCGGCAACAATCGGGTGCAGGCCTTTGAGCTTCAGCGCAGCAATGACCGCGAGCCCGACCGGCCCGCAGCCGATCACCAGCGGTACTTCGCCGCCGCGGATGTTGGCCTTCGCTACCGCGTGCACGCCGACCGCGAGCGGCTCGGTCAATGCGGCATGATCCGGCGCAAGGCCGTTCGGAACATCCAGCAGCAGCGGCTCGCTGAGCAGCATCTGCTCGGCATAGCCGCCGACATTGTCGTTGGAGTAACCGATGCCCACGATGCCCTGCGGCGTCACCAGCGCCGGCAGCGAGCAGACATGGGTGCCCGGCTTCAGCTTGCGTGCCGTGCCCGGGCCGTAGTCGACGATCTCGCAGCAGAATTCGTGGCCGAACACCACGTCGCGCGCCAGGTCCATCGGCGTGCGCCCGACCTTCTTCGCCATCTCGGCCATGCGAGGCGCATGCAGGCGCGCGTGCAGATCGGAGCCGCAGATGCCGCAGGCAAGCGTCTTGACCAGCACCTGGCCGGGGCCGGGCGTGGGCTCGGCCATCCGGTCGACGACAATCTCACCGTTCCTGAAAATCGCGGCCCGCATCCGGCTCCTCCCTTATTGTTGGAACCGTTGATAGCACAGGGTAACCCCTGTGCGTATTGCGTCAGGCGTTCGGCGAACGCTCGGCCTGCACCAGCAGCTGGGCGCGGCGGACGCGCTCGCGGTGGGCGATGTAGAGACCGCTGGCGACGATGAAGGCCGCACCGGTGCAGGTCCAGACATCAGGCACTTCCTTGAACAGGAAGAAGCCCAAAATGCTGACCCAGAGCAGCTGCGTGTAGGAGAACGGCGCCAGCACCGAGGCGTCACCGTAGCGATAAGCCAACACGACGATCCACTGTCCGACCGTGGACGCGATGCCGATGAAGATGCCGAGGCCGATGCCGGTCCAGGTCGGCGTGACCCAGACGAACGGCACGATCGCGGAGAGGATGACGACGCCCGTCAGCGCGGAATAGGCCATCGTGGTCACGACGGCTTCACGGCCGCTGATCATGCGCGTCAGGATCAAAGCGGCGGCCCAGCACAGTGCCGAGACGATCGGGAAGAAGGCGGCGAGATGAAACGCGCTGGAGCCCGGGCGCAGGATGATCAGCACACCAAACAGGCCGACGCCGGTCGCGATCCAGCGGCGCATGCCGACCTTCTCGCTCAGGAAGACGATCGACAGGGCGGTGACGAACAACGGCGAGACGAAGCCGGTGGCGGAGGCCTCGGCGATCGGCAGGAACGCAAGACCGGTGATGAAGAACAGCGACGAGCCGAGCAGCGCGACGCCGCGCATCAGCTGCGTGCCGAGCCGCTCGGTGCGCATCGCATAGACCGGCGAGAACGGCAGCATCACCGGCGTGAACAACGCCGCGAAGGTGAGGAAGCGGATCCAGGTGATCTCGATCGACGGCAGCGATGTCGAGAGATACTTTGCAGTCACGTCGGAGCAGCCGAGGAAGATCGTCGACAGCAGCACCAGTGCGATGCCCTTGAAGGGATGATCGACGCGCGCGGGTGCGCGGCGCGAAGCCTGCTTCTTCTCGGGCGCGGGCATGGGAATACTGTCGAGCCTTGCGGCTACGGCGGGCGGCGGTGTCACGGCTGGAACTCGGACGAAATGCGAATCGGGTGAGCCCATAAAAAACGACAAATGGGCGCCTTTCACAACTTCCGAAAACAGGATGCCGATATGCGCTGACGGGCAAGCGCGTCAACGCCCCGTTAATAATGAGGGTTTTTGCACTACAGCATCGGCAGGCTGCGTGGCTTGGTGCCGCGTGGAAACGCCGCATCCAGCGCCGCAATCTCCTCTTTCGTCAGCACGAGATCGCCGGCCACCGCATTTTCACCGGCATGCTCCGCCGACGACGCCTTCGGGATCGCAAACACCGTAGTCGCCCGGGTCAGGAAGCTCAGCGCGACCTGACGCGGCGTGGCGCGACGCGCGTCCGCAATGCGCGCCAGCTCAGCGCCGCCCTTGCTGCGCGCATCCGGAAAATCGTCGTGCCCGAACGGGGAATAGGCGACCACCGCAACGCCGTGCTTCTCGCACCAGGGGATCACCGCGTGCTCGATCGCGCGCTCCTTGAGATGATATAGCACCTGGTTGCAGGCAATCTTCCCTGCGCCGGACACGTCGAGGATTTCATCGAGATCGTCGGCGTCGAAATTGGAAACGCCCCACGACTTGATCTTGCCGGCCTTCACCAGATCCTCGAACGCGGCAACGGTGTCTTCGAGCGGATACGATCCGCGCCAGTGCAGGAGGTAGCAGTCGAGGCTGTCCGTCTTCAGCCGTTTCAGCGACCGCTCGCAGGCCGTGATGGTGCCGCGGCGCGAGGCGTTGCTCGGCAGCACCTTCGAGACCAGGAACACCTCGTCGCGGCGGCCGGCGATCGCGTCGGCGATGACCAGCTCGGCGTCGCCGTACATTTCCGCGGTGTCGATATGGGTCATGCCGAGATCGAGCCCGCGCTGCAGCGCTGCGATCGCGCGTTTGCGGTCGCCGTGATCGAGATACCAGGTGCCCTGCCCGATCAGGGAAACCTGCGGGCCGCCTTTGCCGAAAGGTTGTTGTCGCATCGCTTGTCCAGGTAACCCGTTGCAAAGGGGCACCATAGAGGACAGGGATGGCGGCGTCGATTCCGCTTCCCCTCATGGTG
>JAEWBW010000539.1 GCA_023390955.1 Pseudomonadota bacterium
CCGCCAGCGCCGGAGCGGCGAGATCAGAGACGAGGCGCGCGCCGCTGGCCTGGAGGGTGATCTCGGCCTTGCTGCGACGGCCGCGCCGGCCGAAGCCATTCCGCGCATCGATCGCTTTGTCTGCGACCTCAAGGAAAGCCAGTTTGGCGACGGTCTGCATGTGTTTGGCCGGGGTTCTTGCGGCGAGGCAGAGCAGGCCGCGCTGCGTGAGGCACTCGCCGGCCGTCGCGTCGCACCGGGACCATCGGGCTCGCCCTATCGCGGACGGCATGACGTGCTGCCGACGGGGCGCAATCTGTTTGCGGTCGATCCCCGCGCGGTGCCGACACCGTCGGCGCATGCGCAGGGCATCAAGCTTGCCGAGGAGCTGCTGCGCCGGCATCTGCAGGATCATGGTGACTGGCCGAAGGGGCTCGTGGTCGATCTCTGGGGCTCCGCGACGATGCGCACGGCGGGCGAAGAGTTCGCGATGGCGCTGCATCTCGCCGGCCTTGCTCCGCGATGGGATCACGGCTCCGGCCGCGTCACTGGCTACGACATCATAGTACCCGCAGAGCTCGGTCGTCCCCGCATCGATGTCACGCTACGGGTGTCCGGCCTGTTCCGCGACGTCTTTTCCGGGCTTGCGCAGATGTTCGAAGCAGCGACCGAGGCATTGTCCGAGCGCGAGATCGAGGGGGACGAAAGTCCCTACCGCACGCGCGCCTCGCGCGTGTTCGGCCCAAGGCCGGGACAATATGGCGTCGGTGTCGCGTCGCTGCCGGATGTCTTCACCGACGAGTCGCGCGAGGCCGCCGGCGAAGCCTGGCTGTCGGCATCGTCCTGGGCGTTCTCCGCGGATGGCGAGCTGCGGCAGGACCGCGCCGGCATCGAGACCCGGCTGGCGTCCGCTGATGCGTTCGTCCATATCCAGGATCTGCCGGAAGCCGATCTGCTGCTCGCTGCCGACTATCCGGCACATGAGGCCGGCATTGCGGCTGCTGCCGCAAGACTTGGCGCGGCTGCGCCCTCGCTCTATCACCTCGATGCGACACGCCCGGACCAGCCGCGCGCGCGTGCCCTGACCGAAGAGATCTCGCGCGTCGTCCGTGCCCGCGCCGCCAATCCCGACTGGATCGCAGGGATGATGCGGCACGGCTTTCGTGGTGCGGCCGAGATCACCGCGACGCTGGAGCATATGGCAGCCTTCGCCCATCTGGCCGATGCCGTACCGCCGCATCTGTTCGACCTCTATTTTGATGCAACGCTCGGCAACGACGAGGTCTGCGTCTTCATGGCGCGCGAGAACCCGGCAGCTCTTGCGGCGATGGAAACCTGCTTCAACCGCCTCCACGAGGCCGCTCTCTGGAAGACGCGCCGCAATTCGATCGCGGCTGCGCTGAAGGAGGCCTCATGAGCGCGGTCGCGATCAAGGGCTGGTGCCCCGGCGCCCTGCGGCCGATGCTGTCTGGCGATGGCTTTGTGGTGCGGGTGCGCCCCTATGGCGGACGGCTGGAGGCGGCCCAGGCGGCCGGGATCGCAGACCTTTCCGAGCGCTATGGCAACGGACTGATCGACGTCACCAGCCGCGCCAATCTCCAGATCAGGGGCATCACCGAGCGGGATCATCCGGCTTTGCTCGACGGGCTCGCGCAACTCGGGCTGCTCGACGCTGATGCCGAGACGGAATCGCGGCGCAACATTCTGGTGACGCCGTTCTGGGATGCGCGTGACGACACCAGGGCGCTGGCCGATGAACTCGAGCAGGCGCTTGCCGCAAGCGGACTCGACCTGCCGACCAAGTTTGGTTTCGCGATCGACGACGGTAAGCAACGTGTGCTCGCCGCTGCGTCGGCGGATATACGGATCGAGCGCGCAGCGTCCGGCGGTCTCGTCGTGCGTGCGGATGGTGCGAGGACTGGCTATCCCGTCGCGCGTGGCGAGGCCGTGAACGCGGCCCTGGCACTGGCAAGATGGTTCGTCAACTCCGGTGGCGCCAAGGGTGGGCGAGGGCGCATGGCGGCTCATATCCGCAGCGGGACTGACTTGCCCGATGCGCTCAGTGGCAATGCCGAGCCTGCTTCGGCGAACGCCGAGCTACGTCCCGGGCTGCTTCCACAAGGCGCATTGGTCGGCGTCGCCTTCGGCCAGTTGCCTCACACAGCGCTCCGACAGCTCGCGGCATACGGCCAGGCCCTCCGCATGACCCCGTGGCGGATGATTTTGGTCGAGGGGCTGCGCGAGATGCCTGAGGGCACCGATTTCATCACCACGGCCGACGATCCGGCATTGCGCGTGATCGCTTGTAGCGGCGCACCGCGCTGCCGCGAGGCGCAGGCCGACACGCGCGCGCTCGCAGCCGAACTCGCGCCGAGCATTGCTCCGGACGGGCGGCTGCATGTCTCCGGCTGCGCCAAGGGCTGCGCCCATTCCGGGCCGGCGGCGATTACGTTGGTCGCAACGCGCGACGGTTTTGATCTCATCCGCAATGGTTCGACGCACGATACGCCCGCCTTGCGCGGCTTGAGCGCCGCGAGACTTATGAAAGACCTTTCCGTGCTGGTGGGAGAGGGCTGATGCCGCATGTTTATGAAACCGACGGTGCGGCGATCTACAAACAGTCCTTCGCCACCATTCGGGCCGAGGCCGATCTCGCGCGCTTTGCGCCCGATGAGGAGCAGGTTGCGGTGCGCATGATCCATGCCGCCGGTATGGTCGGCCTGGAAGCACATATTCGTTTCACGCCGGGCATGGCGACAGCGGCGCGGGCCGCTCTTCAGAACGGCGCGCCGATCCTTTGCGACGCGCGAATGGTCTCGGAGGGGATTACACGCGCGCGGCTGCCGGCCGGCAATGCGGTGATCTGCACGCTCGGTGACCCCGCCGTTCCGGAGTTGGCGCAATCCATGCGCAACACGCGCTCGGCCGCCGCGCTCGAGCTGTGGCGGCCGCATCTGAAGGGCGCGATCGTGGCGATCGGCAATGCACCGACTGCGCTGTTTCATCTGCTCAACATGCTGGAAGACCGCGACTGTCCGCGACCTGCCGCGATCATCGGCTGTCCCGTCGGCTTCGTCGGCGCGGCCGAATCCAAGGCTGCGCTGATGGCAGACCCGCCGGTGCCGGCATTGACTGTCGAAGGACGCCTCGGCGGTTCGGCGATCACTGTTGCCGCCGTGAATGCGCTGGCGAGCCGGAGCGAATAGAGATGGGGCGTATCATCTGCTGCGGCCTCGGCCCCGGAAATCCCGATCTGATGAGCGTGCGCGCCGACCGCGAGGTCCGCGGCGCGAAGCATGTTGCCTATTTCCGCAAGAAGGGCAGGCCCGGCCAGGCGCGGCGTATCGTCGAAGGCATGCTGGCGGCTGATGCGACCGAATATCCGATGGAATATCCGGTCACGACCGAGATCGCATTCGACAGCCCGGAATATGTTCACCTGCTGGCGGGCTTCTACGACGAATGGGCCGAACGCCTGGCGCGGCTGGCGCGCGCCGTCGACGTCGTCGTGCTCTGCGAGGGCGATCCCTATTTCTACGGCTCCTTCATGCATCTGCACGCGCGCCTGCAGGGCCGTGTCGAGATCGAGGTGATCGCCGGCATTCCCGGCATGGTCGGTTGCTGGAATGCGATAGGACAGCCGATTGCGCTCGGCGACGACGTTACGACGGTGCTGATGGGCACGCTGCCCGAGGACGAGCTCGAGCGGCGGATGAAGAATTCCGAGGCGCTGGTCATCATGAAGACCGGCCGCAATCTGCCAAAAGTGCGGCGTGCGCTGGCATCCGCCGGTCGGCTCGCCGATGCCTGGCTGGTCGAGCGCGGCACCATGCCGGATGAGCGCGTCGCGCGGCTTGCAGATATCGACGAGGCCGATTGTCCCTATTTCGCGATCGTGCTGGTGCACGGCAAGGGACGGAGCCTGGGCGGCATCGAATGACGGGCAGCCTGACAATCGCGGGTCTCGGTCCCGGCGCGGAGGCGCTGGTGACGCCGGAGGTCTCGGCCGCGCTCGCGGCCGCAACCGATATTCTTGGCTACGCGCCCTATGTCGCGCGCGTCCCGCCGCGCGAAGGATTGACGCTGCGTCCCTCCGATAATCGCGAGGAGCTCGCGCGTGCAAGCGAAGCGTTGCGGCTGGCATCCGAGGGGCGTCAGGTCGTCGTGGTGTCCTCGGGCGATCCCGGTGTCTTCGCGATGGCGTCTGCGGTATTTGAGGCGCTGGAAGCGGCGCCGCAATGGCAGGGTCTCTCCATCCGCGTGCTGCCCGGCATTACCGCCATGCTCGCCGCCGCCGCGCGCGCCGGCGCGCCGCTCGGCCATGATTTCTGCGCGATCAATCTCTCCGACAATCTCAAGCCATGGCCGCTGATCGAAAAGCGCCTGCTTCTCGCGGCTGAGGCTGATTTCTCGATCGCGCTCTACAACCCGCGCTCGGCCAGCCGGCCCGAAGGCTTTTCACGCGCGCTCGCCGCGCTGAAGGAGGCGGGCTGCGGCGATCGGCTCGTGATCTTCGCGCGCGCGGTCAGCGCGCCGGATGAGCGGATCGAGACGGTGACGCTGAACGAGGCCAGGCCCGAGATGGCCGACATGCGCACGCTCGTGATCATCGGCAATTCGCAGACGCGCCGTGTCGGACGCTGGGTCTATGCGCCGAGGCAGGTCCGATGACCGAGCCATTGCAGCACATCGATTACGCGCTCCACCCGCTGCCGCTCGGGCAGAAGCGGGCGCGTAATCATGATGACGGGCAGGCCGAGCAGGCGGGCGGCGTCCATCTTGGCGCGCGCGCCGTCGCCGCCGGAGTTGCGGGCGACGATCCACTGGATTCCGCGCGTACGCATCATCTCCAGCTCGCCGTCGAGCGTGAACGGGCCGCGCGATACGATCACGTCGGCCTCGAACGGCAACGGCCCATCCGGCGGATCGACGAAGCGCAAGGTATAGCTGTGCTCGGACTTCGTACCGAACGGCGCAATGTGCTGGCGGCCGATGGCCAGGAAGACGCGCGCAGCGTTCTCGGGAAGGGCGGCAACAGCCGCGGCGACATCTGCGACCTCGATCCAGCGATCGCCAGCCATACGCGTCCATGGCGCGCGCTCCAGCGCGATCAGTGGCGTCCCGGTTTCCGCGCACGCCACCACGGCATTGCGGCTCATTTCGGCGGCGAAGGGATGCGTGGCGTCGATCAAATGGGTGATGGCTTCCGTGCGAATATAGTCAGCGAGGCCGCTCGGGCCGCCAAAGCCGCCGATGCGGGTTGGCAACGGCTGGCCGGCCGGCGCGCGGGTGCGTCCGCCATAGGAATAGACGGCGTCGATGCCGGCGCGCGCGATCGCCGCGGCGAGCAGGCCTGCGTCGAGTGTTCCGCCCAGTATGAGGGCGCGCGTCATCGCTGATCCCTGGCTGACCATCATCGGTATCGGCAAAGATCGCCTTGCGGGTCTCTCCGAGGCAAGCCGAAAGGCGCTTCATGACGCCGAAACCATTTTCGGCGGTGAGCGTCACCTTGCCCTTGCTGGCGTTACCAGTCGCGGCCGACCCTGGCCAGTGCCGTTCGACGCTAGCGCGGCACTGGGTTGCCGCGGCCGCCCTACGGTGGTGCTCGCATCCGGCGATCCCTTCTGGCACGGCGCGGGAAGCGGGCTTGCCGAAGCATTGCAGCCGGGCGAATGGATCGCGCATCCGGCGCCGCCGACTTTTTCGCTCGTCGCGGCCCGTCTCGGCTGGCGGCTGGAATCCACCATCTGCCTCGGACTTCACGCCGCGCCGTTCGAGCGTATGGTGCCGCATCTGGCGCGCGGCGCCCGCATCATTTGTCTCGTGCGCGACGGCAAGGCGGCCGGCGAGCTCGCGCGCTGGTTGACCGCGCGTGATTTTGGCGAATCGCAGTTTTGGACGCTCACCGCACTTGGCGGCTCACGCGAAAGCATCGGTCAGTATCGCGCAGACACTTACCGCGGCGATCCGGACGCCGGCCTCATCGCCGTCGCGCTGCAGGTGAGGGGATCGCGGGGCATTCCGCGCAGCTCGGGGCTTCCAGACGATCTCTTCGCCCATGACGGCCAGATCACCAAGCGGCCGGTGCGCGCACTGGCGCTGTCGGCGTTGGCGCCACGGCCGGGCGAGCGTCTCTGGGATATCGGCGCGGGCTCGGGCTCGATCTCGGTTGAGTGGGCGCTGTGCGGCGGTATCGCCGTCGCGATCGAAGCGCGCGAGGATCGTGCTGCGAACATCCGCGGCAATGCTGATACCTTCGGTGTTGCTCATCGGATCAGCGTCGTTACGGGGCCGGCGCCCGCCGCGCTTGCAGCGTTGGAAATAGCAGATGCGATCTTCGTCGGAGGGGGCCTCGACAACGCGATGTTCGAAGCCGTCTGGTCGCAGATGCAACCCGGCGCGCGGCTCGTTGCACACGCGGTGACGCTGGAGACCGAAGCGCTTCTGGTCGAATTGCATCAGCGCCATGGTGGCGAACTGATGCGGGTCGAGATTGCCCAGGTGACTCCGCTCGGCCGCTATCGGTCCTGGGAAGCGGCGCGTCCCGTCGTGCAATGGAGCGCGATCCGATGAAGGTCGCCGGGCTCGGATTCAGGAAAGACGCGACGCTGGCTTCGCTGCGCGAAGCGCTCGTCGCAGCCGGCGGGCCAGATGGCTGCGCGGCGGTGGCGACCGTCAGCGACAAGGCAGATGCGGCCGCGCTGATGTTGCTCGCGAGTGAATGCAAGCTGCCGATCAAGGCGATCGCCGCGGATGTGCTGGCGACGATCACGACACCTACGCAATCCGAGCTCATCATGGAAAAATTCGGCACGGGATCGATCGCAGAGGCGGCGGCGCTTGCAGCAGCCGGTCGCGGCGCGCGGCTGGTCTCGGCGCGCGCGGTCTCGCGGGATCGCACCGCGACGGCGGCGATCGCGGAAGGAGACGGTGAATGACGGTGCATTTTATTGGTGCGGGTCCCGGTGCCGCCGATCTGCTGACGCTGCGCGGCCGCGACCTGATCGCGAGCTGCCCGGTGTGCCTCTATGCGGGTTCGCTCGTGCCCGAAGGCGTGCTCGCGCATTGCCCGCCCGGCGCGCGGATCGTCAACACCGCGCCGATGTCGCTCGACGAGATCATCGCCGAGATCGCCGACGCGCATGCCGCGGGCAGGGACGTCGCGCGGCTGCATTCCGGCGACCTCTCGATCTGGTCGGCGATGGGTGAGCAGCTGCGCCGCCTGCGCGCGCTCGGCATTCCCTATGACGTCACGCCGGGTGTGCCCTCGTTCTCCGCGGCGGCCGCTGCGCTGGAGGCCGAGTTGACACTGCCGGGCCTTGCGCAATCCGTGGTGCTGACCCGCACGCCGGGACGCGCCAGCGCGATGCCGGAGGGCGAAAAGCTCGCCGCCTTCGCCGCAACCGGCGCGGTGCTCGCGATCCATCTGTCGATCCATCTGCTCGACAAGGTCGTCGCGGAGCTAACGCCGCATTATGGCGAAGACTGTCCGGTGGCGATCGTCTGGCGCGCGAGCTGGCCAGACCAGCGCATCGTGCGCGCAACGCTTGCGACACTCGATGCGGCCGTCGGTACCGAGCTCGAGCGTACCGCGCTGATCCTCGTCGGCAAGACGCTCGGCGCAGAGGAATTTTCCGAGAGCCGCCTCTATGCGGGCGACTACGACCGCCGCTACCGGCCGGTCGGCGCGGCGCCGCGTTTCCCGGAGACATCATGACCGCTGGCCTCGTCATCTCGGCGCCGGCCTCCGGCGTCGGCAAGACCACGCTGACGCTGGCGCTTGCGCGCGCCTGGCGCGACCGCGGGCTGAATGTGCAGTGCTTCAAGAGCGGACCGGATTATATCGATCCCGCGTTCCATGCGGCTGCGACGGGGCGCGCCTCCGTCAACATCGACAGCTGGGCGATGGACCGCGCGATGATCGATCATCTGGTCGGCCGCGGCGGGGACGCCGACATCGTTCTGGCCGAGGGCTCGATGGGCCTGTTCGACGGCGTCGCCACGCGCGGCATGTCGGGCATCGGCGCGACCGCCGACATGGCGGAGATGATGGGCTGGCCGGTGCTGCTGGTGATCGATCCCTCGGGGCAGGCGCAGACGGCTGCGGCGATCGCTGCGGGCCTGCGTGATTTTCGCGCCGGCGTGCGGCTTGCTGGCGTCGTGCTCAATCGCATCGCTAGTCCGCGACACGAAGATCTGGTGCGTCGCGCGTTGAGGGAAGTCGGCATCGCCGTGTTCGGCGCCTTGCCGCGCCATGCCGAGATCAGTCTGCCGAAGCGGCACCTCGGTCTCGTCCAGGCGGAGGAGCAGGCCGAGATCGGAACGCTGATAGATGAGGCTGCGCGCTTCGTCTCCAAGCATGTCGATATCGACGCTGTACTGAAATCGGCTGCGACATGGTCGCCGCCGCCAACGCGCGGCTGTCCTGTCAATCCGCCCGGACAACGCATCGCGCTCGCGCGCGATGCTGCGTTCTCATTCGTTTATCCGCACATGCTGGAAGGCTGGCGCGCCGCGGGCGCCGAGATATTGCCGTTCTCGCCGTTAGCCGACCAGGGTCCCGACACCGATGCCGATGTGTGCTGGCTGCCCGGCGGCTATCCTGAGCTGCACGCCGGCCGGCTCGCGGCCAACGCACACTTCCGGGAGGGCGTGCGCGCCTTCGCCGAGACCCGCCCCGTGCATGGCGAATGCGGAGGCTATATGGTGCTGGGCCATGCGCTGACGGATGCAGAGGGCGTGCGTCATGAGATGCTGGATCTGCTCGGCCTTGAAACAAGCTTTGCCAAGCGCCGGATGCATCTGGGCTACCGGCTGGCCGAACTTGCCGCGTCGATGCCCGGGCATAAGTCCGGCGCACGGCTGCGCGGTCACGAATTCCACTATTCCACCATCATCGCGCAGCCCGACACGCCGCTGGCGGTGGTGCGCGACGCCAACGGTGCTGCCGTGGCCGAGACCGGCTCGCGCCGCGGCCATGCCACTGGCACTTTCTTTCACCTGATCGCGGAGGACCGGTGAGCGGTCTTGTCACCTTCATCTCCGCCGGGCCCGGCGACCCCGAGCTTCTCACGCTCAAAGGCGCCGCACGGCTGCGCGAGGCCGACGTCGTGCTCTATGACGACCTTGCCTCGGGCGCGATCCTTGATCTGGCGCGTGAGGGCGCCAATCTCGTGGCGGTCGGCAAGCGCGCGGGCCGGCCTTCGACCAAACAGCAGCACGTCAACCGCCTGCTCATCGACTACGCCGCGACCGGCGTGCGGGTGGTGCGCCTGAAGTCGGGTGACGCCGGCATCTTCGGCCGGCTCGAAGAAGAGATCGAGACGCTGCGCGAAGCCGGCATCGCCTATGAGATCATTCCCGGCGTCACCTCGGCCTGCGCGGCGGCCGCTCAGGCCGGGATTCCCCTGACGCGGCGCCATACCTCGCGCCGGGTGCAGTTCGTGACGGGCGCCGATGTCACCGGCGGGCTGCCGGAGGATCTCAACTGGGCGGCGCTCGCCGATCCCGATGCGACGACCGTGGTCTATATGGGCCGCCGCACCTTTCCGGCGCTGGCGGCAAGGCTGATCGAGCGCGGACTTCCACCCGCCACGCCGGCCTTATTTGCCGAATCCCTCGGCCGCCCCGACGAGCGGCTGGTGCGCACCACCGTGGCAGAGCTCGCCGAAGAGCTGGCGCGGGGCGGGGCTGCATCGACGGCCGCCGTCATCCTGTTCGGCAAGCTGGCGGGAGAGAGCTGATGCTCACGCTCTCCCTGATCGGCATTGGTTGCGGTGATTCCGGGCAGCTCACGCGCGCTGCGGTCGACGCCATCAACAAGGCCGATCTTATTCTTATTCCGCGCAAGGGCACACAAAAGTCCGATCTCGCCGATCTCCGTCGGACGATCTGCGCCGACGTCCTCGCCAACGGGAAAACGCGCGTCGCCGAGTTCGATCTGCCGGTGCGGGACGCCGGTGAAGCCGACTATCGCAAGGGCGTGGACGACTGGCACGACGCCGTCGCGGCCGCCTGGTCGCAGGAGATTGCGCGTCACCTCAATGGCGCGGGGAACGTCGCGCTGCTGATCTGGGGCGATCCGTCGCTCTACGATTCCTCGTTGCGGATCGCGCGTCGGCTCGAGCCGTTGCCAGCGATCTCGGTCGTCCCCGGCATCACGTCGATCCAGGCGCTGTGCGCCGCGCATGCACTGCCGCTGAACGACATCGGTGAGCCATTCCTCGTCACCACCGGACGGCGCTTGCGTGAGGACGGTTGGCCCGCGGGCACCGACACCGTGGTGGTGATGCTCGACGGCGGCACGGCCTTCCAGTCGCTCGACGCAGCTGGCCTACACATCTGGTGGGGCGCCTATCTCGGCATGCCCGACCAGATCATCATGTCGGGCGCGCTGGCCGAGGCCGGCCCGCGCATCGTCGCCGCGCGGCAGGCTGCGCGCGAACGGCACGGCTGGATCATGGACAGCTATATTCTCAAGCGCAAATCCTGAGGCGGAACGACATGCTTCCCAAATGGGTCACCGAAAAATGTCCTGATGTCTCGGCCGTCCATCGCGATGCCGCGCTGACGCGGCAGGCGCAGCTGACCAAGCCGACAGGGGCGCTCGGCCGGCTCGAACAGCTCGCGGTCGATCTTGCGGGCCTGCAGCAAACGGAACAGCCGCGGGCGGCAAACGTGCCGATCATCGTCTTTGCCGGCGATCACGGCATCGTTGCGCAGGGCGTCTCGGCCTATCCGCAGGAAGTCACGATCGCGATGATGGCGAACTTCGCCTCGGGCGGTGCCGCGATTTCGGTGCTGGCACGCGAGCTCGGCTCACATCTCGAAGTCGTCGATGCCGGCACGCTGTCGGACGCGGAGATGCCCGGGATCGTCACCGACAAGCCACGCCGTGGCACGCGCGATTTCAGCGTTGAGACTGCACTTGAGCCGGCGGAGCTGGCCTTTGCCTTCGATTGCGGACAGCGCGCCGTCGCGCGTGCCGGCCAGCTCGATCTCCTGATCTTTGGCGAGATGGGTATCGGCAACACCACGGCGTCGGCCGCGATTGCTGCCAGCCTGCTCAGCGTGAGCGCATCAGAGATTGCCGGCAGCGGCACGGGTGTCGATGCGGCCGGCCGTGCGCGCAAAGCGCAGGTGATCGATGCCGCACTTGCGCGCCATGGATTGAAATCAGGGACATCGCCCGAGCAGGTGCTGTGCGCGGTCGGTGGGCTTGAGATCGCGGCGATTTGTGGCGCGATCATCGCAGCCGCGCAGCGCGGGATCCCGGTCCTGATCGACGGGTTCATCGTGTCGGTCGCGGCGCTCGCCGCCGTGCGTCTCAATCCGTCATGCCAGCCATATTTGCTGCCGTCGCATCAATCGGCGGAGCAGGGGCACCGGCTGGTGCTGCGGGCGCTCGACGTGCAGCCGCTGATCAGCCTCGATCTCAGGCTCGGCGAGGGATCGGGCGCTGCGATTGCGCTGCCGCTGGTGCGGCTCGCCTGCGCGCTACACAACGGCATGGCAACGTTCGCGCAGGCCAATGTGCCGGATCGTCCGGCCTGATCCGGCTCAGGCGATGCGCTGATTGACGGAGACGACGCGCCAGCGGGTCGCGAGCCGGTCGATCCTGGTCAGCGAGAGCGGATCGATCACGAACCGCAGGCCCGCCTGCGGCGTGAGATCAAGCGCCACGCACAGCGCAGCGCGGATGGTTCCGGAATGGACGACGAGGACTGCCGGACCATCGCCGATTGACGACAGGCCACGGCCGACGCGCACGATCTGGTCTTCAAAGCTCTCGCCGCCCGGCGGCTTTTCGCGCGCGGGATCGCGCCAGAACTTCGCGTAGGCAGCAGGATCGCTTCGTGCGAGATCGTCGTGATGCTGCCCGGTCCAGTCGCCAAAATCCTGCTCGGTAAAATCGGGAACGGGAGCAGGATCAAGCCCAAGCGCGCGCGCCGTATCGATCGTGCGTCGCCACGGGCTCGCGTAGCTCTGTGCGTCTTTTGGCAGGGATCGCTCCAGCAACTCCAACGTCGCACGATCGCCGAGGTTGGCCGGCGCGCCAGGCGCATGAATCGCGCCCACAGCGCCGTCGACGGGTGCGTGCCGGATCAGCCAGAGGAAGGATTCACCTTCCATGCGATGTCTCCAAATCGAGTCCCCGCGGCGAAGGCGGGGCATGCGCAGAATGCCTCCGTCTTCGCCTTAATCTCGGGTGATGGCAATCGCTCATATCGTGCGGCGGGGGCTCACGCCTCCGCCGCGAGGCTGCGATCGTTTTGCCCGGAGCCGGCGCCATCGGCCAGCCACTCGCGTGCCAGGTTGACGTCGAGCTGCGAAAGCTGATGACCGACGGGCAGCACCCGCCGTTCAACTCGCGCGCCCGCAGCCACGAGCGTCTCGGCAAGGCCTTCGGCGTTGCCCGGCGGGACGATCGGATCCTGCTGTCCGGAAAGAAGCAGGACCGACTTTCCGCCGAGATCGACCTTGGGCGGCCGTGCGAGCGGCGTCATGGCGCGCAACAGAACGCCGCCCCGCAAGCTTTGCGGCCGCAGCAACATCATCGCAGCAGCGATGTTGGCGCCGTTGGAATAGCCGAGCGCGACTGGCGCCGCGATGCCGTACTCCTTGCGGGCCTCGTCGACGAAGTCGGCAAGCTCGTGCGCACGCCTCACGACGTCGGCCTCGTCGAACACACCCTCGGCGAGGCGCCGGAAGAACCGCGGCGCGCCGCCTTCCAGCACCTTGCCGCGGACCGAGAGCAGTGCGCGGTCAGGTGCAATCATCCGCCCGAGGGGGATCAGATCGTTCTCGTCGCCACCGGTGCCGTGCAGGAGCAACAGCGGCGCGAGATCGCGCCGCGTGCCCCGCTCGAAGCGGTGAATGAAGGACAGATTACTCATCATGCCACCTGTGTCTCGTCCAGTGCAGGCAGGGCCTGCTCGATGTCCTTGCGGTGTGCCTCCAGGAAAGGCGGCAGCTTCAGCGCTTCGCCGAGCGTGGCGAGCGGCTCGTCCACCGCGAAGCCGGGGATGTCGGTCGCGATCTCGAACAGGATGCCGCCGGGCTCGCGGAAGTAGATCGAGCGGAAGTAGTTGCGATCCTTCTGCTCGGTCGGGTGCATGCCGTGCTCGGCGACCAGCTTGCGCGCCATCTCGGCCTCGGCCGCATCATCGGCGGCACGAAACGCGATGTGGTGCACGGAGCCGCGCCCGAGGCGTCCGGGCAGAAAGCCCTTGGCCTCGTAGATATCGACGACGCCACCAACCGCGTTCGGCGCGCGATAGCGGCTGATCGAGCCTTCACGACCGGCGGCCTCGAAGCCGAGCACGTTGGTCAGGATGGCGCCGGTCTTCGCAGCGTCCTCCAGCAACAGCGTCACGCCGTGAAAACCGCGGATCGAATGCTCGGCAGGGATGTCGCCCTGGCTCCAGGCCGGCTCGTCTTCCGCACCGGGAACGCCGACCAGCGCGAGGCTCATGCCATCAGGGTCGGTGAAGGACAGCACGCTCTCGCCGAAACGCTTCTCAAGCGCTTCGTAAGAGACGCCCTTGGCGATAAAGCGATGGGTCCAGTAGCCGATCGAGCGCGCCGGCACCCGGAAGGCGGTCTGCTGGGTCTGGCCCACGCCGCCGCGGCCGGGCGCTGCATGCTCCCAGGGGAAGAAGGTCAGGATTGTGCCGGGCGTGCCGCTCTCGTCGCCATAATAGAGGTGATAGGTGCCGGGATCGTCGAAATTGACGGTCTTCTTGACCAGCCGCAGGCCGAGCAGCTCCTTGTAGAACTTCAGGTTCTTCAGCGGGTTACCGGAGATTGCGGTGACGTGGTGAATGCCGGACATGGTGTTTCTCCATTCGCGAGCCGGACTGTGGGCTCGTCTTGGCCGAAATATTGTTCCGCCCACGATCAAAGACAATCTGGCCAATCATGCCATCACTGTCTATGATTTGGCGACAATCTGGCCCGCCCCATGGACAAGCTCGAAAGCCTCCGCGCCTTTGCCAAAGTCGTCGAGCTCGGCAGCTTTTCCGAAGCGGGCCGGGCGCTGCGGCTGTCGCGCTCGGCCGTCAGCAAATATATCGGCGAGCTTGAGGATGAGCTCGGGGTCCAACTGCTCAGCCGCACCACGCGCCGCGTCAGCCCGACAGAGAACGGGCAGGCCTATTTCGAGCGGGTGCTCGGCATCATCAGCGAGCTCGAGGCGGCCGATCAAGCCGTCTCGCAATTGCAGGCGACACCGCGCGGATTGCTGCGGGTCAATGCGCCGATGTCGTTCGGCACGCTGCAGCTTGGGCCAGCGATCGCCGAGTTCATGCAGCTCTATCCCGAACTGCGGATCCAGCTCGTGCTGAGCGACGAGAATGTCGATCCCCTGCAGGACGGCCTCGATGTCACGCTGCGGATCGCTGATCTCGAATCCTCCAGCCTGATCGCGCGAAAGATCATGCCGATCGCCCGCGTGGTCTGCGCTTCGCCGGACTATTTTGCGACCCACGGCGCGCCGTCGCACCCGAACGATCTGCGCGACCACAACTGCCTCACCTACGGATTTCTCTCCACCGGCAATCAGTGGAAGCTGTCAGGCAAGGACGGCGATCACTGGATCCAACCGTCATGGACGCTTTGCGTCAACAATGCCGAGGTGCTGCGCGACGCCGCGATGGCGGGGCGGGGGATCGCGCTGATTCCGACCTTCATTGGTGAGGACGCGCTGAAGTCCGGGAAGCTTCGCACCTGTCTCGACGATTACCAGGCGCCGCCGCTTGCGCTCTACGCGCTGTATCCCCCGACACGCCATCTCGCCGTCAAGGTTCGACTGTTCATCGATTTTCTGGTCGATCGGTTCCAAGAAGAGAGACACGTTGCATGACCCGTGAAGAGCGAGCGTTGCGCGAGGCGATCATCGCGAAGTGCCGATGGATGAACGCGTCCGGCCTGAACCAGGGGACGTCGGGCAACATCTCGGCTCGTTACAAGGACAGGATGCTGATCACGCCGTCGGCAACGTCCTACGAGGCGATGAAGCCCGACATGATCGCGTCCATGCCGATCGACGGTGACTACGGCACGTGGGAGGGGCCGCTGAAGCCGTCCACCGAATGGCGCTTCCATCTCGACATCATGCGGGCCCGGCCGGATGCGGGCGGCATCGTTCACACGCATTCGACCTACGCCACGGTGCTGGCCATCGCCCGCAAGCCGATTCCGGCGTGCCATTACATGGTGGCGGCATTCGGCGGCAACGACATCCGCTGCGCAGGCTATGCACTCTATGGAACGCAGGAATTGTCGGAACTCGCACTTCAAGCGCTGGAAGGACGCAACGGCTGCCTGCTCGCCAATCACGGCATGATCGCGGTCGGCAACAGCCTGGACAAGGCGATGTGGCTCGCCGTCGAGCTCGAGACTCTCGCGCGCCAGTATTACCTGTCGCTTACGCTCGGCTCGCCTCATATCCTCAGCGATGCTGACATCGCCGATGTCGCCAAGGGATTTTCGAGCTACGGCCTGCAGGAGCCGAAGCCAAAATCCGCAAAGCCGCGTGGCAAGCCGCGCGTTGCCGGCCGGCGCGGCAAGACGCGGTGACCGTGCATTTCCGATACGGCATTCCGGATCACGGAAGAGTGGGGACGTAACGACTGCTAGCCTCGCAGCGAATTAGTTGGTGACCCAGCAAGCTGCGAGGAATGACATCATGACAGTATCGCGACGTACGTTTTCGGCAGGGCTAGCGGCCCTTGGCGCCTCACTGATCGCCGCACCCAGCAAGGCTGCCGTCCCGGCTCCGGTCAAGGCACGCAACGTCGTGCTTGTGCACGGCCTGTTCGCCGATGGCTCGTGCTGGACAGAAGTGATCCCGCATCTGCAATCGGCAGGGCTCAACGTTACCTCCGTGCAGAATCCGCTGACGACGCTGCCGGACGCCGTCGCCGCTGCCGAGCGCGTGCTGGCGCGGCAAGAGGGCCCGACCGTCTTCGTCGGTCACTCCTTCTCCGGCATGATCGTCACCGAAGCCGGCGTGCATCCGAACGTCTCGGCGCTGGTTTATGTGGCCGCGCGTGCCCCGGATGCGGGCGAGGATTACACTGCGCTGGCGAAAACCTACCCGACGCCGCCGGCGAGCGCCGGCATCGTCTTCGACGGTGACGAGGGGCGTCTCTCAGAGGAAGCATTCCTGCGCGATTTCGCCGGCGACATCCCGCATGCGAAGGCGAAGGTGCTCTATGCGGTCCAGCAGCCCTTCTACAAGTCGTTGCTGGCCGGCAAGACCACGAACGCAGCCTGGCGATCGAAGCCGAGCTTCTATGCGGTTTCGACCGAGGACCGCACGATCAATCCGGATCTCGAACGCTTCATGGCCAAGCGCATGGGCGCCAAGACGATCGAGGTCAAGTCGAGCCATCTTTCGATGATCTCGCATCCCGAGACGATCGCTCGGCTGATCCTCGACGCGGCGCAGCCCGGCGCCTAGAGCGCGATCCGGAATGCGGCGAAGCTGCTTTCCGGAGAGGTGATGTCCAAACGACAACGTGGAAGCGCGATGATGATTCCAATCTCATCGCGCTTTCGGCGCGTCTGAGGCGCACCAGTCGGGCGCGCGTGCCGTGGGCTGCACCATCTGAGGTGGTCCACCGGACCCAATTCATCCCCAAACGGCTCGTTATTCCACGCCGCGGTCTCCGACTATGGTCGGATTAGGCCCGGTAGGCCGTATATTACCATGCGGCAGATGCTAAGATCGGAGGGAACAGACAAGAAAATCTTAGAATCACTGGGTATTTCCGTATGGCTTTGGAGCTCGGCCAGCGACCTGTCTATGCATCGGCAGGATGGGAGATCGATCTGGCCAGACGTGAATTGCGTTCGCTGGGGGTCCCCGTGCCCCTTGGCGGCCGTGCATTCGAAATCGTCGCCGAGCTGGTCCAGGCCGGAGGCGAGCTGGTCCCGAAGAACGCACTGATCGAGCGCGTCTGGCCTGGCATCTTCGTCGACGAGAGCGCGATCCGCGTCCACATCGCTGCGATCCGCAAGGCGTTCGGCAACGACCGCGACATGCTGAGCACGACGGTTGGTCGCGGCTACCGGTTGCTGGGCGCGTGGAAGGTTCGCGAGGTCGGCAGGTCCGCGCCATCGGCCGGGCTCGAGCCCATGAAGCCGGCCGTCGCAACGATTTCGACGAGTGTGCCGGCTGCGACCTATGCGCTGGTCGGACGCGATGCTGCCGTCACCTATGTGCAGGAGTTGCTGTCAGCCTATCGCGTCGTCACGCTGGCGGGTCCCGGCGGGATCGGCAAGACGGCGCTGGCGCTCGAATTGATCCGACTGCTGTCGTCGCGCGATCAGACCGAGTGCCTGTTCGTCGAACTGGCCTCGCTCTCAAAGCCGTCGCTGGTGCCGTCGGCGCTCGCAAGTCTGTTGGGTATCAAGCTGGAGGGGGAAGAGATTTCGCCCGAAGCGATCGCGCGCGCGATCGGGACGCGGCAGATCCTGCTGTTCCTCGACAATTGCGAGCATCTCGTCGATGCGGTGGCGGAGCTCACCGAGACGATCGTGAGCCGCTGCCCGGGTACCACGTTC
>JAEWBW010000545.1 GCA_023390955.1 Pseudomonadota bacterium
CGCCACCACAGCGCGCCAAAGCAGCTGACGAAAATCAGGGCGAGCACGCCAACCACGATAACGACACGCTGGACCCAGCGCCCGGCCACCATCCAGTTTCGGAACGAGCCGAGCCCGCCACCGCCGAACCGGGAAAAGCGCGAGCTGGAACGATTGAGCAGCCGCCGCGCGCGATGGCCCGCCGCGGCTTCCTGATCCGGATCCCAGTCAGAATCATTCCACTCCGGCGGCTCCGCCATTCCGGTGCGGCGATCGTAGTCCCGGTCGTCGTGCTGGGGCGACGTATTCCTTGCCATGGCCTCTCGATACAGGCGCCCGTCCATGGATTGCTCCCTGGACCGACCGCCACCGGGGCCGCAATCATCGACGCGGAGTGCTCGCCCCTGCGCCGGCATTGCCGCCATTCCCTTGATATTCCTGCTGTTCGTCATGTCGCCCCGGGAGCGCGTTCAACGAGCAGTGGGGTGGTGTTTGGAATTCCTTGTAACCATACTCTGGCGTCGTCAGACTTGCCCAGCCGTGGGCTCTGTTCCGGCCCGCCCGACGATAGCTGCAATACCGCTTTGGTTGACAGTCCGAAAGCGTCGAAAGGAAGGCGTATGTCCAAGAAATCGCAAAAGAAATCGTCCAAAACGCCCTCCGGCAGTCCGACCCCGGGAAAAACACGGACTCAGGCGACAACAAAGCCCGCAACAACGCGGCGGGCGTCATCAAGCCAATCAAGCAAGACGACGGCAAAAGCAGCATCGCATAAGGCCGCATCGAAACGGTTAAAATCTTCCGAATCGGCTGCCGCGCCCGCCAAGATCTATGCCCTGTCGGAGGGCCAGAAGGCACCCGCCTTCAGCCTGCCGCGCGACGGCGGCACCGTGACGAAGCTCTCGGACTATGCGGGGCAGAAGCTCGTGCTGTTCTTCTACCCCCGCGCCGACACGCCCGGCTGCACCCTGGAGGCGATCGCGTTCACCCGGCTGGCGAAGGAGTTCGCCGCCGCCGGTACCGCCGTGCTCGGTGTCTCGGCCGATCCGCCCAAGGCCCAGGAGAAGTTTCGCGACAAGCACAAGCTCACCGTTCCTCTCATCTCGGATGAAGCTCATGAGATGCTTGAGGCCTACGGCGCCTGGGGCGAAAAATCGATGTACGGCAAGACCTTCCTGGGGATTATTCGCACCACGGTGCTGATCGGCAGCGATGGCCGGGTCGCCAAGGTCTGGCGCCATGTGAAGGTCGACGGCCACGCCGACGCGGTGCTGGAGGCGGCCAGATCGCTCTGACAAGGTCTCTTTAACCAGCAGGAACAATTCGAGCGTTCCCATTTCCAGAAAATTAACCATGACGGGACCAGATTGCAGCGGCAATTGAGCCGTACGGAACCTTGACCGACGGCACCGGAGTGCCGATGTCGAAAAGTTCTGCTCAATATTCGCAGTACCCCCAACATCATCCACACGATCACGGTCGGGCTTACACCCGCCGCCCCGCCAGCGCGGCTGCGGCGGTTGCGATTCCCATGCCTGCGACCGACGACGCCTACACCATCGTCCACGCCGGCAAGCAGGTTCGCTTCGGGCCCGTGGTGTTCTGGATCGTGGTCGGGACCGTCGTGCTGCTCGGCCTGTGGTCGGCAGCCACCGCCACCTATTTCGCGTTTCGCGACGACGTCCTGACGCGGCTGATCGCCCGCCAGGCCGACATGCAATACGCCTATGAAGACCGCATCGCGGAGCTTCGCGCCAAGGTCGATCGCACCACGAGCCGCCAGCTGCTCGATCAGGAGCAATTCGACCAGAAGCTCGATCAAATCATGAAGCGGCAGACGGCGCTGGAATCGCGGGCAACCGCGCTCGGCTCGATGCCCGATGTGACCGGATCCATCCCCCGCGCAACGCCGCAGCGTAGCGATGCCGGTCAGGGCAGCGGAACGCCAAAGCCCTCCCCGATCAGCGACACCGTCATCTTCGTCGCGCCGCCGGATCGCGAGGCACGGCTGGAATCACGCACGCCGTCTGTGGCGACCGCGCAGCCCAATCAATTCGCCAAGGTCCAGGGCTTCGACAACGTGCTGGTTCGGCTGCAGACGTCACTCGACCAGGTCGAGCGTCGCCAGATCGCGGCCCTCAGCACCGTACAGGACAGCATGGAGTCGCGGATCCGCCGCATGCGCGGCGTCGTCAGCGACCTCGGCCTCAACCTCGCCGATCTCGAAGCCGCCGTGCCGCGCAGCGCCATGGGCGGCCCGTTCGTGCCTGTGAAGCTGGCCGCGAATGCCGGCCCGTTCGAGAAGCAGCTCTACCGCATCAACGTCACCCGCTCCGAGGTGGACCGGCTGAACAAGACGCTGGCGCTGGTGCCCTATCGCAAGCCTGTTGTCGGCGAGGTCGAATTCACCTCGGGCTTCGGCGTGCGCAGCGATCCCTTCCTCGGCCGGCCCGCGATGCACACCGGCCTCGATTTCCGCGCCGCCACCGGCGACCCCGCACGCGTCACCGCCAACGGCAAGGTGATCGCGGCCGGATGGTCCGGCGGCTATGGCCGCCTGGTCGAGGTTGACCATGGCAACGGCCTCTCCACCCGCTACGGCCATCTCTCCCAGATCAACGTCAAGGTCGGCGAGTACGTGAAGATCGGCCAGGTGATCGGCGAAGTCGGATCGACCGGCCGCTCCACGGGGCCGCATCTTCATTATGAAACCCGCGTCGACGGCGAAGCCGTCGATCCGCAGAAGTTTTTGCGCGCGGGCGTTCGTCTGAACGCGAGCTGAGCCAACCTTACCGGCTGGCTCCCTCGTGCCCGACCTCGCCGGTGATGACGTCGCCGAATAGCACCCAGGCCTGGCCGTCGAAGCGCATCAGCTGCATCTGCTCGATCGGGAAATAGTCGTCGGGCGCAGTGTTGACCATGATGCCGGGCAGCATCAGGTCTGTGTGGAAGTTCTTCAGATTGGCGGCCTGCTTCATGACGTTGTCGCGCGTCAGCTCGTCGCCGCACTGCTTCAGCACCTGCGCCATCGCCTCGGCCTGCACATAGCCATAGAGGTTGTTGGCATTGGCCTTGTCGCCATCCGGATAATACTTGTCCATGAAGGCGCGCCACGCGATCACCGCCGGGTCCTTGTCCCAGGTCGGATCGGTCGGGTCCTTCAGATAGGCGGTCGAGATGATGTCCCTGGCGTAATCGAGCCCGGCGGGCTTGAGCACCGAGGCGATCGAGGTCGCTGTGTTGGCGAGGAAGAATTTTGGTTTCCAGCCGAGCTCGCCCACTTTCCGGATCGCCTGTGCCGAGCCCTTCGGCGCCGCCCAGGAGAAGAAGATGTCGGCGCCTGAATCATGCAGCGCCACGATCTGCGAGTCGATCGAGGGATCGCTGACCTCGTAGGATTTGTCGGCGATGATCATGCCGCCCTTGTCGCCGAGCCCGTCCTTGAGACCTTTGAACTGGTCCTTGCCGGCGTCATCGTTCTGCCAGAGCACGGCGATCTTGCCGTTCGGGAATTTGTCTCGGATGTACTTTGCGTAGATTCGGCCCTCGCTCTGGTAGTTGGGCTGGAAGCCCATGGTCCATGGGAAATTCTTGGGGTCGCCGAACTTGGTGCCGCCGGAGGCGACGAACAGCTGCGGCACCTTCTTGGCGTTCATGTATTTCATGATCGCCGAGTTCGAGGGCGTACCGAGCGACTGGAAAATCAAGAGCACCTCGTCGCTCTCGACCAGCTTGCGCGCCTGCTCGATCGCCTTCGGCGGAGAATAGGCATCGTCATAGCTGATGAAGTTGATCTTGCGCCCGTTGATGCCGCCCTTGTCGTTGATCATCTTGAAGAAGGCGGCTTCGGTCTTGCCGATCACGCCATAGGACGACGCGGGTCCGCTGTAGGGCATGATGTTGCCGATCTTGACCTCGGTGTCCGATGCACCGGGGTCGTATTTCTTTTCGGCGAGAGCGGGTGATGCGACGAGCATGCCGGCGATTGCGAGCAAGCCGAGGGTGGGCAAACTTACGCGACGATTTGGCATCGTTCTCTCCCTGTATTGCTGTTCTTGTTTTGACGGAGTGTCGCAAGGCCACGATCGGCTGGCAAGCGCGAGCATTTTCCGCCAAACGGATTGTTGTCAGTCACCAAGTGTGATTGATGCATCACGACGACATTTGGGGCAGCTGCCAGTTGGAACCGACACGACGCATTGGACCGCGACATCCGCGACTCGGCGCGGCCGGATTTCGCCTTGCGAAATGGCTCGCCGCGAAGACGTTCGCGCGCGCAGGATTCCATCAGGTCGCCTCGCCCTTCGCGCAGGCGCGCCTGCAGGAGGCGCGCGAAAAGCTCGCGCGCGGCGAGACGCTTTATCTCGCAGGCCTCGGCGCACCCGGCACGCATAATTCGGGCGTCGCACTGGTCGAAGTCACCGCGGCGCACGGCCCCAAACTGCTCCTCAACAATGAGGAGGAGCGCTTCTCCGGCAACAAGCACACCACCGAATATCCGGCGCAGTCGATCGACGCGATGGTGGCGGCCTTGCGCGGCCTGGGCCGCGACGCCAATGACATCTTTGCGTGGCTGACCTCGTGGGACTATCCGGCGCTCGCGGGCACGCTTGCGCGCTCACTGCTGGAGGAGGCGCCGCAAAGCCTGCGCCTTGCGCGCAATACGGAGGCTGCCGGATTTGATGGCCGCCGTCTCGACGAGATGACGCGGACGCCGAAGAAGCTGGCGCGTCAGCTCGGGCTCGACGCGCGCGTGCCGCTGATCTGCATGCCGCATCACGACAACCACGCCTGGTTCTCCTATGCGGCGTCGCCGTTCGCCGATGACGGCGGCAAGGTCGCGATCGCCGTGCTCGACGGCACCGGCGATCTCGGCTCGGTCTCGTTCTATCTCGTCGAAGGCGGCGAGATGCGGCGCCTGTACTGCAACGACAGCATGTTCGACTCGCTCGGCGCCTTCTACAGCGTGATCTCGTCGACACAGGGCGGCTGGACCTGGCTGTCGAGCGAAGGCCGCTACATGGGCGCCGCCGCCTGGGGCAGTCTGGAACGCGCCAGGAACCCCTATTACGCGCGGCTGAAACAGGTCCTGCATCTCGGCGACAACGGCACGGTGCAGATCAACCGCACGATGGCGAACTGGTACTGCGACCCGTTTGATCATCCCTACAAGCAGCCGCTGATCGACATTCTGGGCGAACCGCTGCGTCCGGACCAGCTCTGGAATCCCGACGCGGTGCTGCGGGTCGAGGAAATCCAGCATCGGCCCGATACACAGGACCGCCTCGACAAGGCCGCGGCGACGCAGCTCGTGTTCGAGGACGCGATGATCCATGTCGTCGATCATCTCCTGCGCACGACCGGCACCAACCGCATCGTGCTGACCGGCGGCGTCGCGCTCAATGCCGTCGGCAACATGCGGCTGCTCGAACATTTTGACGAGGCCTGGTTCGAGCAAGCGCTCGGCCGCAAGGCGCGCCTGCATCTCTGGGTGCCGCCGGTGCCTGGCGATCCCGGCGTCACCATTGGTGCTGCCTGGCTGTTCGCGCATCTCGCCGGCGCACGCCGCGGCCCGCCGATGCGCCACGCCTTCCATTGCGGGCTGCCGCCTGCGCGCGACGAGATCGAGACAGCGCTCGGTGCCGACGACGTCGCGTCACAGCGCATCGGCGATGTCTCGACGCCGGAGGGCCGGGACGCCATCGCCGATCTCATGGCCTCCGTCGTCGCGCAGTCCGGCATCGTCGCGCTCTACCAGGGCGCGGCCGAGACCGGTCCGCGCGCGCTCGGCCATCGCTCGATCTTCGCCAACCCGTGCGATTCCGCAGCCCGCGAAAACCTGAACGCGCGCGTCAAATATCGCGAGGCAATCCGCCCGCTGGCGCCGATGGCGACGCTGGAAGCCGCGCGCGAGTATTTTGTGCTGGAAGACGGCGCCGCGGACGACGACTACAACGCCTATAATTACATGGTGCTGACGGCGCATTCGAAGCCCGGCGCGCGCGAGAAAATTCCGGCGGTGATCCATGCCGACGGCACCGGCCGCATCCAGATCGTCCGCGACGACGCCGATCCCCTCACCTACGCCTATCTGAAGGCGCTCGGCCGCCGCATCGGTGTCGAGATGTCGGTCAATACCTCGTTCAATGTCGCAGGTCCCATCGCGCAGACGCCGCAGCAGGCGGTCGACACGCTGCGCCGATCCAAGGGGCTCGACGCGGTGATCCTGATCGCGAGCGACGGCACGGCCTATGCGGCCTGGCACGGCGGCGAGCGCGACAGCGGGCGGTTTACGGGGTGGCTTGCGAACTGGACGGCGTCGCGCGGCTGAACCATTTCAGCACGCGCCCGTCGATCACGAGCAGCGCGCTCGCAATCACGAGCGCACCGACGATCTCGCGCACCGAGATCGGCTCGCCCAGCACGAAATAGCCGAGCAGGATCGCCGTGACCGGAAGCAGCAGCGTCACCAGCGTGACGTTGGTCGCCCCCGAGCGCCGCAGCACCTGGAAGAAGATGATGTAGGCGAGCGCGGTCGACAGACCCGCCGAGCCGAGCACGGCGAGCCAGGTCGCAGCGCCGGGCATCGGCAGGCGCCACGGCTGGTCGAACAGCGCGGCGAGCACCGACATCATGACGGTGGAGGCGATCAACTGGCACGTCGCGGTGGCGAGCGGCGGCGAGGTCGAGAGCCAGCGCCGCGCCACCAGGGCCGCAAATCCGTAGCTGAGCGCGGCGGCAAGGCACAGCAGGATGCCGATGCCCTGCCCCGTCAGCAGCTCGATGCCGGTGCCACGCAGGATGATCACGCCAACAAGCCCGACGATGACGCCTGCGACCCGTCGCGCGATCAGCCGCTCCTCACCAACGGCCGCCATCACGGCGACCGTAAACAGCGGTGTGGTGGCATTGAGGATCGAGGCGAGCCCGCTCGAAATGTACAATTGCCCGGTCACGATCAGCGAGAACGGCAGCACATTGTTGAGCAATGCCATCACGACATAGGGCCGCCAGCTCGCGACGTCAGTGGGAATCTTGATTTGATAGAGCCGCAGCAGCGGCAGCAGGAAGGCCGCGCCGAGACCAACCCGCAACAGCACCAGCGTGAACGGCGGCAATTCCCGCAACGCCGCGCTGTTGAAGAAGAACGAGCCACCCCACAGGATCGAGAGCAGGCCAAGCAGCAGCCAGTCGCGCGAGTCGATCCTGTTGTCCGTAGGCTGCATGAGACTTATCGCCTAGCGCGAAGCCAGGCGAATGACCACCCGATTTCCGGAACGGAGGCGGCCTATTTCGGCCGCGAGACGATCTCGATCATCTTGCCCTCGTCCTCGTCGGGCATCACGGCGCGCGCCCGCGCGTAGGACTCCACCGCGGCACGGCCGACCAGCGGCTTGTCGGCGAGCAGGCTCTCGGCGAGCTTCACCGCGTAGTCGGCATCCTTGTGCCGCAACGCTGCGGTGAAGGTCGCACCGGAGAAGTCGCGGGCGACCATGCGCTTGGAATGGCGCTGTACCTGCGGACTGGCGGCGACGCCGGCCTGGATGGACTCCAGCACCAGCTTCATGTCGAGCCCGGCCTGCTCCGCGATCGCAAGGCCCTCGGCGAGGCCGGCGATCTGGATCGCACCCATGAGATTGTTGATCAGCTTGTAGACGGTGCCGGACCCGACCGCGCCGAAATGGCGGATGGTCGAACCGATCGGCTCGAGGAAGGGCCGCGCCCGTTCGAGATCGGCAGCATCGGCCCCGACCAGCAGCGTCAGCTTGCCACTTGCCGCCGCATCCGGCAGGCCCGTCACCGGACAGTCGATATAGATGAGCCCCCGCGCGTTGAGTTCGCGGCCCATGTCGCGCGCATGGTCATAGGAGACCGTGGAGCATTCGATCGCGATGGTCCCGGCCTTTGCCGTCTTCGCCGCGCCCTGCAGGCCGACCCAGACCGCGCGCGAGGCGTCGTCATCGGCGACCATGGTCACGACGGCATCGGCATCGATCGCGGCGTCCTCCGGCGAGGTCGCAAAACGCGCGCCGCGCGCGATCAGATCCTCGGCCTTGGCCTTGCTGCGGTTCCAGACCGACACTGTGTAGCCGGCATCGAGATAGCGGCCGGCCATGCCATGGCCCATCCGCCCCAAGCCGATGAAGGCAACGCGCGGCATCGGCTAGTCCACGTCCTCGACCGCACCGGGCCCGGTGCCGAAGGCGCGCTGCGCCAATGTCGCCGCCATGAACTCGTCA
>JAEWBW010000626.1 GCA_023390955.1 Pseudomonadota bacterium
TCAGGCGGCCCTCATGCGAGACGAGGCGCTTGTTGATATCGTAGAGCTGCTCGACGAGTGAGTCGATACGCGCCTGGTTCAGGCGCAGCGACTTCACCTCGACGATGATCTCGTCCTTGAGCTTGCGATACTTGCGCTCCTGGTGCGGCGAGAGCGAGGGGCCGTGCGAGGTGCTCTCGAGCTGGTTCTGGATGTCCTGCTCTTGCAGCTTGCGCAGCTTCTTGTAGTTCTCGGCGATCTTGTCGAAGATCTCGACGACCTTCGGCTTGAGCTCGGCCTCGATGGCCGCGAGCGACATCTGGTTCTCGAACTCGTCGTCCTCGTCCATGTCGGCTTCGGCGGCGGCTTCGCCCGGATCCTTGTCGGCTTCAGCGCCGTTGCCGGCGGCGGGCGCCGGGCGGAACGGGGTCGGCGACGGCGGTGCTGCCGGCGGCGCGACATGCGCGGGCGCGCCAGCGGTGGCGGCGCCGCCTTCAGCGGAGGCTTCGCCGTTTTCGCCGGCGGGACCGCCGATCATCGCAGTGTTCATGCCGCCCTTGGCGTCCGGGCCTGCATAGGTCGCTTCGAGATCGATGATGTCGCGAAGGAAGATCTTTCCTTCGTTGAGCTCGTCGCGCCAGATGATGATGGCCTGGAAGGTCAGCGGGCTTTCGCAGAGGCCCGCGATCATCGCCTCGCGGCCGGCCTCGATGCGCTTGGCGATCGCGATTTCGCCTTCGCGGGAGAGCAGCTCGACGGTGCCCATCTCGCGCAGATACATGCGCACGGGATCGTCGGTGCGTTCGCCCGGCTCGCTCTTCTTGACCTCGGTGACGGCCTTCTGCGTGACCTCGACGAGCTCGTTGTCGGTCTCGTCCTCGCCGCCTTCGTCCTTGTCCTCTTCGCCTTCGCTGTCGTCGGCTTCGGTGACGTTGATGCCCATGTCGGAGAGCATCGACATGATGTCCTCGATCTGCTCGGGCGAGGTCTGGTCGGACGGCAAAACTTCATTGAGCTGATCGAAGGTCACGAAGCCGCGCTTCTTGGCCTGCTTGATCATCTTCTTCACTGCTGCGTCGGACAGGTCGAGCAACGGCGAGGGCGCGTCCTGGGAATCCTTCTCCGGAGCGTCCGCTGCCTTGTCGTCCTTTTCCTTGTCCTTCGTCTGCAGCGTCTTTGCCTTGGTGGCCATCCATTGCTCCTAACGCGATCCATGCAGACGTTCGCAGCGCCTGCGTGAATTCACTTCAACCTGTTGCGCGATGCTCTCGCTTCGTCAGATCTCGACACGGAAAGGGCGGCGCAAACGTCGTTCGCCACCCCGCTTCTTCTCTCGCCGGATTTGCCTAACGCTTCGTGAGCCCCTTTGTCGCCGGCGATGCAGGTATCGTGATAACAGCACTTGCGCGGATTCATTCCTGACGCGTCTGTTTTGCCTGCGGCCGCCTGTTGGCCAAAGTGCTACAAGACCGTTAAGTCTCGATTAACCCTGTTTTTGCCGCCAAACCTTGGATTTGGCGAGTCTTTTTGCGGTTCCGGCCCCGGCCGTCCGCATGATTTTTTCATCACATCGTCTTCTGGACCCGGCCGGACAGCTCGCCAAAACCCTCGATCAGCGCCTCGGTACCATCCACCTCGGCGATTCTGGCCTTGACGTCCTTCAGCCATGCCAAATTGGCCTCGCTGGGGTCCTCCCCCAAGGCCAGCTCGGCGTCCTTCAATTCCCTAAGTAGTGAATGCCACTGCCGATGCAAGGCGACCAGCTGGTGCCAGGTGGCGAGAACGTCGTCCTGCGCCGCCCCTTCCCTTGCGCCCCACACCGCCGCGGTGGTGATCGCGCCGTCAACCCTTTGAAGAGACTGCGTAAATCCGCCCTTCTCGAGATCGGCGCGCATCTTTTCGGCCTGTTCGCCGGGGTCCGGCGAATGGTGATGATCGTGGGCAAAGGCGGCAATGATGCCGGCCCGGAGCTTGTGGGCCTCCGGATGGGCAAGCTCCAGGGCGGCCACCTCCTCCAGATGCTCATGGAGCAGCCAGGGGTGATTGATCAGGCTCTGCAGGATCAGGGCCTCCCGGCGGGACATGGCACTTCTCTGTCCGCGCATGATCGGGCTCGACGCGAGCTGGGGGCTCGCCGCCTGGTAGGGGCCGGAGGGCAGCGGGGTCGGACCCGGGGGGCCGCGGCGCCCGCCGCCAAATCCCTGGCCGCCGCCGAATCGATTCGGCTGTCCGCCGCCGCGGGGCTGGAAGGCGCGGCCGCCCGCGCCTTGCCGGAAATTGCCGCGATCGCCAAAGCCGCCCCGCCCGCCTTCGGGCGCAAAGGCGCGCCGCAGCCGCTCGGCAAAGTCGTCGCGATAATAGCGTCGCACCACCTCGTCACGGATGCCGTTGGAGAGCTCCTTGATGCGCGCTTCCAGCGCAGCGCGGCGCTCGGGCGTGGCGAAGTTGCCGCCCTCGAGCTCGCGCGACCAGAGCACCTCGGCGAGCGGACGCGCCGCAGCCATGACTTCCTCGAGCGCACCGCGGCCGCCGGAGCGGACGAGATCGTCGGGGTCCTGCCCTTCGGGCAGCAGCGCGAAGCGCAGGCTCTTGCCGGGCGCGAGGAACGGCAGCGCGAGATCGGCGGCGCGGAATGCGGCCTTCTGTCCGGCGCGGTCACCATCGAAGCAGAGGATCGGCTCGTCCGCCATCTTCCAGAGCAGCGCGAGCTGGCTCTCGGTCAGCGCGGTGCCGAGCGGCGCGACGGCGCCCGGAAAACCCGCGGTGACCATGGCGATGACGTCGACATAGCCTTCGACCACGACGATCGGGCTGCCGTCATGCGCGGCCTTTCGCGCGGTCGGGTGATTGTAGAGATTGTCGCCCTTGTGGAAGAGCGGCGTCTCCGGCGAATTCAGGTATTTTGCCGGAACGTCCTTCTCCAGCGCGCGCCCGCCGAAGGCGATGACGCGACCGCGCAGATCCGTGATCGGAAACATCACGCGATCGCGGAAGCGATCATAGGGCACGGGGATGTCGTCGCCGCCGACCAGCAGGCCGGTCTCGATCATGTCTTCGACCGAGACGCCCTGCTTGCCGAGATGCTCCTTCAGCGCGAAGCGTTCGGGCGAGGCGTAGCCCATGCGAAACTGCAATTGCGTCGCCGGCGATAGCGCGCGATCGGCGAGATAGCCGCGCGCCTTCGCGCCGAGACGCGAGGCCAGCGTCTCCGAAAAGTATTTTGCGGCAAGATCCATCACGTCATGCAGCGTGCGGCGGCGCTGCTCGTGCCGCGCGGCATCGGGCGTGACCGCCGGCAATGGAAGACCCGCCATGTTGGCGAGCCGCTCGACGGCTTCGGCGAACGGCAGGCCATCGGTCTCCATCACGAAGGTGATGATGTCGCCGTGCTTGCCGGAGGAGAAGTCGTGGTAAAAACCCTTCTGGTCATTCACGTAGAATGACGGCGTCTTCTCCTGCTGGAACGGCGACAGCCCCTTCCACTCCCGCCCCGCCTTCTTCAGCTTCACGCGCTTGCCCACGACTTCGGAGACCGAAAGCCGGGCGCGGAGTTCGTCGAGGAATTGGGGCGTGAAGCGCATGGTCGAGATTCTAGCGCGAAACCGTGTGAGTTGGACGAAAGGTTACGGATATAGGGACAGGCGGGCCAAATGTCAGGTTTGTCCGGTTTATCCGACCTATACACAGGCCTCCCCATCATTCCGGGACGCGCGGAGCGCGGGTCCGGAATCCATAGATCCGCAAGAATACCGAGAGACATGGATTCCGGGCTCGTCCTTCGGACGCCCCGGAATGACGGAGGGTTCCAGTTTCCCCTAATGCTCCAGAAACCGCCCGGACTCGATCCGCGGCAGGTCCGCGACCGGCCAGTTGTAGACATAGGTCCAGGCCTGCGTCGTCGCGCCGTCGGCGAGCTGCACATCGATCAGCTGACGCAGATATTCGGTCGGCTCCGGAAAGCCTTCGCCGCAGGCCTCGTACATGTCGAGCTCGCCGAGGAGCTCGACGGGCGCGCGCAGATGAAACACCTCGCCGTGCACGAGAGCGGATGGCGCATCCGACAGCAGCAGCCCCGGATAGTGCTTTACGAGCACGAGGTGGCCGCGGCAGGTCGCCTCGCCCAGAAAATCGGCATGGGCGGCGAGCAGCCGCGCCATCGGATGGTCGAAGCCGCGCATCAAGGTGCCGTAGACGAAGAGACGATCGGAGGTCATCGCTCTCTATAGCCGTCCCCGGCACGCGGCGACAACAGCGCGAATTCGCGGGCCGCCCTGCGGGCTGCGGCCATGGCGATCGTGCGCCGGCTCATCTATAGCATCCCGACCGACATGCTTTTCCCAAGACACTCAACAAGGCACTCAGCAAGGCACTCAGAATGACCATCGACGCGGTCAGCGCGCCGCTCCTCGGCAGCGACGACATCCTGCCGGTGCATGAGGTGAATGCGGACGGGCGCTCGCCCTTCCTGCTCACCTGCGATCATTACGGCCGCGTGCTGCCGCGCAAGCTCGGCGACCTCGGCGTCGCCGAGAGCGAGCTGACGCGGCACATCGCCTGGGACATCGGCATCGCCGGCGTCGCGGAGCGCCTGGCAAGGATGCTGGATGCGCACCTGGTCGCACAGCGCTATTCGCGCCTCGTGATCGACTGCAACCGTCCGCCGGCTGTTGCGAGCTCGATTCCCGTCATCTCGGAGGCGACCAGGATCCCGCGCAATGAGGGGATTTCCGAGCAGGAGCGCACGATCCGCCGAAGCGAGATTTTCGATCCCTATCATCGCCACATCGGCGCTGTGATCGATACGCGCGTCGCGGCAAAGCGACCGACGGTGCTGCTCGCGCTGCACAGTTTTACGCCTGTTTATGCCGGCGTTGCGCGCCCCTGGCACATCGGCACGCTCTACCATCGCGACACGGTGCTGCCGCGGCTGCTGCTGAGACATCTGCGCGCCGAGGGCGATCTCGTCGTCGGCGACAACGAGCCCTATGCGGTGAGCGACCTCACCGATTACACCATCCCCGTGCACGGCGAAGCGCGCGGGCTGATCAACACCGGCATCGAGATCCGGCAGGATCTGATCGCGGACCAGTCCGGCCAGCAGCAATGGGCCGAACGGCTGGCGCGGATTTTTGGCGAGATCGAAACCGAGCTGAAGGCCGAACGATTGGCGTAAGCCGTTCCCGCTCAACCGCTCCGCGTCGCGACGAACAGCGCGGCAGCAGCGAAGATTGCGGCGAGCCCCCACAGGACATAGGCGATACGGCCGTCGCCGCGGGCATCGAGCGTGGCCTCGGCCGGATTGTCGGGATTGACGTGGACCTCGACAGTGGCGCCGTCCTGATAGCGCGCCATCAACTTCTCCAGCATCTTGCTGGAGGCTGACGGGGTGTTGGTTGCGACCCGCGCGCATTCATTGGTGTAACTGACGTTCTGGTAGCTGTAGGTGTAGCAGACGCGCTTGCCGAACATCTCGGTGCCGCGCGCTTCGCCCGGCTCACTGGCCTCGTGATAATCCTCGTCCGACAGCGTAATGGTGCCCGACACCACCGGCCAGCTCGCCGCCATCGAGGCCTGCCGCTGCGCAGCCCACGCCATCACGGCAATGACGAGACCGAACGCACCGAAGGCAACGACGAGACCGGCCAGATCAGGACGTCCGACGTGATGCGCGAGGTATTGATAACTCTGGTTGAGACCGAATGCCGAGCCGAAGATGATGGCCACCACGATGGCCGAGCCGATGCCGAGGCAGCCCCACAGCCCCTTCGGCATCTCGCGCTCCAGCACCGCCTGATCGGGATGCCTTGGATTGTAGAAGACGGTGACGATGCTGCCGGCGGGATATTTCGCGAGCTTCTCGGCGACCTGGAAATTGCCGAGGTCCTCACCGATCGAGATGCGGTTGCAGCGCTGCTTTCGGCCACCGACGGCGTATTCGTAGGTGACGTTCGCAAAGTTGCGGCTCTCGAAGCGATAGCTCCCTTCGCGCTCGTCGTCGAAGACCTTGACCTCGCGCGTTTCCGCGACTGACAAGACGACCTTGCCGGCGACTTGCGGCCAGTTGCGCGCCTCGCGCACCTGCCAGGTCTTGACGATGGCGGCAATCAACAGCAGCCCGAGCGGCGCAAGCAGCATCGCGTAGACGAACCAGGGGAGATCCGGCACGGCCAAAATCCTTCGTCAGCGGCAATGTCCGATTGGACGCATTGCCGCAGGCAAAGGTTCAAGCCGGGTGTCAGCTCATTTGGCCCGGATCAGCGCCAGCCAGATGCCGCCACCGATCATGAAGCCGCCGGAAATGCGCGACATCAGCCGGGTGCGGCGAGCCGAGAAGAACTTTCGGGCGCGGCCGGCCGCGATCGCGTAGAGCGCATCCGTCATCACTGCCGTGACCATGAAGGTGGCCCCGAGCAGCGCGACCTGCGGAAAATGATCGCGGTTCATGTCCATGAACTGCGGAATGAAAGCGCCGAAGAAGATCAGCACCTTCGGGTTCGACAGCAGCACCAGAAAGCCCTGCAGGAAGAAGCCGCCGCGCGGCGGCGCCGGCGGCTCGTCGACATTGACGCCCTCGACCGGCGCCCAGACCAGCTTGACGCCGAGCCAGATCAGATAGGCCGCGCCGGCAAAGCGCACCCAGTCGAACCAGTAGCCCATGGTCGACATCAGCGAGGTCAGGCCGACCGCGACGATGCCGATCACGATCGCGAGACCTGCCTGCGCACCCGCGACATTGGTCAGCGCCGCGCGCGTGCCGTGACGAAGGCCATTGGCGATGACAAGCGTGACGATCGGCCCGGGCAGCAGCGCAAGCGCGATGCAGGCGGCGACGAAGGCGAGATAGGCTTGCATGGACATCATGGGAGGAGACTCAGCTGGGGGAGCTTTTGCGGCATTAATGCATGGCGGCGGCGGGAACGGAAGGTCCGGGTACGCAGATGCGACGAGCACAACCGTCATACCCGCAGCCCGTAAAACCCCGCGACGGGGTGGCGGCCTCGCCGCATCAGTTCTTCGGAAGCCCGGCGACGCTGCGCGCTGCGCCGGTCAGCTCGAGAATGTGCAGGCCGGTATTGGCGCGGTCGACGATGTAGATGTAACCGCGATCGTCGGTCTCGACATTGTTGGTCTGGATCGCGACCTTGCAGCGCGCGCCGCCCTCGACGGGAATGCAGCGCTTGTCGGTGGCCTGCGTGATCGCCGGAATGAAGTGGCCGACCTCCTTGGGGTGATAGGGATCGCGCACGTCGAGCGCGCGGACGCCGGCATTGAAGAAGGCGATGAAGGCCATCTTGTTGTAGTAGACCGGCGCCATGCTCTCGTTGGAGGAATGCGCGCCGAAGCGACCGCCGCGCTGGCAGAACTGGCCACTCGCCTCCGGCACCGTGTAGCTCGAGATCATCATCGGCCGCGCCTCGGTGGTGACGTCGGCGAACCACACCATCTGCCGCGCCTCGCCGCATTCGTTCAGATTGGCCTCGTTGACGATCATGACGATGTCGCGGGTCTTGCCGTCCTTGTCCTCGGCAAACTCGGCGACGGGCATGTCGAGCATCGGGAACGTCGTGTGCGCGCCGTTGAAGGCGGCGAGCGGCAGGCGCGCGATCTCGGGATAGCGCAGATTGTCCGGCGTTGGCTCCTTGGCGCCGCTCAGCAGCTTTTCGCGATCGACGATCTGCAGGATGCCGTTCTTGTTGGTGCCGTAACCGAAATAGACGCGGTTGCCGTGCGGCCCGGTCGAGATCGGCCCGTGCAACTCGGTCGGCACCGCGCCGGTCGAACCCGGCTCCTGACCCGGCAGACCGAAATCCCGGATCTTCTGCGGCTTCGCGGGATCGCTGAGGTCGTACACTTGCGTCATCCGCCGCGTGCGCCAATCGGGTGCGCCGGAGACGAGGTAGGCGATGCCGGTGTCGCATTCCCACCAATTCTTGTGCGTGTCCCTCAAGCCGGCGAGGCGCGTGATCAACACCGGATTGGCGGGATCGGCGACATTCCAGATCTCGTGCGCCTGGCTGCCGAAGGTGCGGAGCATGTAGACCGCATTGGGATCGCCTTTCGGCAATGATTTGCCGTCGCACACGCGCACCATCTGCGCGCCGCCGGAATCATATTTGCCCTCCTGCCCCGGCAGGTGTCGAAGATATTTCGGATGCGCGGGATCGGTGACGTCGACGATCGAGGTGCCGTTCGGCTCCTCCTGGCCCGTCAGCGGATTGACCGGATTGAGCACCTCGTCGGTGCCGCCGTGATGACCGATATAGGCGATCCAGCGATCGCCCTGGTGGTGGATGGTCGGCTGATAGGCGCTACGCGCCTGCAGATCGTTGGTGCCGATCAGCTTCATGTTGGAAGCTTCGGGCGCAGCACCGATGACCTGCTGCTTCTGGGCGAAGGCGCTGGCGCTGCAGGCAAGAAGGACGAGGCAGGCAGCGAGTGGAACGCAACGAACCATGGGTGCTCCCGGAACCAATCTGCGTTGGCTGAGGCAGAAGGCTAGCACAGCGCTTTCGTTCGACAAAAAGCGGAGTTTTCCTGGTCATTCCGGGGCGCACGCAGTGCGAACCCGGAATCTCGGGATTCCGGATAACCGCTGCGCGGTTTCCGGAATGACAGAGGAAGGTTGACATGCAACTATTTGGTTGCCTATTATCACCGCCATGGATGAGGTCTTCAAAGCGCTCGCCGACGCGTCGCGACGCTCGCTGCTGGACAGGCTTCACGCCAGGAACGGCCAGACCCTGAACGAGCTCTGCGAAGGCCTTGCGATGACGCGCCAGGCCGTGACGAAGCATCTCGTCATTCTTGAAGAGGCCAACCTGGTCACGACCATCAGGCATGGCCGCGAGAAGCTGCATTATCTCAATCCGGTGCCGATCCATCAGATCGGCGACCGCTGGATCAGGAAATTCGAGCGCGGCCGATTGGCGGCGCTTGGCGAGTTGAAACGCCAGTTGGAGAAGCGTGATGAGTAAGCCGCAATTCGTCTATGTCAGCTATATCGAGACCACGCCGGAGAAACTGTGGCAGGCGCTGACGTCGAGCGAGTTCACCAGGCAATATTGGTTCGGCGCCGAGGTCCGCTCCGACTGGAAGGTCGGCTCCCCCTTCGCACTCACGCTCGACGGCGAGGTCACCGATACCGGCGAGATCCTGGAGGCCGATCCGCCGCGGCGCCTGTCCTACAGCTTCAAGCACCAGAAATACGAGGAACTGCGCGGCGAGCCGATCTCGCGCGTCGTCTTCACCATCGAACCCTTCGGCGCGCTCGTGCGTTTGACCGTGCTGCATGACGGCTTCGTCGAAGGCGGCAAATATCTCGGCGCCATCTCCAATGGCTGGCCTGCGATCCTGTCCGGGCTCAAGAGCCTGCTGGAAACCGGCAAGGTGCTCGCCATCCCGCGTACGGCGCTCAACAAGGGATTCGATGCAAAATGAACCTCGATCAGTTCAAGCCGCTGACGGTCTACACCATCTACATCGCGTCCACGCCGGAGAAGGTGTGGGAGGCGCTGACCTCGGCCGAGTTCAGCAAGAAGTACTTTTCAGGCTTTGCGGTGGAGATGGAACCGAAGGTCGGCGGCAAATTCATCGTGCGCGCGTCTGACGGTTCGGAGCACATCACAGGCGAAGTGTTCGAGCACGATCCGCCGAAGAAGCTGACCGTGACATGGAACGTCAACTGGCCCGACCTCATCGAAAAGCTCGGCACCACCGTCGTGACCTACGAGATCGAGCCGGCCGGCGAAGCCGTTCGCCTCACCATGAGCGAACGCCACGACCGCGACCTCAGCGAGGACATCCTGTCCGGCGGCCGCACCGGTTGGCCCGCGATCCTGTCCGGGCTGAAGAGCCTGCTGGAGACCGGCAAGGCGCCGCAGATCAAGATGTCACCTCCGGCGAAGATGCTGGAAGCGCTGAAGGCGATGGGGATCAAGATTCCCTAGGCCGCTCCAATCTCCGCCGTCGTCCTGGACAAGCGTAGCGAAGCGGAGCGCCGATCCAGGACCCATAGCCACCGAATTCGATTTGACGAAGATTGGACATGATCAGTTCGCGCCAAACTTCTCCCTGGGGTAATGGGTCCTGGCTTTCGCCAGGACGACGGCAAGATTGGCTTTCGCCGGGACGACACCGAGGTTATGGCACCGGCACCACAAGGCGCCGATAGAGATGCCACGTCGCATGCCCGAGCACGGGCAGCGTCACGATCAGGCCGAGAAAGTACGGCAGCGCCGACACGATCAGCAGTATCACGATGATGGCGGCCCAGCCGATCATCGGCAACGGGCTGAGGACCACCGCGCGCACGCTCGTCCCCATCGCAGTGACGAAGTCGACGTCGCGGTCGAGCAGCAGCGGAAACGACACCACGGTCAGCGAAAACAGGATCAGCGACAACGCGGCGCCGACGGCGTTGCCGATGGCGAGGAACAGCAGGCCCTCATTGGTCGTGAGCACCACCGTCATGAACTCCTGCAGGCTCGAAAACGAGGCGTGCAGGCCGAGCAGCAGCGCGATCAAGAGCCGGACCTGGTACATCCAGATCACGAACACGAACAGCGTGACGAACGCCATCCAGCCGATCTCGCTGCGCGAGCGGATTGCCGACCAGATCGCGGCAAAGGACACCGGCTCGCCGCGCTCGCGGCGACGGCTGACCTCGTAGAGCCCGATTGCGACGAACGGGCCGATCAGCGCAAAACCGGCGGCCAGCGGATAGACCAGATAGATCATGCCGAAAGCAGTGAGGCAGAGCATCATGACGATGCCGCCGCCGGCATAGAGCGCACCGAAGACGAGGCCATAAAGCGGCAGCGCCTGGAAATCCCGCAGGCCTTCAACCAACGCCTCGGCAATGTCGGACGCCGCGACGGGCCGCACCACCGGATCGACTTTGCCCGAGATCGACATCGACTTCCTCCGCCTATCGGCGCGATCTCCGTCGCGCTCACATCGAACACGATATTAGCGCCGCCGCGGACACCCGCAAGTTGACGCCCGATGACGGCAGCGGCGGCGCTGGGGTACCTCGCTACAGTGCGGTACGTCACGCTCTCGAAATCTTTGCTCTTCGATGTGGTTTTCGCGCCGATCGCTATAGACTGTGCGGACAATGGTGCCGCAAGATCGTACCGTCGAACAAGAACGCGCGATGAGTAACGCGGACCGCCCCACCGATGAGCCTCCGTACCCGATTACTGATCCTCGTCATCGCGGCCATGCTGGTGCCGGCGATCCTCGTCGGCCTGCGCTTTGTTCAGAACCGGACCAGCGAGATCGACACGGCCGTGACCAATCTGGCCGCGACGGCGAACGAACTGGCGAGTGATCTGGAAGAGAAGGTCCAGGGCACCGCCCAGCTTCACTACGGCCTCGCCCGTGCCCGCGACCTCGATACGCGCGACAAGGCGGTCTGCTCGGCATTCCTGTCCGACGTGCGCGAAGAATACCCGCAGTTCACCGGCATCCTGACCATCGATCCCGACGGCAGCCTGTTTTGCGACTCACTTCGCACCAACCGCACGCTCGACCTCAGGGATCGCGCCTATTTCAAGCAAGTGCAGGGCTTGTACGGCATCGTAGCGCTCGAACCGGTGTTCGGTCGCCTGACCGGAATATCGGTGCTCCAGATCGCATATCCCGTGCGATCGGAAACCGGCGCGCTGAAATTCGTCCTGCTCGCGTCGTTCAACCTGAACAAGTTCGCGGACTTTCACCACAAGCGATTGCTCACCGAGAAGGACATCCTGCTGGTCGACAGCAAGGGAACGGTCCTGGCCGCGCCGAAGGGACGCGGCTGGAGCGAGCCCGTCGGCGCGTCGATCGCGGGGTCCGACCTGTTCCGCTTCGCTGCGGCGCCCGATGGCGATGCGTTTCGCGAGGTGACCGATCGCGAGGGCCGCACGCAGGTCTGGACCGTCGCCCGCTCGCCTCTGATCCGCGATGCCGGCCTCTACATCGCGGTCGGACGATCCAAGGACGGCCTGGTCGCGGCGGCGAACCGCCGGCTTTACGAGGACATGGCGATCCTCGCGGTCGCCTCTCTGTTGCTGCTGGCCGGCGTCTGGCTCCTCGCGACGTTGAGCGTCGGACGCCAGGTCGGACGGCTCGCCACGATGGCGAAGAAGCTCGGGCTCGGCGATCTCAGCGCGCGCATTCCACCGCCACATCCGCGTGGCGAGCTGGGCGGACTGATGGCCCTGCTCAACGGCACCGCCGAGTCGCTCGAGCAGCAACGCGCCGCCATCGCGGATCTCAGCCACAAGCTGAGCCAGTCCCAGAAGATGGAAGCCATGGGCCAGCTCACCGGCGGCGTGGCGCACGATTTCAACAATCTGCTTACCGTCATTCTCGGCAATTCGGAGCATCTTGCCGACAGGCTGGCCAGCGACAAGGAGTTGCACCGGATCGCAGGCGACATCGCCACCGCCGCCGAGCGCGGCTCCGACCTGACGCGAAGCCTGCTCGCCTTCGCGCGCAAGCAGCCGCTGCGACCGCGAGAGATCGACATCGCCGAGAAGGTTTTGGGCATGGAGCAGCTTCTGCGCCGGACCCTGGGCGAGCACATCGAATGCCGCTTCGTGCTCAAGCCGGATTTGTGGCTGACCAGCGTCGATTCCAGCCAGCTCGCAACCGCCCTGCTCAATCTCGTGCTCAACGCGCGCGACGCGATGCCGGAAGGCGGCAAGCTGACGGTTGAGGTCTGCAACAAGTCGCTCGGCGATTCCGATCTCGATGCCAACGGCGAACCGCGGCCCGGCGACTACGTCATGGTGGCGGTGACCGATACCGGCTGCGGCATGACCAGCGACGTGGCGCGCCGCGCATTCGAGCCGTTCTTCACCACCAAGGAAGTGGGCAAGGGGACCGGCCTTGGGCTGAGCATGGTCTACGGATTTGCGCAGCAATCCGGCGGGCTCGTGCAACTGCAGTCCGAACCGGGAGAAGGAAGCGTCGTCAGACTGTTCTTTCCCCGGATCGAAGCGCCGCCGAAGGAAGAACCGCCGCCCGCAGAGCGGCTCGTCGCGCCCGACGGACACGAAACCATTCTCCTCGTTGAGGATGACGACATGGTCCGCGCCTATATCGAGGGCGAGCTCAAGACGCTCGGCTATCGCGTGATCACGGCATCGAACGGACCCGCTGCGCTGGAATTGCTAGGCAAACCTGGCGACATCCACTTGCTGTTCACCGACGTCGTGATGCCCGGCGGCATGTTCGGGCCGGAGCTCGCCAAGCAAGCCATCGGGTTGCGACCCGATCTCAAGGTGCTCTTCACCTCCGGCTACACCCAGAATCCCGTCAAGATGCCCGACGGGCTCGACGCGCGCATCCTGACAAAGCCGTTCCGGCGGAAGGATCTCGCCGCGATGCTGCGGACGGCGCTGTCGGCAGCATCGCGATAGCACGCCTGCCGACGTCAGCCCTTCGCGCGCAGCTCGCGCCGCAGCACCTTGCCTGTGGCCGTCATCGGCAGGGTCTCCGCGAATGCGACGAAGCGCGGATATTCGTGGGCGGCGAGCTGCACCTTCACGAACTCCTGGATCTCGCGCGCGAGCGCATCGCCCGCTGCAAAGCCCGGACGCAGCACGATCCAGGCCTTGATCGACTCGGTGCGGATCGGATCGGGA
>JAEWBW010000028.1 GCA_023390955.1 Pseudomonadota bacterium
CCGTTGAACAGGGTGGCCTTGGCGGCCTCGTGGTCCAGGTGCATCGGCTGGGGATCGAACTCGGCGGCAAAGCGCTTGATGTCGGCCTCGGTGACCAGCACCTCGGGCGAGCGGAACTTCATGCCGACCGCCAGATCGTCAAACCATTCAACTGCCATCGATTTTCCTCGCGATGCCTTTAGCCGACCACAGCCCGTCAGGATCGGAGCCTAGCAGCAGGTGCAGCAAACGCCGCCAGCAAAGTGCGGCCCTGGGCCCCACGAAACCTTTTCCCTAAACCCACGAAACACTCCTGAAACAGGGCGGGTCTTAAGGTCCGGTCAAAATCAATACAGGGACGGCCACCATGCAATTCATTCTCGAATTGATCCGCGATTATTCCCACGGCCAATGCCTGGTCTCCCTGCCGCTTCGGGAGGACGAGCTATGATCGAGCTGATTTCGGCTGCTCTCGCGCTTTGCAGCATCGGCGTGTTCGCCGCGCACGCGCTGGACGCCTACCGCACCACCCACTGAGTTGTCAGGGACGGACTACTGCCCGCCCCCATCGATCTGCCGCCCCATCAGCGCGATCGCCTTCTGGTAGACGCCGGCGGCATTCCAAGCCTCGATCGCCGCAAAGTTCGGCTCGCCGGGCTGATAGCCCGCTCCTGCCCGCCAGCCATGGGCCTTCAGGAAGTTCGCCGTCGAATTCAGCGCATTGGCGGCGACTTCGAGATTGCCGGTGCCATAGTTCAAAATGCTCTTGGGCATGAACTGGGTCTGACCGACCTCGCCATGCATGGAGCCGCGGGTCGCGCCCGACAGCGCGCCGCGGTCAATCAGTTTCAAGGCCGCATAGAGCTGGTCGGTGAAGAACTCCGGACGACGGCAGTCATAGGCAAGCGTCGCGATCGACGAGAGCATGTTCTGGTTGCCGCGCTGGCTGCCGAAGCCGGTCTCCATGCCCCAGATTGCGATGAGCGGCCCCGGCGGCACGCCGTAGCGCTGCTGGATCGAGGCGAACAAGGCCGCCTGCGATTGTTTCAGCTGACGTCCTTTGGCCACGATCGTGGTGGCGCCGCGCTTGGCGAGGAACTGGTCGAGCGTCAGTGAAAAGCTGCGCTGGCCGCGGTCGGCCGCGATGGTGGCGGTGGCATAATTGGCCTGCATCAGCGCCGAGAGCGCAGTCTGGCCGATCCCCTTGCCCTGCGCCTCCGCGCTGAACTCGCGCTTCCAGGCTTCGAACCCGCCAGGTCCATTGCCGCAAGTGGCGGCTCCGGCCGCTCCAGCCCATGCAAAGAGCGCCATGGCGCCGAGAACGGCCTTCGCTGCAGTTTTGGCCCGGGTCATTCATGATTCCTTCGGATGCATCGGTCGGACGACATGATCCTATGCCGGCGCAATTCGCTCAAGTCCCGGCAGGCGCAATGATCGCCCTGCCCGGCCCTTGACATTGCCGGTCAGGCACCGAGGAAGAAATCCGCGATGATGTCCTGCTGCTGCAGATACATGTCGGTACCGGTCGCGGTGACGCAGCCGATCTTGCGGGCGGCTGCAATGAAGGGCGAGACCTCAGGCTTGGTGATCACACAGCCGCAATAAGTCGGCGGCGCCAGGCGCGCGACATCGACCGGCAAGGGATCGCCTTCGGCCATGCCGGCCGGCGTGGCATTGGCGACAATCTCGAAGCCGGATGGATCCGTCGATCCAGGCCGCGCACGACTCTTGCCGAGCGTGTTCAGCCGCGCGATCAGATCGTCACGGCGCCTAGGATCAGCGTCATGGATCGCAATCTCGCTGACGCCGGCTTCGACCAAGGCGAGCGCGATGGCCGATCCCGCGCCGCCGGCGCCGACAAGAAGAGCGCGCTTGCCTGTGGGATCAACGCCCTTCGACCGCACTGCGCCAACGAAGCCAATGCCGTCGACCATGTCGCCGTGCCAGCCGCCATCGGCCTGGCGACGCATCAAATTCACCGTGCGCAGAAAATGCGCGCGATCGGTCGCGCTGGCGCAGGCTTCATAACAGGCGAATTTGTGCGGGATGGTCGCGACGATGCCGTCGAGATTTTTCAGCCGCGCGGCGACTGCGAGGTAGTCCGGCAGATCGCCTGGCGCGACCTGAACGGGAATGAGCATGCCGTCGTAACCACGCGCGGCAAACGCCCCGGTCACGCCGGCCGGCGCGCGCACCTGCGCGATGGGATCGCCGACGATGACGTAGATGCGGGTCGCACCGCTGAGATTGATCTCCATCAGACCAGCGCGGGAGCCCCGCCCGCCTCCGCCGCGCTCGGATAGCTCAGCTCGAGCCCTTCGAGATTGCCGTCCTTGCGCCACTTGTCGAGCAGCCGCAGGAACGCGATCGGCCCGCGCCAATACTGGCTGTTGCGCGCGGCGATCGGATCGAACACGCCTTCATTGTTGTAATAGCCGGGCGTGCATTCGGCGAGATAAGTCTGGCGTCCCAACGCCGCTTTCACGACCTCGTCGACCCAGGCGGTCTCCGCCGCGATGGTCGGCTCCAGCGTCCTTGCGCCGCGCTTGCGCGCCTCCTTGATGACATAGGCGATGTGACGGGTCTGCTCGTCGATGATGTGCGGGAAGTTGGCGCTCTGCCCCGCCTGCACGGTGACGATGAGAAAACAGTTCGGAAAGCCGCGGCTATAGAAGCCGTGCAGCGTCTGCACGCCCTCGCGCCAACGTTCAGAGAGTGTCGTGCCGCCACGGCCGTGGACCTCAAAGCCCATACGGCGCGCGTAATCGGTCCCGACCTCGAAGCCGCTGGCATAGATCAGGCAGTCGAGTTCGTAGGCCTTGCCGTCGACGACGACGGCATTTTCCGTGATGCGCTCGACGCCCTGCCCCTTGGTGTCGACGAGATGCACATTCGGCCGATTGAACGTGTCGAGATATTCGTCGTGGAAGCACGGCCGCTTACAGAATGCCTTGTACCAGGGCTTTAGCGCGTCCGCGGTCGCGGGATCGTTCACGACGGCGTCGACGCGGGCACGGATCTCTTCCATCTTGCGATAGTCGGCCTGCTCAATGACCTTCAATGCCTCCTGCATCGAGGTCACCGGCTGCGGCTGGCGGCGCGGCGCCAGCAGGATCTCGCCGAGCAGTCCGGTCCAGCCGTCCTGCACGAGGTCCTTTTCGAACGGCTCGCCCGAAATCACCGACGTGAAATTGTCCATCCGCTCGCGCTGCCAGCCGGGCTGCAGGCTCTTCGCCCAGCCATCGTCGGTCGGCCGGTCGTCACGGACGCCGATCGCCGACGGCGTGCGCTGAAACACGAACAGCTCCTTCGCTGAGCGGCCGAGATGCGGCACGCATTGCACGGCGGTGGCGCCAGTGCCGATGATCCCGACGCGCTTGTCGGCAAGACCGTTCAGCCCGCCTTCCGCGCTGCCGCCGGTGTAGGCGTAATCCCAGCGGCTGGTATGGAAGCTGTGTCCCCTAAAGGTTTCGATGCCGGGGATGCCGGGCAGCTTTGGACGGCTCAGCGGACCGCCGGCGAGAATCACAAAGCGCGCATGGATGCGGTCGCCGCGATCGGTCTCGACCAGCCAGCGCGCCTCGTCC
>JAEWBW010000037.1 GCA_023390955.1 Pseudomonadota bacterium
TCCCGCACCCTGATGTTTCTGGAGGGGCGGGCGATCCACGAGTTGGGCGCGTTCCTCGGTGCGTTGCCGATGCTCAGCCTGGCGCCACGTGGCGACGGGCATCCGGTGCTGGTGCTGCCGGGTCTGGTTGCCTCCGACGTCTCCACGCGTCCGCTGCGCGCGTTCCTGAAGAACAAGGGCTATGCCGTCAGTGGCTGGCGCCAGGGCCGCAACTATGGGCTGCGCGAGGGTGTGCAGCATGCGATGGTCGATCTCATCCAGGAGCTGAGCGACACACACGGACGCAAGGTCAGCCTGGTCGGCTGGAGCCTCGGTGGTCTCTATGCGCGCCAGCTCGCCAAGATGATGCCGGACCGCGTGCGCCAAGTGATCACGCTCGGAAGCCCGTTCGCCGGCAATCCGCAGTCGACCAACGCCTGGCGTGTCTATGAATGGGCCAGCGGCCGCAAGGCTGACGAGGTCGATCCCGAGTTCGGCGGCGATCTCTCCGGGCCGCCACCGGTGCCGACCACGGCGATCTTCAGCCGGACCGACGGCGTCTGCGCCTGGCAGGGCTGCATGGAAAAGTCCTCCGCGCAGACCGAGAGCATCGAGGTCGAAAGCAGCCATTGCGGCATGGGTCATCATCCTGCCGTCGTCTACGCCGTCGCCGAACGTCTCGCGCAGGAAGAGGGCGAGTGGCAGCCGTTCGATCGCAGCGGCTGGCGCAGCATGGTCTATCCCGACCCGCATCGGTAAGAGATCCACGTCCAGACCATTCGAGGAGGAGCGACCATGGGCACATGGGGGCTCGGCATCTTCGAGAACGACGCCGCTGCCGATTTTGCCTCCACTGTTGCCGACGGTGGCGGTATCGACGCGCTCAGCGAAACGATCGATCGGGTTCTAGCAGCCGGAGACAGTTACCTCGAAGCCTCCGATGCTCAGGAGGCGCTTGCGGCGGCCGACATCGTCGCGAGGTTGAGAGGCAGCCCGGGGCAGCAATCGGCCTACAGCCAAGATGTCGATTCGTGGGTCACCACGTCCGGAGCGGTGGCTTCCGATGAGCTGGCGAGGAGTGCAAGACGAGCGATCGCGCGCGTTCTTGCCGAGCCTTCCGAACTGCTCGAGGAGTGGGTGGGATCGGATGACTTCGAAGGCTGGAAGCGCGCGGTAGATGATCTGGCTCGTCGTCTTTAGGACTATTCCGTAAAGCACCTCGTTCATCGCGTTTGGTCGTCCAGCGCAAACGCGCTATGCGTGACGGATGCCGCATCCGTTGTCCCGCATCATCGACCAGCTCAAGCGCGAACCCTCGCGCACCGGCTCCATTGTCATCACGGTGTTCGGCGATGCCATTGTCCCGCGTGGCGGCTCGGTGTGGCTCGGCACGTTGCTGGAATTTTTCGAGAGCCTCGATATCGACAGCGGCGTGGTGCGCACCACGATGTCGCGCCTTGCTGCCGACGGCTGGTTGACGCGCGAAAAGGTCGGGCGCAACAGCTTCTATCGCCTCGCCGAAAAGGGACGGCAGACCTTTGAGCTCGCCACGCAGCACATCTACGATCCGCCGCCATCAGACTGGACCGGTCGCTTCGAGCTGTTGTTGATCGGCGAGGATCGCGACGCCTCGCGCGAGGCGTTGCGCAATGCCGGCTTCGGCAGTCCGCTGCCGGGCGTCTGGGTCGCGCCATCAGGGGTGCCGGTGCCGGACGAGGCCGCGAATGCGATCCGGCTCGAGGTCTCGGCTGAAGACGACAGCGGCCGCCGACTGCTCAGCGCCAGCTGGCCGCTCGATCGCACCGCGGATGCCTATCTGAAATTCATGACGACGTTCGAGCCGCTGCGCGCTGCGCTCGGCCGCGGCACGGCGCTCTCCGACGCCGATGCCTTCACCGCGCGCATCCTGCTGATCCATTATTACCGCCGGGTCGTGCTGCGCGATCCACTGTTGCCGGGCGAGCTTTTGCCGCAGGATTGGCCGGGCAGGGCCGCCCGCGAACTCTGCGGCGAGATCTATCGCGCGCTGCTTGCGCCGTCCGAACAATGGCTTGACGGCCATGGAACCAACGAGAAGGGGCCGCTGCCGCCGGCGCGGAAGGTGCTGGAGCGCCGCTTTGGCGCCTGACATCATGTTACAGAAATATATTGCGTAACGTATTTTTTGTTATATATTGCCTCCCAATAAATCGGGAGGATGCGCATGTATACCCAGGCGCTGAATGCAGCCGAGGCCGATGACCGCGGCCTCGAGGATGTGGCGAGAGCCGAGCAATTCCAGGCGCGTATCGATGCCGAGGAGCGCATCGAGCCGAACGACTGGATGCCGGCGGCCTATCGCAAGACACTCACTCGCCAGATTTCCCAGCACGCGCATTCCGAGATCGTCGGCATGCTGCCCGAAGGCAACTGGATCACACGTGCGCCGACGCTCCGCCGCAAGGCCGCGCTGCTGGCGAAGGTGCAGGACGAGTGCGGACACGGGCTCTATCTCTATGCGGCCGCCGAGACGCTCGGCACCTCGCGCGAAGAGCTTGTCGACGCCATGCTGGCGGGCAAGGCCAAGTACTCCTCGATCTTCAACTATCCGACGCTGACCTGGGCCGACATCGGCACCATCGGCTGGCTGGTCGACGGCGCCGCGATCATGAACCAGATCCCGCTGTGCCGCTGCTCCTACGGTCCCTATGCGCGCGCGATGATCCGCGTCTGCAAGGAAGAGTCGTTTCATCAGCGCCAAGGCTACGAGATCATGCTGACGCTCTGCCGCGGATCGGACGAGCAGAAAGCCATGGCGCAGGATGCCTTGAACCGCTGGTGGTGGCCGGTGCTGATGATGTTCGGTCCGCCCGATGGCGCGAGCCAGCACAGCGACACCTCGACCAAGTGGAAGATCAAGCGCTTCTCCAATGACGAGCTGCGACAGAAGTTCGTCGATGCGACTGTGCCGCAGGCGCAGTATCTCGGGTTGACCATTCCCGATCCCGGCATGACGCAGGATGCGGACGGGCACTGGCGCTACAGCGAGATCGATTGGACCGAGTTCAAGCAGGTGCTCGCCGGCAACGGCCCATGCAACCGCGAACGCATCGCTGCGCGCCGAAAGGCGCACGGCGAGGGCGCCTGGGTGCACGAAGCCGCCGCCGCTTATGCCGCCAAGCGCGCGCACGGGCAAACCGCGCAAGCCGCGGAATAGGGAGACCAAAAATGGCCACGCCGAACACGCCGCTGTGGGAAGTCTTCATTCGCAGCCGCAACGGGCTCGCGCACAAGCATGTCGGCTCGCTGCATGCGAGCGACGCGACCATGGCATTGCAGGCTGCGCGCGACATCTATACCCGCCGCGGCGAGGGACTCTCGATCTGGGTGGTGCCGTCCACCGCGATCACGGCGAGCGACCCGGCCGAGAAGGGCATGATGTTCGAGCCGGCGGAGACGAAGATCTACCGGCATCCGACTTTCTATGAGGTGCCCGAGGAAGTGGGGCATATGTGATGCCGGTCGCCAATATCGAGGTCACCGAGACGCCGCTGGTGCTCTACACGCTGCGCCGCGCCGATGACGCACTGATCCTCGGCCACCGGCTGTCGGAATGGTGCGGCCACGCGCCGATGATGGAAGAGGACATGGCGCTGTCCAACATTGCGCTCGACCTCATCGGCCAAGCGCGCGAACTTTACACCTATGCCGCGAAGGCCGAAGGCAAGAGCAACGACGAGGACAAGCTCGCGTATCTGCGGGACGTCCGGCAGTACCGCAATCTGCTGCTGGTCGAGCAGCCCAACGGCGATTTCGCGCAGACCTTGGTGCGGCAGTTCTTCTATTCTGCCTTTGCTGACCTCTATTGGCGCGCGATGATGACATCGCGCGATGCGACGCTGGCCGCGATTGCCGCCAAATCCGAGAAGGAAAGCGCCTATCATCTGCGTCATTCGTCGGAATGGATCATCCGGCTCGGTGACGGCACCGAGGAAAGCCACGTGCGCGCTCAGGCCGCGATCGACCAGTTCTGGGCCTTCACCGGCGAGATGTTCGCGGTCGACGACAGCGAGCGTGGGCTGATCGACGCGGGTATTGCGGTCGATCCCGCCGGATTGCGCGATCGCTGGCTCAAGACGGTCTCGCATGTGGTCGGCGAGGCCACGCTGTCGCTGCCACAGAACAATTGGATGCAGCAAGGCGGCCGGTCCGGCGGGCACAGCGAGCATCTCGGCCATCTGCTCAGCGAGTTGCAGTCGATGCAGCGCACCTTTCCGGGGCAGGCATGGTGACCGTGCTCGAGGCCGATCTGCGCCAGCGCGCCTGGGACGCGGCGGCCAGCGTGGTCGATCCGGAAATTCCGGTGCTGACCATCGCGGACCTCGGCGTGCTGCGTGACGTCGCGGTGACCGAAGACCGTGTCGAGGTCGCGATCACGCCGACCTATTCCGGCTGCCCGGCGATGAACATGATCGCGCTCGAGATCGAGCTCGCGCTGGAGCGCGCCGGCTTCTACCAGCCGAAGGTGCGCACGGTGCTGTCGCCGGCCTGGACCACCGACTGGATGAGCGAGGCGGGGCGCCAGAAGCTCCGCGACTACGGCATCGCGCCGCCGCAGGCCGCCAGTTCCCGTCGCGCATTGTTCGGCGAGCAGGAGGTTGCGTGCCCGCAATGCGGTTCGGAGAAGACCGAGCTGCTATCCGAATTCGGCTCGACTTCCTGCAAGGCGCTGTGGCGTTGCAAGGCCTGCCGCGAACCCTTCGACTATTTCAAGTGCCATTGACCATGTCAGCAGCCGCACCCCGCTTCCATCGCCTGGCCGTCAACGACGTTCGCCGTGAGGCGTCCGACGCTGTGTCGATGACCTTCGCTGTCCCGCACGATCTCGCCGGTGATTACGGCTTTGCGCCGGGCCAGTATCTCACGCTGCGCACCACGCTCGACGGCGAGGAGGTGCGGCGGTCCTATTCGATCTGCTCTGGCCCCGACGATGGCGAGATGCGCATCGCCGTGAAGAAGGTCGATGGCGGCGCGTTCTCGAGCTGGGCTGCAGACGAGCTGAAATGCGGCGACGAGCTCGACGTGATGACGCCGACCGGCCGCTTCGGCCAGATCGCGGCAGCCGAGACCCCGCGCACCCATGTCGGCTTTGCTGCAGGCTCTGGCATCACGCCGATTATTTCCATACTCAAAGGCTTGCTCGCGCGCGAACCGAACAGCAATTTCTTCCTGTTCTACGGCAACCGCGCCAGCGCCAACATCATGTTCCTTGAGGCGCTCGAGGAGCTGAAGGATCGCTTCATCGATCGGCTCTCGATCTTCCACGTCATCTCCGGCGAGGAGCAGGACATCCCGATCCTGCACGGCCGGCTCGACGGCGAGAAGGTGAGGGTGCTGCTGCGCTCGCTGGTCCCGGCCAAAAGCGTCGATCATGTCTTCGTCTGTGGTCCGCTCGGCATGAGCGAGGACATCGAGACGACCTGTCGTGCGCTCGGCATTGCCGAGGAACGCATCCATGTCGAGCGCTTCGTCTCCGAGTTTGGCGGCAAGCCGCGGCCGAAGAAAGTGGTGGCTGCGGACGCACCGTCGAAGGCGATCGCATCGTTGATCATTGACGGCAAGCGACGCGACGTGCCCGTTGCCGAGGATGAGGCGATCCTCGATGCGGCGCTGCGCGCCGGCGTCGATCTTCCCTTCGCTTGCAAGGGCGGCATGTGCTCGACCTGCCGCGCAAAGCTGGTCGAAGGCGAGGCGCCGATGGACCTCAATTATTCGCTGGAACCCTGGGAGCTGCAGGCCGGCTTTGTCCTGACCTGCCAGGCAAAGCCGTCATCCGAGCGCGTCGTGGTCGACTATGATCATGTTTGACAGGGCACGCGAGGCAGCCGAACATTGCGCAAAAGCAATAATCGGGAGAAGCGCGTGACCGTGAAAACAGCCCTATCGCCTCAGGATGTGGCTCGTGCCTGCGCCGATGCGATGTGGGCGGAGGACGATGCCTCCAAGGGGCTCGGCATGGAGATCGTCGAGATTGCGCCTGGCCGCGCCACGCTCGCGATGACGGTCCGGCCGGACATGGTCAATGGCCAGCGTATCGCCCATGGCGGCTTCATTTTCACGCTTGCCGACTCCGCCTTTGCCTTTGCCTGCAACTCGCACAATGAGCGTGTGGTGGCTGCACAGGGGCAGATCACCTTCATCAAGCCGGGGAAGCTCGGTGATCGTCTGGTGGCGACCGCGCGCGAGGTCACCCGCGGTGGCCGCTCCGGCATTTACGATGTTCGTGTCACCGCCGGCGAGACCGTGATCGCAGAATTCCGCGGGCATTCGCGTGTCATACCCGGCACGTGGCTCCCGCAAGACCAATAAAGCAAGACAACAAAAGAACATAACGATGTCGTGGGGAAACACAGATGGCTCTGACCAGGCTCAAGGCAGGTGGCGGCGCCTATAGCGCCGAGATGGACGCGCATGAACGGGCCTCGCGCGACGAGATCATGGCGCTGCAGACGCAGCGGCTCGTCTGGTCGCTGAAGCACGCCTACGACAATGTCGCGCATTATCGCAAGGCCTTCGACAAGGCCGGCGTGCACCCGTCCGATTTCAAGAGCCTGTCCGATCTCGCAAAATTTCCGTTCACGGTGAAGACGGATCTGCGCGACAATTATCCCTTCAACATGTTCGCCGTCCCGCGCGAGAAGCTGGTGCGCGTGCACGCTTCCTCCGGCACGACCGGAAAGCCGATCGTGGTCGGATACACCCAGCGCGACATCGACACCTGGTCGGAGGTGATGGCGCGCTCGATCCGCGCCGCCGGCGGCCGCACCGGCATGATCATCCACAATGCCTACGGCTACGGGCTCTTCACCGGCGGTCTCGGCGTGCACTACGGCGCCGAGAAGCTCGGCTGCACCGTTGTGCCGATCTCCGGCGGCATGACCGAGCGGCAGGTGCAGCTCATCAATGATTTTCGCCCAGACATCATTACGGTGACGCCGAGCTACATGCTGGCGATCCTGGACGAGTTCAAGCGTCAGAAGCTCGATCCCCGCCAGTGTTCGCTGAAGGTCGGCATTTTCGGTGCTGAGCCCTGGACCAATGCGATGCGCAGCGAGATCGAAGAGGCGTTCGATATGGACGCGACCGACATCTATGGCCTGTCCGAGGTGATCGGCCCCGGCGTTGCGCAGGAATGCATCGAGACCAAGGACGGGCTGCACATCTGGGAGGACCATTTCTATCCCGAAGTGATCGATCCCGAGACCGGCGCCGTGCTGCCGGATGGCGAGAAGGGCGAGCTGGTCTTCACCTCGCTCACCAAGGAAGGCTTTCCGGTCATCCGCTATCGCACCCGTGATCTGACGCGGCTGCTGCCGGGCACGGCGCGGCCGGGCATGCGGCGCATGGAAAAGGTGACGGGCCGCTCCGACGACATGATCATCCTGCGCGGCGTCAACCTGTTCCCGACCCAGATCGAGGAAGTGTTGCTCGCGACCGACTGGTGCGGCGGCCACTTCATCATGGAGCTGACCCGGGAAGGCCGCATGGACGAGTTGACGATCATCGCGGAGGCCCGGCCTGAGAGCTGGGACGGCCGTGGCCTGATCGACCATGCTGACCGCATCTCGACCCATATCAAGAACACCATCGGCATCACCGCCAAGGTGCAGGCGGTTGCGCCGGCCACGCTGGAGCGCTCCCTCGGCAAGGCCAAGCGGCTCTACGACAAGCGGCCGAAGGACTAGCCCTCACCCCTCATGGTGGATGAGGGGAGGCGGATTGACTTGCAGGCCCCCAAGGGCCACAAGGCCGCGAGAAATCGTGGATACTTTGATGTCATCGTCCGAAGCAAAATCCGTCGAAGCGCGCTGCGTGCGTCTCAACGCCAAGGCCGAGAATGCCGCGGCGCTTGCGCCGGTCGTCGAGCAGCATCGGCTGGAGCGAGGCGCCAATGATCTCCTGATCGAGGTGAAGGCCGCGGCGGTCAATCCGTCCGACGTGAAGGCCGCGACCGGGTTGATGCCCTATGCCGTGTTCCCGCGCACGCCCGGCCGCGACTATGCCGGCGTGGTCATCGATGGCCCGGCCGGCACGATCGGCCGCGAGGTGTTCGGTTCTTCCGGCGATCTCGGCATCCGCCGCGACGGCACCCATGCCACACATCTCGTCGTCGAGGCCGACGCGGTCGTCGAGAAGCCGAAGGCGTTGTCATGGGAAGAGGCCGCCGGCATCGGCGTCCCCTTCGTCACCGCCATGGAAGGATTTCGCCGCGCGGGCGTGCCGAGGCCCGGCGAGACCGTGCTGGTGTTCGGCGTCAACGGCAAGGTCGGGCAGGCGGCCGTGCAGATCGCGACCTGGCAGGGCGCGCGCGTCATCGGCGTGGTGCGCAAGGCCGAGGCTTATGAGGGGCACGCCAATGCGCCGGTCGAGGTGATCGATGCCTCCGCGACCGACGTCGCCGCGCGCGTGCGCGAGGTGACGGGCGGCAAGGGCGCCGACATCGTCTTCAACACCGTTGGTGATCCCTATTTCCAGGCGGCGCACAAGTCGCTCGCCTTGCGCGGCCGGCAAATCCTGATCGCGGCGGTCGACCGCATCGTGCAGTTCAACATCCTCGAATTCTACCGCGGCCAGCACACCTATGTCGGCATCGACACGCTTGGTCTGTCGTCGACGGCGACCGGTGCCGTGTTGCGCGATCTCGGTCCGGGCTTTGCGAGTGGGCATCTCAAACCGTTTCCGATTCAGGCTAATGCGATCTATCCGCTGGAGCGGGCCAAGGAAGCGTATGCTGCTGTCGCCGGCTCCTCGCGAGACCGCGTGATCCTGAAGCCGTAGCGTCACCATCATGGAAGCCGCCCAAATCGCCATCCTCGCCGGTCTTGCCATCGGCCTCGTCTATGGCGCCGTTGGCCTGCTCAGCGGATTCTGCCTGATGAGCAGCATGCGCGGTTTCCTGGCGGAGGGCGACGGGCGGCTGGTGCGCGCATACGCGCTGGCGATAGCCGTTGCGATCGCCGCAAGCCAGTTTCTCGCCGGCAGCGGCACCGTTGATCTCGGCAAGTCGATCTATCTGCAGCCGAGTTTCTCTGCGCCCGTGCTGTTCTTCGGCGGCCTCTTGTTCGGATACGGCATGGTGCTGTCCAACGGATGCGGCTCACGCGCGCTGGTCCTGCTCGGCCGCGGTAATCTGCGCTCCTTCGTCGTGGTGATCGTGCTCGCCATTGCCGCGCAGATGACGCTGAAGGGCCTGATCGCGCCGGCGCGGATCGCGCTGGTGCAGGCCACGCAGGCCACGGTGAATGCAAACTCATTGCCGGCGCTGCTCGCGTCAGTTGGGCTGGGTGAAACATCGTCGCGCCTGCTGCCAGCTCTGTTGATTCCCGCTGCGCTCGCTCTGTTCGCCTTCGGGCATGACGGCTTCCGCCGCTCGCCCGGCCAGGTCGCAGCCGGGCTCATTGTCGGCCTGCTGGTCGCCGCCGGTTGGTTCGCCACCGGTTACCTCGGCGCCGACGATTTCAATCCAGTGCCGGTGACATCGCTGACCTTCATCGCGCCAATCGCCGACACGCTGCAATACGCCATGCTCTCGACGGGCCTGACGCTGAATTTCGGCATCGCAACCGTCGCCGGCGTCTTTGCCGGCAGCCTAGTCACCGCGCTCGCAACCGGACGCTTCAAGCTCGAAGCTTATTCCTCGCCGAACCACATGCTGCGCTCGGCGGGCGGCGCCGCGCTGATGGGCATCGGCGGGGTGATGGCGTTCGGCTGCTCGATCGGGCAGGGGCTCACCGGCCTCTCGACGCTCGCACTCGGCTCCTTCGTTGCGGTCGCCGGCATTCTGCTGGGCGCCGCCGCGGGCCTGCGCGGTGCGCTGCGGGTTCGGCCGCTCAAGGCGGCTGGCGAGGCAGCCTAACCCACCGCCCTTGTCACGATGCGGATCTCGGACGTCAGTGTCCGGTGCACCGGACATTTATCTGCGATCTCCATCAGCTTCTTGCGCTGCTCGGCGTCGAGCGCGCCATCCATCGCGATATCGCGCTCGATCTGGTCGAGCATGCCCTCGCGCGTCTCGCACTCCGCGCAGTCCTTGGCGTAAATCTTGGAATGCTTCAGCGTGACCGTGACACGGTCGAGCGGCAGCGATTTCCGATCGGCATAGAGCCGCATGGTCATCGAGGTGCAGGCACCCAGCCCCGCCAGCAAGAAATCGTAGGGGCCAGGACCGGCATCCGCACCGCCGGCCGCAATCGGTTCGTCCGCGACGAGATGGTGCGGCCCGATGGTGACGGCCTGGTTGAATTTGCTCTTGCGGGTTTCCTGCACCACGACCTGGCGCGGCACATCCGCAGTGTCCGCCGCCTTTGCGGGCTTGGCGGCCTCGACATAGCGGCTGGCCCAGGCCGCGATGACGTCGGCGGCATAGACGGCATCCGCCGGCTTGCTCAGAAGATGATCGGCATGGTCGAGCGAGACGAAGCTCTTTGGATGCTTCGCGGCAACAAAGATCTTGGTCGCATTGTCGATGCCGACGGTGTCGTCGACCGGCGACTGCATGATCAGCAGCGCCTTGTGCAGGCCGGTGACGTCCTTCATCAGCTCATGCTCGGCGACATCGTCGAGGAATTCGCGCTTGATCCGGAATGGGCGGCCGGCGAGGGACACTTCGACCTCGCCTTGCGCGCGGATGGTGTCGACATGCTCCCTGAACAATCCCGTGACATGCGCGGGATCGGACGGCGCCGCGATGGTCACGACAGCCCTGGCGTCCGAGATCTTCCCCGCTGCCGCCAAAATTGCCGCGCCACCGAGGCTGTGGCCGATCAGGATAGACGGCGCCTTGCGGGTCTCGCGCAGATGATCGGCGGCGCGGACGAGGTCGGCGACATTGGAGGAGAACGTCGAATTGGCGAATTCGCCCTCGCTAGAGCCGAGCCCGGTGAAGTCGAAGCGCAGCACCGCAATGCCCTGTGCCGCAAGCGCCACCGAGATGCGCTTTGCCGCCAGCGTATCCTTGCCGCAGGTGAAGCAATGCGCGAACAGCGCATAGGCCGCGACCTCACCGTCGGGCAGCTCCAGCGCGGCCGCCAGTTGATGGCCGCCTTCGCCCGTGAATTGAAAGCGTTCGGTCGGCATGGGTCTTCCCCCGTGTCTGTTCAGTCCGAATCGTCAGAATAGCGCTGCTCGGCCCAGGGATCACCGCGATTATGGTAACCGCGGACCTCCCAGAAGCCTGGCGCATCCGCGGTCACGAATTCGACAGCCTGGAGCCATTTCGCACTCTTCCAGAAATAGAGATGCGGCACCACGAGCCGCACCGGGCCGCCATGCTCCTCAGTCAGCGGCTGGCTCGACCAGCTGTGGGCGAGTAGTGCGTCCTCGGCAGCGAAGTCATCCAGCGACAGATTTGTCGTGTAGCCGTCATAGGAATGCAGCACGACGAAGCGGGCGTCGTCGTGCGGCTGGCAGGCAGCGAGAAGCTCGCGGGTCGCGAGTCCCTCCCACTGGTTGTCATAGCGCGACCACGTCGTCACGCAATGGATGTCGGAGACGAATTGCGACTGCTTCTGTGCCGAGAATTCCGCAAAGGTCCAGAACACGGGTTTGTTGACCGCGCCATAGACGTCGAGCCGCCAGCGCTCGCGCGACACCGGTGGTACGACGCCGAGATCGAGCACTGGCCAGTCCTTGGTCAGGTGCTGCCCCGGCGGCAGGCGCTGCTCATCCGGGCGCGTGATCTTGCCGGTGAGGAAGCGGCCTTCGGTGGCCCACTTCTCCTTGGTCCGCGTCAGCTTGCTGTCAGGCGGCGGCTCATGCTCGTCGGTCATGCTCTACTCGTGCCGATGCATCGCGGAGGCGTGCTTGGTATCGCGCATTGTAGAGTAGATGAGGAGCGAGATGAAGATGATGCCGCTGAGATAATAGTAAAACCATTGTTCATGCCCGATAGTCTTGAAGTATAGGGCGATGGCCGGCGCGGTGCCGCCGAAGATCGAGACGGTGATCGCATAGGGCAGGCCGACGCCGAGCGCGCGTACATTGGTGGGGAAGAGTTCGGCCTTCACCACGGCATTGATCGAGGTATAGCCGGCCACGAACAGCCAGGCGCAGCAGATCAGGACGAATGCCATCAACGGCGACTTTGTCTCCTTCAGCGTCATCAGCAGCGGCACCGTGGCGAGCGTGCCGGCTACTCCGAAGAAGACTAGGAGAGGCTTGCGGCCGATCCGATCGGAGATCGCACCGTAAATCGGCTGCAGAATTGTGGCGAAGATCAGCGAGCCGAAGATCACGAAGGTGGTCTCGTCCTCGGTCAGCCCGACCGACAGCTTGACGAAGGTCTGCATGTAGGTGGTGAAGGTGTAGAAGGCGGCAGTGCCGCCCGCGGTGAGGCCGACCACGAGCAGGAGCTCGCGCGGATATTGCAGCAGATTGGCGATCGAGCCGGTCGGCTTGACCACCTTTTTGGCTTCCTCGAACGCCTCGGTCTCGTGAAGGCCGCGGCGCATCACCGCGGCAAAGATCGCCAGCCCCGCACCGATCGCGAAGGGAATGCGCCAGCCCCATTCCTTCAGCTCCTCCGGCGTCAGGAAGACCTTCTGCAAAAGCAGCAGCACGACGATCGCGGTGAGCTGGCCGCCGATCAGCGTGACGTACTGAAAGCTTGAATAAAACCCGCGATGCTTGGGATCGGCGACTTCGCTCAGATACGTGGCGCTGGCGCCGTACTCGCCGCCCAGGCTCAGGCCCTCGATGACGCGCGCCAGCGCCAGGATGATCGGAGCGGCAATGCCGATTGTGGCATAGGTCGGCGTCAGCGCGATGATCAGCGAGCCGAAGCACATGAACACGACGGAGAGCGTCAGCGAGATGCGGCGGCCGAAATGGTCGGCGAGATAGCCAAAGAACCAGCCGCCCAGCGGACGCATCAGGAAAGTCGCGGCAAAGACGACAGCGACGTTCAGCTGCTGGACGACGGGGTCATTGCCGGGGAAGAACGCAGGCGCGAAATACAGCGCGAATGCCGTGTAGGCGTAGAAATCATACCATTCGACGAGATTGCCGATCGAGCCGATGAAGATCGCCTTGATCCGCCGCTCGGCGTCGGCAATGTCGATTTTGTCGGAGGCCGGATTGAGTACTTGCTCTGTCATCACCGGCCTCCCAACGTCGAATTGGCTGGGGCCTATTTAGCCTTTCCCAGCAGGAATGGTAACTGACGCGGCCCCCGCACGGTTCCCTGCGACCAGGTCACGGTGCCGGCCGGGTCAAGCCGGAAGTCCGGAATCCGCTT
>JAEWBW010000117.1 GCA_023390955.1 Pseudomonadota bacterium
TGACCTTGCCGCATCCGCGCCTGTTCGAGCGCGCCTTCGTGCTGGTGCCGCTGACCGAAATCGCGCCCGATCGCGTCATCTCGGGTATTCGTGTGCGCGACGGGCTCGCCAGCGTCTCGACGCAAGGTATTGAGCGGCTTCCGGATACCGGTTAACCAAAATCGACCGTTTGCAGGGACGGTCCGCCGTGGCAAATTCGCCCCGCGAATAACGATACGTTTGGGAGCCACTCGCCGCATGACCTCCGTGACTGACGACCTGCCGCTGGCGGCCGATTTTCCCAAGGCCCAGTACGACGACTGGCGCAAGCTGGTCGACGGCGTGCTGAAGGGCGCGCCATTCGAGAAGCTGGTCGGCAAGACCTATGACGGCCTCAAGATCGAGCCGCTCTACCCGCGCGCCAAGGGCGTTGCACCGGTGGCTGGGCGGCCGGCGTCCGCGCCGTGGCAAATCGTGCAGCGGATCGATCATCCCGATGCCGCAAAGGCCAATGCGCAGGCGCTGACCGATCTCGAAAATGGCGCGACCGGGCTCGTGCTGGTGTTCGCCGGCGCCAATGGCGCGCGCGGTTTCGGCCTGGAACCGACCGCCGATGCGGTCGCAAAGGTTTTGAAGGATATCCATATCGACGCCGGCATCGGCATCGAGCTCGAGATCGGTCCGCAGTCGCGGATGGCTGCGATCCATGTCGCGGAATATGTGAAGAGCAACGGCCTCGATCCCGCCGCCTGCAATATCCGCTTCGGCCTCGATCCGCTCGCCGCCGGCGCGGCGTGGGGCCACAGCCCTTATAATTGGGACGAGATCATTCCCGCCATCACCGGTGCGATCAAAGGCCTTGCCGGGCTCGGCTTCAAGGGACCGTTCGTCTCCGCCGACGGACGCGTGATCCACGATGCCGGCGGCTCCGAGGTGCAGGAGCTCGCCTTCGTGCTCGCCTGCGCCGCCGCCTATCTGCGTGCGATCGAGGGCGCCGGCATTCCGCTCGAGCAGGCGCAGGGCATGGTCTACGCGCGCCTCGCCGCCGACGCCGACCAGTTCTTGACGATGGCAAAGCTTCGCGCGCTGCGGCTGCTGTGGGCGCGCGTGGAGACGGCGTGCGGACTGACGCCGAAGCCGCTGTTCATCGCCGCCGACACGGCCTGGCGCATGCTGACGCAGCGCGATCCCTATGTGAACATGCTGCGCGCGACGATTGCGACATTCGCGGCCGGACTTGCCGGCGCCAATGCGATCACGGTGCTGCCGCACACGCTTGCGCGCGGCCTGCCCGATCCGTTCGCGCGCCGCGTCGCGCGCAACACGCAGCTATTGCTGCTCGAAGAGAGCAACCTTGCGAAGGTCAGCGATCCCGCGGCGGGCGCCGGCGGCATCGAGACGCTGACGTCGGAATTGTGCGAGGCGGCCTGGGCGCTGTTCCAGGAGAGCGAGAAGGCGGGCGGCACGTTCGCAGCACTTCAGCAGGGCCTGTTCCAGGGCAAGGTCGCGGCCACGCGCAAGGCGCGTGAAGCCAACATCGCCAAGCGCCGCGACGTGCTGACGGGCGCCAGCGAGTTTCCCAATCTGCACGAGGCCGACGCCACGGTGCTGGACGCGACGCCGGTCGTGCTGCCGGCTTACGGCGAGCAGAAGTACAAGTTCGACGCGCTCGAACCGATGCGCCTCGCCGCGCCTTTCGAGGCGCTGCGCGACAAATCGGATGCAGCACTGAAGGCGAGCGGCAAGCGACCCGCGGTGTTCCTGGCCAATCTCGGCACGCCCGCCGATTTCACCGCGCGCGCCACCTTTGCAAAGAGCTTCTTCGAAGCCGGCGGCATTCTGGCGCTCGATAGCGAGGGATTTGCGGATGCCGCCACGCTCGCGGCCGCTTTCAAGGCCTCGGGTGCGGCGCTCGCCTGCCTGTGTTCCAGCGACAAGGTTTATGTGGAACGCGCCGAAGAGGCGGCTCGGGCCCTGCAAAGCGCCGGCGGGCGACATATCTATCTGGCTGGACGGCCCGGTGAGGCCGAGGCGGCGCTGCGTGCCGCCGGCGTCACGGGCTTCGTCTTCGCAGGCGGCGATGCGCTCGCCATCCTGCAGGACGCCTATCGACGGATGGAACAGGCATGACGGAAGCCAGCAAACCCGTTCTCACCGGCGGCTGCCAATGCGGCGCGATCCGCTTCGCGCTGTCGGCGCCACCTGCAAAGATCAGCATCTGCCACTGCCGCATGTGCCAGAAGGCGACCGGAGCGCCGTTCGCCTCCTATGCCGACATGGAGCATGGCGACTTCAAATGGACGAAGGGCACGCCGTCAGCGTTCCAGTCGTCCTCGATCGCGATGCGTGATTTTTGCGCGAGCTGCGGCACGCCGCTGAGCTTCCGCCGCATCGACGGCCCGCGCATCGAGATCCTGACCGGCAATTTCGACCGTCCTGATAGAATCGTGCCGACGCGGCAGTATGGAACGGAATCCCGCCTCGGCTGGGTGGTCGGCATCGCCAATCTGCCGAGCCAGACCACGATGCAGAATTACGGCCCGGAGAAGATGGCGACCATCAGCAGCCATCAGCATCCGGACCATGATTGAGGCTCGCGATGCGCTGGGGGATCAACCTTCGAGGCGACCTGGCGAAGCTCGACGACACCGAGATAGCGGAGCGCTACGAGACATTGATTTCTGAGATGGAAACGAAGCACAAGGTTGTTTACCAGGTCGGAAAATACAGCGCTCGTGGACTCCTGCATGCCCACATCTTTTATTGGATCCAGGCGGTTATCTTCGGGGTGTTCGATGGTCTTAGTGGGCACGGTTCGACGTCCCCTTCGGGGATCAAGCTCTATCTGCTGGGTTGTGAATTGGCAGACTTGAGGGACGAAATAGAACGCCGCGTGCGGCTTCGAAAAACGGCAACGGCAACATCATGACGCGCATACCGAACTTCTCAGACGTCGCCTTCGAGCGAACCACAAGCGCCGCCCCAGCCGGCAGCGCCGAGCCTTGGCTGACGCCCGAGGGCATTCTCGTAAAACCCGCCTATGGCGAGGCTGATCTGGCCGGGCTCGATTTCCTCGAGACCTATCCGGGCATCGCGCCCTATCTGCGTGGCCCCTACCCGACCATGTATGTCAACCAGCCCTGGACGGTCCGGCAATATGCCGGGTTCTCCACGGCGGAGGATTCCAACGCGTTCTATCGCCGCAATCTCGCGGCCGGGCAGAAGGGCCTCTCGGTCGCCTTCGATCTCGCCACCCATCGCGGCTATGACAGCGACCATCCGCGCGTCGGCGGCGACGTCGGCATGGCCGGTGTGGCCATCGATTCCATCTATGACATGCGCACGCTGTTCGCGGGCATTCCGCTCGACCAGATGAGCGTGTCGATGACCATGAACGGCGCGGTGCTGCCGATCCTGGCGCTCTACGTCGTGGCGGCCGAGGAGCAGGGGGTGCCGCCGGAGAAGCTGGCGGGGACCATCCAGAACGACATCCTCAAAGAGTTCATGGTCCGCAACACCTACATCTATCCGCCTGCGCCGTCGATGCGGATCATCTCGGACATCTTCGCCTTTACCAGCGCCAAGATGCCCAAGTTCAACTCGATCTCCATCTCGGGCTACCACATCCAGGAGGCCGGTGCGACCGCAGGGCTTCCTGGTGCGCACGCTGCGCAGCCGCGAGGATTGCGACGGCATGGCGCGGGTCTGCGCCATGCGCCAGATGGTGCCGGCGGATCCGGACTTCATCTGGGGGAAGCGGCGCTCCCGTG
>JAEWBW010000127.1 GCA_023390955.1 Pseudomonadota bacterium
CCTTCCATGTCGCGACCATGCTTGCCCATCCCGAGCTGCAGACCGATCGCTCCGATGTGGCCGCGGTCGTGCTGGTGTCGGGCACCTATCGCGTGAGCAAGGATGCCACCGCGAGCGAGAAGGCCTATTTGGGCACCGACGCCAGCCAGTATGACAAGCGATCGGTCTTCCCCGGCATCCTCAATGTCGACGCGCCGATCGTGCTGGCCTGGGCCGCGGCCGACCCGGCGGGCCTCGTGGCGCAGGGCGAGACCCTGAAAAAGACGCTCTGCGGTGCCGGCCACTGCCCGCGCACCACGATTCTGCGCAGCCGTGACGGCATCGCCGCCGCCTTCGGGCTCGACGGCTCCGGCGACAGCCTCGCCGAGCCGACGCTGCTGCTGGTCCGCCAGTTGGAGGCACGGGGGCTGCCATAAGCCGTCCGTTGCCAGCCGGCGCGTCAGGCCCCCTGTCGTTTGGCCGCCGTGGCGAGCGGCTTGGGACAAGTTGCCACGACACAGGAATGACAAACGCTTGACCTAGATCAAGCAGCCTTGGTGCAGTTTGGGCCGACGTCAACGCGGGCCAAATATCGGGGTGTCGACCATGCATGTCGCCGGCAGGATGCTGTTCGTTTTGGTGGTCGCCTACGCGTCGCTGGGAGCAATGTCCCAGGAGCGCGAGGACAAGCCGCTTGGCGCCAACGAAATCCGCATCGGCAACATCATGCCCTATTCCGGGCCGCTGTCCGAGTTCGGCGCCATCGGCAAGGCCGAGGCGGCCTATTTCGACATGATCAACGATCGCGGCGGCATCAACGGACGCAAGATCCGCTTTATCACGCGCGACGACAATTCCGATCCTTCGACCGCGCTCGAGCTGACCCGCAATCTGGTGGAGAAGGACGACGTCCACATCATGTTCGGATCGTTCGGCACGCCCGGCAATCTCGCCACGCGCTGGTATCTGAACGAAAAGAAAGTGCCGCAGCTCTTCGTCGCCTCCGGTGACGAGGAGCTGAGCCAGGCCAAGGCGTTTCCCTGGACCATGGGCTGGCAGCCGTCGTTCCGGTCAGAGGGACGGATCTATGCCAATTACATCCAGGCCTATTATCCGCAGCGCAAGATCGTGGTGCTCTGGCAGAACGACCAGTTCGGCCGCATGCTCTACAAGGGCATCCAGGAGGGCCTCGGCGACCTGAACCGTCACATCCTCGTCGACATCGCCTTCGACATCTCCGATGAGCACCTCGACACGCATGTCTCGATCCTCAAGCGCACCGGCGCCGACGTTCTCGTCTTCCTCGGTGTGCCCTCGACGGCATCCAAGGTCATCAAGCTGGCCGCGTCGCTCAAATGGCGGCCGGTCTTCATCGTCAACGATTCCTCCGCCTCGATCGCCAACGCGATGGCGCCCGCGGGCCTCGAAAATTCGGCGGGCGTGGTCTCGGCCGCATTCCTCAAGGATCCGAGCGATCCCGCCTGGAAGGACGATCCGGCGATGAAGGCCTGGTTCAACTTCATGGACCGATACCATCACGTCGAAAGCACCAACAACAGCGCGGCGGTCTACGGCTATGCCGCGGCCGAGGCGCTGACGCAGGTGCTGAAGCAATGCGGCAACGATCTGTCGCGCGAGAACATCATGCGTCAGGCGGCTTCGCTCAGGGACCACTCGCCCTCGGTCGCCCTGCCGAACATCAAGATGAACACCACGGCGGACAGGTATCTGCCGATCAGGCAGATGCGGCTCGTCCAGTTCGATGGCCGGTCCTGGCAGCCCTTCGGCGAGGTGATCGAGACCGCCTTCACGGAGGGCGCGAAGCGTTGAGCAGGCCTTACGCGGTCTTGAGCGAGGCCAACGCATTCTCCAGCAGCGAGCGCACCCTCGCCGCATCGCCCGATTTCACGACCGCCGGATCGAGATAGAGTTCGAGGCCGGGCGCACGCTCGGTGATCACGCCGCTCTGCTCCGCCGAGCTATCCTTCAGCGCATCGACCGAATAAGGAATGACCTCCCGGCTGATGCCCTTCATGGTGATGGCGGGCAGCGCATGCGCGGTCACGATGTCGCTGACCAGCGCATAACTCTCATAGCTCAGCACGATGCCGCCGGGCTCGGCGACCGATTGCAGCCGCGCGGCGAGGTTCGCCTCCGCGCCGATGATCGTATAGTCCATGCGGTCGCTGCTGCCGAAATTGCCGACATTGCAGTAGCCGGAATTGATGCCGATCCGCGAGCGGAATGGCTGCTCGATGCCGGAGGCGCGCCATTTCGCATTGAGCTCGACCAGCCGCTGCTGCATGCGCCAGGCCATGCGCAGGCAGGCCTGCGCGTCGGCGCGGTCACCCTTGGTCTCGGGATCGCCGAAGAATATCAGCATGGCGTCGCCGATGAACTTGTCGATGGTGCCGCCATGTTCGAGTGCGATTGCCGACATCTCCGTGAAATATTCGTTGAGGAGCTGGGTCAGCAGCTCGGGCTGCAAGCGCTCGGCGGTGGCGGTGAAGTTCTGGATGTCGGAGAAGAAGATCGTGAGCTTCTTGCGCTCGGTGTGGATGGTGACGTCCTTCTGGCCGCTGAAAATGCTCTTGTAGACCTGCGGCGGGATGTAGCGCGAGATCTTCATCGACAGCGAAGCCAGGAAGTCGTTGGCCGATTCCAGCTCCCGGTTCATGGTCTTGATGCGGCGCGACTGCAGGCGCTGCATCGAGAGGAACGCCAGGCCGCTACCGGCCGCGATGAGGAAATAGGCCAGCAGGAACTTGAACGAGAATATGTTGGCTGCGATCGGCTGGGCGATGATCACCTCCTGGATGCCGCGGACGTCTCCAACCTTCCAGTCCTTCTTCGGGCTCTCGGGGTGGCTGTTGTGGCAGCTGACGCAGGCCGGCCCCATCGTGACGGGGGCGACCAGGCGGACCTTGTCGGAGAACAGCGAGGTCTCGGTATCGACGATCTTGGTCTCGGGGTCCTTGCGGAGGACCTCGAGCGCGTCTTTCTCGAACTTGTCGAGCTGGTGCGGCGCGCGGTTCTGGAACGGGAAGTCGGAGACGAAGCGGTAGGTGATGTTCTCCTGCTGCGCACCGATCACCCTCCCGAGCTCCAGCGACAACGTCGCCGGGATCGGGATCGCGCCGGGAACGGATTCATAATTGTGCACGACCCTGGTGGTGCCGTCGGGATTGGCGAGCACGCGCCCGACCACGTTGCTCGCATAATAGCTGCGCACGCTCGTGATCACCGAATTAAGGTCGATCGCCTGCCGGCGCAGCGCCGTCTTGCTCAGCTCGGTCAGGTCGAGCCACACGGCAACCGGCAGCGCGAGCAGGAGGAAGGCGATGACCGCACCGGTGAGGACACCGCGCTTGCGTTGTTCTTCGGAGATCTCTTGTTTCACGTTATGGCTCCGGTATGTGCGTCCATGTCGCCGAGGCTTTGTGGCACGCATGCGGCGGCACAGAGCCTGCAAACGCCGGCCGGCGCAACCCCATTTTATGGGTCGCGGAACGCGCCGTTTCGTTTCACAATGGATGTCCTACATCGTCCTGCGTCCGCCCTGCCGGGAGCCAATCATGACCGAGACCATCCGCATCAGGCGCATCCAGGCGCGGCCCGTGATCGTACCGATGAACCTGCCGCTGCAGACCTCGACCGGCGCGGTGGCCAAAGCGCCGCTGGTGCTGATCGATTGCGAGACCGACCAGGGCGTGCGCGGTCATTCGTACCTGTTCTCGATCACGCCTTCGGCCTTGAGGCCGCTGACAGCGATGGTTAGGGAAATGTCGGATCTCATCGCCGGCGACGAGCTGCTGCCGTTCGAGATCGAGCGCAAGCTGAGCCAGCGTTTCACGCTGCTTGGCCTCGCCGGACTGCAGCGACTGGCCCAGTCGGGCATCGACATGGCGGCCTGGGACGCGCTCGCCCGCGCAAAAGGCCTGCCGCTGGCGCGCCTGCTCGGCGGCGCGCCGAAGCCGGTGCGCGCCTACAATTCCAAGGGGCTCGGCATCATGCCGGCGGGCGCGGCGGTGGACGAGGCACACAAGCTGCTGGCGGAAGGATTTTCCGCCGCCAAGATTCGCGTCGGCCGGCCGGAGGCACGCGACGACCTCGCCGTCGTCCGCGCGGTGCGCAAGGCCGTCGGTGACGACGTGACACTGATGTGCGACTTCAACCAGGCCCTTACGGTTGCCGAAGCGATCCGCCGCGGCGAGATGCTCGACGACGAAGGCCTGCTCTGGATCGAGGAACCGATCCGCCATGACGACTATGCCGGCTGCGCCCGCATCGCGGATGCGCTTCGCACCCCCGTCCAGATCGGCGAGAATTTCGACAGCGCCTTTTCGATGCAATCCGCGCTTGCCGCGGAGGCCTGCGACTTCGTGATGCCCGATGTCCAGCGCATTGGCGGCGTCACCGGCTGGTTGCGCGCCGCGTCACTGGCGCATGCCGCGGGTCTGGAAATGTCGACGCATCTGTTCTCGGAGGTCAGCGCGCATCTGCTCTGCGTGACGCCGACCGCGCACTGGCTGGAATATGTCGATTGGGCCGACGGCGTGCTGACGAGCCGCCTGAAGATCAAGGACGGCTTTGCGCTGCCGAGCGAGGAACCCGGCAACGGCATCGCCTGGGACGAGGATGCAGTGAAGCGGTACGCGGCGAGCTGACCCACCCCGATCATTCAAAATATCTATCGGCACGCCAAGGTTGCGGTGCTAATATAAGGCCTCCTCGCAGGGGGAGCGGTCACGCCTGATCGGTCAATTGCGGCCGCCGGCCCGTTCGTTTCGAGCTCATGATGTTTTCGACCGCGCTTGGCGGCGTAGTCACATATTTTTTCGAGGAGCATCGTCATGACGACGTCCCCCCAGCCGATCGAGTACAGAAACGCCGGCAACGAGGCTGCGCTGGTTTTCATCCATGGATTTGGAGGCGACACAAAGGAGACCTGGGCGGAGTTTCCGACGTTCATCACCAGCGAGCCGAAACTTTCGACATGGGATGTCTATGCGACAGGCTTTCCATCCAGCCTGCGGATCGACATTCCGAATATCTGGTCGGCCGACCCGGGCCTGGACACGCTGGCGCTCGGCCTCTCGACGGCGCTCACCCACGATCCGTTCCGCAAGTACAAGGCGCTCGCGGTTGCGGCCCACAGCATGGGCGGCCTGATCACGCAACGCGCAATCCTGAATGACAAAGCTCTCAGAGCTCGCATCAGTCACGTGCTGCTATACGGCACGCCGAGCGGAGGGCTCGTCAAGGCAAGCCTGCTGTCCCTCCTGAAGCGGCAGTTTCGCGACATGAGCGCGGGCGGCGACTTCATCAGGAAGCTTCGGGACGATTGGCGCTCGCAATTCGGCACCTCTCCGAGCTTCAGCTTCCGGGCCACCGGCGGAGACAGGGATGAATTCGTACCGCCCACTTCGAGTCTCGATCCATTCCGGGACCTGACAGGCAGCGACCACTCGCTCGCTGTGGTTCCCGGAAATCATGTCGAGATCGTCAAGCCGGCGACATCAGCCCATCTGTCGGTTCGACTCATGATCGATTGCCTGACGGGTGCCGACAGACCTCTCGAGGCTCGGGACAGCGCGCGACTGGCGGTCGAGATGGGGCAATTCAAGAAGGCCGTCGACCTCCTCGAACCCAAGGCCGCCGAGCTCGATGACAACGCCCTCGTTGATCTCGCCCTCGCCTATGACGGACTGGGGCAAAGCGAGCGCGGCATCAAAATCCTCGAGCAGCACTACAGGGGCGGCAAGGCGAAGTCGCTCGACATCCTCGGGACGTTAGCCGGTCGCTTCAAGCGACGGTGGCTCGTGTCACGCGTCGCCAGCGACTACAATCAGGCCCGGCAGCTCTATGAGGAAGGATTCAAGCTGGCCGAGCAGGCGAACGATCACGCGCAGGCCTATTATCACGGCATCAATGTCGCGTTCCTGGAACTGATGAACCTTCCGGTCACCTCACCGCCAAGTCCGCACAGCCTGATGATGGCTCAAAAGGCCTTTGACCATTGCCAGCAGAGCCAAGTCGATCAATGGCGCCGCGCAACGGAAGCCGAAGCAAAACTGATCATGGGCGAACCTGACAAGGCCTACGAGCTTTACGGGCAAGCAAAACAGCTCGCCAGGGTTCAGCGTGAAGTCGACAGCATGTACCTCCAGGCCGTTCAGATAACCGGGCGGCTATACGGCGACGAGGGACTCAAGCGGCTTCAGCAGGCCTTCAACCGGGCCCCGCTCACCGCACAGCCGCATTGAGGTCCATCGTCTCGAGCAGGCTGTTCTGGCGCCAGTCGATGAAGGCGTCCTTGAGCCGGCTGACCTCACCGGCATGCTCGGGCTTGCCCCAGAGATTGTGCTGCTCGAGCGGATCGGTCTTCAGGTCGAACAGCTGGCCGTCCTCGGCGCCGTGGATGAACACGGCCTTCCACCTGTTGTCGCGCACCATGGTGATCAGCCGCGCGCCGGTCATGGCGACGTCGCCGGCCTGCTCGCTGAACACGATGTCGCGGCCGGTCCAGCTCTCGCCCTTCAACACCGGAAGCAGGCTGCGGGCCTGAAACGGTTTGGGATGCTGCGCGCCGCCGAGATCCAGAATGGTCGGGCCGAGATCGAATAGCTGGCACATGTCGGGAATGCGGCGACCGCCCTTGAAGCGGCCCGGCGACCAGAACAGCAGCGGGATGCGCGTGACCGGCTCGTACATCGACCATTTCTGGCTGAGGCCGTGCTCACCGAGATTGTCGCCATGGTCCGACATGAAGATGACGACGCAATTGTCGAGATAGCCCTTGGTCTCCAGCGTCTCCAGCAGGCGGCCGATCTGCTCGTCGATCATGGTGACGTTGGCATAGTAATGCGCGCGCAGGCGCCGCATCTCCTCATGGGTCGGATCGAGCTTCCATGACACCGCGTCGTGGTCGACCTCGGTGTCGTGGCGCCGCTTCTCCTTGAGATATTCCGGCAATTCGTCGATCTCGGCCTGCGTCGGCTGCGGCACCGGCAGGTCGTTGCGGGAAAGATAGTGCTCCAGATATTCCGGCAGCGGATCGTAGGGCGGGTGCGGCCCGGGCAGGCCGATCTGCATGAACAGCGCCTCGGGTTTCGGGCGCGTGTCCAGCCACCACATCGCGGTCTCAGCGACGAAGATGTCGGGATGCAGCGATTTCGGCATATCCCAGGTGAAAGCGCCCATGCGGTCGCCGTAGTCGGGCAGACTGCGATAGCCGGCGCGTGAAGGTTTTGTCAGCTTGTGGGCTGCGAAGGCCTTGTCGAGCTCGTCGGCGAACCAGCGTCCTTCGTAGAAGCGATCCTTGTTCTCGACCACGAAGCGCTCGTGGAAGCCCGCCTTCGCATCATAGGGAATCGTGTGCATCTTGCCGACATTGACGCAGTGATAGCCAGCGTCGGCGAGATTGCTGACCCAGGTCTTCTGCCAGTGCTGCCCGTTCTTCAGCACGCCCGAAGCGTGCGGATTGAGGCCGGAGAACAGCGCCGCCCGCGAGGGCACGCAACTTGGCGCGTTGATGAAGCAATTGTCGAAATACACGCCCTCGCGCGTCAGCCGGTCGAGGTTCGGCGTCTTCATATAGGGATGACCGGTCGCCGCGATCGTGTCGAAGCGTTGCTGGTCCGTCATTACCAGCACGATATGGGGCTTTGTCACGGTCGCTTTGTCCTACACAGCGTTATCTGAAGAGAAAATATGTCTGACATAATAATTCTTGTCAAACTCGGCGGGATGGGCCTATCTTGCCGATCACGGCCACGAATGGCCGGAATGACCTCGTTCGCTCGAAATAAATCAGACATTTAGGTTCCTCTTCGGGATCACCGCCGCAATGGCCAGCAGCAACGACAATCCGCAATCGATCGCCCGCGAGGTCGCGCGGCTGATCCTGACCGGCGTGTGGCGCGAGGGCGCGACGCTGCCGCGCGAGGTCGAGCTGGCGGAGCGCTTCGGCGTCAGCCGCGCCACCATTCGCGAGGCGCTGTCGCTGCTCAAGGCCAAGGGATTGATCGCCTCGAAGCAGAAGGCCGGCACCCATGTGCGGGCGCGGATCGACTGGAACATGCTCGACGAGGAGCTGTTGAACTGGACGCTGTCGGCGCTGCCGACGCAGGAGTTCGCCAAGCAGCTGATGGAGATCCGCAGGATTGTCGAGCCCGAGGCCTGCGCGATCTGCGCGGCGCGCGGCTCGGACGAGGACTTTGCCCGGATCGAGCGCGCCTATCGCGGCATGGACGCAGCCGGCATGGACCGCCGCGCCTATGCCGAGCCGGATCTGCAGTTTCACCGCGGCATCCTGATCGCCACCGGCAACGATTTCCTGATTGCGTTCGGCGCCACCGTCGCCGCAGCGCTGCGGATGTCGTTCAATTTGTCGACCACGCAGCCGGGCGCGCCGCGGAAAAGCCTGCCCTATCACCGCGCGGTGCTCGACGAGATCTGGGCGCGCAACCCCGACGGCGCCCGCGCGGCGATGCACCGGCTGATGGATCTCACCGAACAGAACATCGTCTCGGCCCTGACGCGTCAGAAAAAGAAGGACGCCGAGGACGACAACGCCCGCAGCAGACGGGCCCGCTGAAACTTCAAACCAGAGTACCGAGGGAGGACACCATGACAGACACCAGCGCCATCCGCGCATCGATCACCCGCCGCAAACTGCTCAAGGCCAGCGCCGCGGGCGCGGCGCTTGCGGCCTTCCCGGCGCCACTGATCGCGCAGACCAAGCCGTTCGCCGGCGTGACGCTGCACGGCGCCTCGTTCCAGCATCGCTTCTTCACGCTGCTGCAGAAATACATTCCGGAATTCGAAGAGAAAACCGGCATGAAGGTCGACCTCCAGCTCTCGGCCTTCCCGGTCTACAACCAGCAGGCCAATCTCGAACTGTCCTCCGGCGGCTCGGCCTACGACTTCGTCAATGTCACTTTCATCCTGGCGGCGCGCTGGGTCGCGGCCGGCCTGCTCGCCGATCTCAACGAGTTCACCTCCGATCCGAACCTGACGCCGGCCGAGTGGAATCCCAAGGACTTCGTCGAAGGCGCACAGGTGCCCTATCGCGACGCCAAGGGCGGCACCTTCGGCTATTCCTGGGAAGGCGGCGCGATGGTGATGGGTCTGTCGCGGATGGACCTGATGGAGAAGAAGGGACTGAAGATTCCCAAGACCTTCGCCGAGCTGCAGCAGGTCTGTGCGGAGATCAACGGCACCGATGGGGTCAGCGGCATCACGTCGTTCCAGCTGCATCACTGGAACCTGCCGCCCTACATTCAGGGCTTTGGCGGCAACATCTTCCGCAAGCCGCCCGGCGACATCATGCCGGCGCTGAACACGCCCGAAACCATCCAGGGCATCGAGTTCTACGCGAACCTGCTGAAGAACGCGCCGAAGGGCGTCCTCACCTACACCGAGGACCAGGCGCGGCAGTCGGCGCTCACCGGCCGCTCCAACATCTTCATCCACTCCAGCGCCTGGGTGACGCCGATCGTGCTCTCCGACGAGAGCAAGGTGAAGGAGACCGCGCGCGTCGTCCGCATGCCCGCCGGTCCCGTGCATGACCATCCGGCGTCGAACAGCCAGGGGCTCGGCATTCCCAAGAACGCCAAGAACAAGAAGGCGGCCTGGGAATTCATCAAATGGGCGCTCAGCCCCGAGATCTCGATGCGCCTCGTCAAGGAGCATGGTCATTCCTCGGTCTGCCGCCGCTCGATCATCACCAGCGACGATTATCGCAAGCTGAACACGGTGAACGGCCAGGACCTCGGCGCGCTCTATCTCGAGGTGCTGGAGCTGCCGGCCAAGGGCGACAACTACATGGCCTATCGCACCGTGAAGGAGTTCCCGATCGTCGGCGATGTCCTCAACAAGGCGTTCGAGCAGGTCGCCACCGGCCAGCTTCCCGCCAAGGACGCGATGAACGCCGCGCAGGACCAGGCCGTTGCCGCGCTACGCCGCGCCGGGACGCAGCTTTGAGCGAGAGCGGAATTGACGGCGAGCGCCGCAGGTTCACCGCCTTCGCGCTCGCCCCTAGCCTGATCGTGCTGTTCGCGATCGCCGTGCTACCGGCGATCTATCTGATCGTGACCAGCCTGACGCCGTTTCAATTGACGTCGCCGGGCTCGGCCACCGATTTCAGCTCGCCCTTGCGCAATTACAGCCTGCTTCCTGGCGACCCCCGCTTCGTCAATTCGCTCGTCGTGCAGGCAAAGCTGTCGTTCTGGGGCGTGCTGTTCCAGGTGCTGTTCGGCATGCTGCTGGCGCTGCTGCTCAACGTGCCGTCGCGTTTCGTCGAATTCGCCCGCACCTTCTTCCTGATCCCGATGGTGCTGCCGCCGATAGTGGTCGCCGTGATCTGGAAGCTGATCTACACGCCCGACATCAGCCCGCTGCATTACGCCGCGCATGCCCTCAACTTCACCATGCCGGCGATGACCTCCAGCGTCGATTTCGCGTTGACGGCGATCATCATCGCCGACACCTGGGAATGGATGCCCTTCACCTTCCTGATGGTG
>JAEWBW010000152.1 GCA_023390955.1 Pseudomonadota bacterium
AATGCCGGAATGAGCCGCAAGCTTCCGCGATCTAGCTCGTCGGTACAAGCGCCTTTTCGCGCAGGAGATAGGCGCTGCGATCCTCCTCCTGCGCATTGACGACGGCACGGATCCGCAGCAGGTCCTTGCGCGCGACCAGGCCAACGACCCTGTGCGTCTGCCGGTCCACGACCGGGATGCGGCCGAGATCGGCCGCGACCATGAGGTCGGCGACGCGCCCGAGCACATCGTCGGGATGAGCCACCGCTACCGCGCTGTCGGAGACCATGTCGTCCAGCGTCGCAGCTTGATGGTCGCCCTCGGTGCGCCAGCGCAGCACGTCCGCGCGCGTCACCATCCCGGCCAGACGGCCATCGGCCGCTATCACCGGGTAGGATTTGTGCGGCCGCTCGTCGGAGGTGAAGAATTTGACCGCGGCGTCGATCGGCATGTCGGCCGGAAGGGTGTCAACGTTCCCAACCATGACGTCGGCGGCACGGAGCAGCTCGAACGGATCGATCGAGTACTCCCGCGTGATGTGCTGGCCGCGCCGCGCGATCTTCTCGGTGAGGATCGAGCGCTTGAGCAGCAGCACCGTAACAGCATGCGCTGCTCCCGTTGCGGCAAGCAGAGGCAGCAGCATGTCGAGATTTCCGGTCAGCTCGATCGCGAACATCACCCCAGTCAGCGGCGACCGCATCGTGCCACCCATCATTGCGGCCATGCCGACCAGCGCCCAGAACGAGGCGCCGCCGGGAAGATACTGCCCCTCCATCCAGCCGGCGGTTCCGCCCAGGATGAGCAGGGGCGCCAGCACGCCGCCCGAGGTGCCGGAGGCAAGCGCGATCACCCAGATTGCGGATTTCACCAGCAATATCCGGATCGCTTCGTCGCGCACCATATGACCCGATAGCAGGTCCGCAATGACGTCGTAGCCGACGCCGAGCGCGCGCGGGTCGATGAGCCCGCCGAGCCCGACCACCAGTCCGCCAAGCATCGGCCACCACATCCAGTGCAAGGGCAAATGGTCGAACAGGTCTTCGGCCGCGTAGAGCAGCCGCGTCATCAGTCCCGATTGCAGGCCGGCGACGATACCGACCCCGACCGCGACGACCAGCCCCCACCACGGCAGATCGATCCGCTCCGCAAACGGAAACAGCGGACCGGTCCCGAACAGCAGCGGCCGCCATGCCGCGGAGACGACCGCGCCGGTCACGACCGGCAGGAAGCTGCGCGGCTTCCATTCGAACAGCAGGAGCTCGACCGCCAGCAGCACCGCAGCGATGGGCGTGCCGAAGATCGCAGTCATGCCGGCGGCTGCACCCGCAACCAGCAGCGTCTTTCGTTCGGCGGCAGTGAGGTGAAAGCACTGGGCGAAGATCGACCCGATCGCGCCGCCCGTCATGATGATCGGGCCTTCGGCACCGAACGGCCCGCCGCTGCCGATGGAAATGGCCGAGGACAGCGGCTTCAGGATCGCGACCTTCGGCTGCATCCGGCTGCCGCCGATCAAGATCGCCTCGATCGCCTCGGGGATACCGTGGCCGCGGATCTTCTCCGAGCCGAAGCGCGCCATCAACCCGATCAACAGACCGCCGAGCCCGGGCGCCAGCACCATCCAAGGCCCCCGATGCGCATTGGCCAGCGACACGCTCTCGGCGCTGAAATGGCCGAACCAGACCAAATTCGTCACTAGCGAAATCAGCTTGAGCAGCACCCAAGCCGCCCCGGCGCCAAAGCTGCCTACCAGCAGGGCCATTCCGATCAGCACCAGCGTGCGCGCGTCCGCGGTGAAATCGCCGGGCTTGGCACGATGAAGCGGTATCCCGCGGGGCTTATCGAGGGTTTGGCGCATGACGGCTCGTTTTGGGAGATGAAGTCGCGGCCACGCCAATATATCGTAATACGATATATATCAAGGGAATGGCAGGCATGACGTTGCGTGGTCGCGGTAACCCGCTCCGCCGTATTGAGCGACTATTCCTCGGAGAGATCCTGGATTGCTTCGCTGCGCTCGCAATGACGGAGCAGATGTGTCTGGCCGCGGACGACGACGTTCATTTGATTCGTCAAGCGCTAACCGAGTCAGGCGGCCTGCCCTTCTCTCGTCTCATGTTCCTCCCCCAACAAATCAGCACCAAATCGCCGCATATGAGTCCGCAACCTTTCACAGCGCGGCGGTTTCTCTGGCAGCGACTCCATCGTCGCGATCTCAACTGCCAACCACAAAGGAGTTCACATGACCTCTCCTCTCGGAAACCTGCTCGGCACCGTCGACGGTCTGCTTGGAACGGCAACGGGTGCGCTGTCAGGCAGCGCTGAAGCGGGTGGAAGCGTGGGAGCCGGCGCCAGCGGCTCGGTCGATCTGTCACACACGCTCGACGTCGGAGAACTGATCGAAACCAACCCGAGTGTGGACATTTCCGCATCGGGCCTCGCGGGAACCGGAGGCATTGAAGCCTCGATTTCCGCACCGACGGCGATCGGCCTCAGCGCGGATGTCGGTCACCTCGATGTCGGTGGGCTCCTCCACGGACTAGTCTGAACCGTAGATCCTCGATGACAGATATGTGGCGTGGGGTTTCGGCCCCACGCCATGACATGCGTAAGCCTGCCGCGTCGGTGGCGCAGATAATTTTCGCTTTCAAGGATATCAGAGATGACGGCGGGGCTGTTGACGGTCGCGGATGAAACGGGGTCGTCGTCCCGCAATGATGAGCTTCGCGCGGCGCTGCTGACGCTCTGGCCGCACTTCCTCTGGGCCGGACTGTTTTCGAGCGCGATCAACCTGCTCTATCTCTCTTCTCCGCTCTATCTGATGCAGGTTTATAACCGCGTCCTCCTCAACGAGAACATTTCAACCCTCGTCCTGCTCACCCTGATCCTCGGCATCGCGCTGCTGACCATGGCGGGCCTCGACGCCGTGCGCGCCTGGATCCTGATCCGCTGCGGCATCCGTCTCGACATGGAGCTGTCACGGCGCGTGTTCGAGGCGCTGGTGGTGCGCTCGGCCGAACGCGGCGCCTCACGGGGCGCGCAGCAACTGCGCGACCTCGACCAGTTCCGCACCTTTGTGACAGGACCCGGCATCTATTTTGCGTTCGACCTGCCCTGGATTCCGATCTACCTCCTCCTGCTCTTCTTCATCCACCCCCTGCTCGGCCTGGTCGCAACCATCGGTGCGCTCTTGCTGCTCGGGCTCGCCGGCGTCAACGAGCTCCTCACCCGCGCGCCCATGAAGCAGGCCGAGGCCGCGGGTAACCAGTCCTACGTCTTCACCGAGAACGTGCTGCGCCATGCCGACGTCATCCGAGCCATGGGCATGCAGCCGGCGGTCGAACGCAACTGGCAGACCCAGCGCTCGGCGATGCTGGTGCAGCAGGCCGTCGCCAGCGACAAGAATGCGGTGATGACGTCCTCGATCCGTTTCTTCCGCCTGCTGCTGCAATCCCTGATGCTCGGCGCCGGCGCCTGGCTCGCGATCGACCACGCCATCACGCCCGCAACGATCTTTGCCGCCAGCATCGTGATGGGCCGCGCGCTGGTGCCGGTCGAACAAGCCGTCGGCACCTGGAAGCAATTCATCGGCGCGCGCGATGCCTATACCGAGGTGCGGGACCTGCTCGCCACCATCGACCTCTCGACGCCGCAGACCATCGTGCCCAAGCAGCGCAACACCGTCGAGGTGCGCGAGCTCGTCTGCGAATTGCCGTCCCGGCCCGAACCGGTGCTGAAAGGCCTGTCCTTCGAACTCGCCGGCGGCCAGGCGCTCGGTATCGTCGGCCCGAGCGGATCGGGCAAGAGCACGCTGGCCCGGCTGCTGGTGGGCGCGATGGCGCCTGCCACCGGGCGGCTGCGCTTCGGCGGGCTCGACTACACGCACTGGGACCCGGTCGAATTCGGCCGCCATGTCGGCTATCTGCCGCAGGATGTCGGCCTGTTCGCCGGCACGGTGCGGGAGAACATCGCGCGGTTCGGCGATGCGTCGACAGACGAGATCATCGACGCGGCCACCCGCGCCGGCATCCACGACATGGTGCTCGACCTGCCACGGCAGTACGACACGCGGCTCGGCGTCGGCGGGGTCGGTCTGTCCGGCGGCCAGCGGCAGCGGCTCGGCCTTGCGCGCGCCCTGCTCGGCCGTCCACCCCTGCTTGTGCTGGACGAGCCCAACGCAAATCTCGATGCGCCCGGCGAGGAAGCGCTGAAGGACGCCCTGCTCCAGGCCAAGGCCGGTGGCGCCGCGGTCATCGTCATCACCCACCGCACCACCATCCTCGACATCGTCGACATCATGATGGTGCTGCGCAACGGCATGCTCGACATGCTCGGTCCGCCCGGCGAGGTCTATCAGGCCCTGCAGAAGCAGGCCGCTGCGCGCGCGGGTGCATCATGAGCACGCTCGGCGCAACCACGATTGCCGATCGCGCCTACTATGCGCGACCCGGACGGCCTGCAATAGTCGGAGGCATCGTCGTCGGCGCGTTCGCCTCCGCGATGATGCTGTGGGGTACGCTCGCGCCAATCTCGGGGGCCGCGATCGCCAACGGCAACCTTCAGGTCGAGGGGCGGCGCCAGAGCGTGCAGCACCCCTATGGCGGCGTCATTCGCCAATTGCTGGTCCGTGATGGCGCGCATGTCGAGAAAGGCCAGCTCCTTCTCGCGCTCGACGATAGCGATCCCCGCGCCAAGCTCGAGGTGCTCGTGGCCGACCGCGACGCCGCCCGCGCGGCGCAAGCGCGGCTGATGGCCGAACGCGATGGCCTCGCGGCTCCTGACTTCGGGATCGACCCGCAAGGCGCAAAGCCCGCCCTGCGCCAGGCGATGGCGAACGAGGTCGCGATGATGGCCGCGCGGAAACATCAATTCCAGGCGGAGACCGCCGTGCTCCGAGGCAAGATCGCGGAGCTGAATGCGCAGATCGGCGGTACCCAGGCCCAGCTCACCGGCACCGAGAAGCAGCGCGAGCTTTTGTCCGACGAGATGACCGGCGCACAGCATCTGTTTCAGCAGGGCTATACGCCGAAGACGCGGATCCTGGCGCTACAGCGCGAGGACGCGAAGCTGCAGGCCGACATCGGCGCGCAGCGCGCCAACATCGCCGGCATGCAGCAGCAGATCGCGCAGAGCGAGCTCGAGATCGCCAAGGCCGAGCGCGCGCGGATGAGCGAGATCACTGACCAGCTCCGCTCCACCGAGAACAAGCTCGCCGAACTGGCGCCGAAGGTGGATGCCGCCACCGACGTAGTGAACCGCACGCAGATAAAGGCGCCTGCGACGGGATCGGTGGTCGGCCTCGATGTGTTCACCGAAGGCGGCGTGATCCAGCCGGGCGCAAAGCTGATGGACGTCGTGCCCTCGGATAATCCGCTGATCGTCGATGCGCAGCTCAAGCTCTCCGACATCAACGATGTGACCGTCGGGCGCCGCGCCGAGATCCGGCTGACCGGCGTCAATTATGTCGAACGTCCTCGCCTCTACGGCACCGTGAAGACGGTGTCGGCCGACCGCGTCACCAACGACAAGGCTGGGCCCGGCTATTACGCCGTCGAAGTGTCGCTGGAGCCCGAGGATGTCAGGAAATCGCGTATCGAACTGCAGTCCGGCATGCCGGCCGAGGTGATCGTGCCGACGCGGCCGCGCACGCTGTTCGAATATCTGTTCGGCCCGTTGCGCGACGAGCTCACCCGCGCCTTCAGGGAACGCTGACGAGGAGGATGGCCGATGACCACATCCGACCAGAATGGCCGCCGCTCCGAGAAGGCCGAGATTTCGCGCAGCGTCACGGCCACGGAGACGCTGGCCTTCATGACCGCGCTGGTCGCCTTCCTGAAAGAGGCGGAAGCGTCCACCCCTCACGGCACGACCGACGCCCTGCGACCGCCTGCGGATGCGCCCGCCGCCTCGGGGCATCACATCGATCCCTTACAGCTCGATACTGCGCCCGGCGAGCACCAACAAATCTCGGGCGAGAGGCATGCAGATGCCGCTGCGCCTTCATCCGGCGAGAGCTCACCGGCCAATCACGCGGATGCGGCGGTCAACAGCGATTCCGTGCATGCAGATTCCGTCACGCACGTCGTAGCCACGAGCGGCTCGATCGGCGCGCCTGTCGCAATGGATGACCACGCGAGCGTAACAATTGATCACGGGTTGGCATCCGAATCCGGCAGCGCGCACGCCGGCACAATGTTATCGGCGACCCACGAGCCTGCGTCACTGCACGAGCTCGGCAGCACCATCTCCGGTCTGGTCGACTCTTCGCTCGCGACGCTGTCCCACACGCTGGACAGCCTGGGCACGACCGTCACGCAACTGACCTCGACGGTGACCGCAACGGTCGGCCAACTCACGGAGAGCGTCACGGGGCTGGTCGGGGGCCTGCTGCACTCCGTTGCGGGCGGTACACAGGAGGCACCGGCTCACGATCTCTTCGACGCGCTGGTCACGGACATCGTGAGCTCGCCGCTCACCCCGCCCCATGATGATGCAGCAACCCACAACATCGACATCGGCGGCCTCGATACCGCAGGCGCCGTGCCGATGGCGGCCTTACCGCCCATGGCGCTGCATCTCGGCTTTCTCGGCCAGCCGGCCGGTGACGGCCACGACATGCATGACGGCGCGTTCTCGGCGCTAGGTGTGCACCACTTCTAGATCTGGCTCGGTGCAGTTCGCCGCGTATCCGCCGACGTCACCAGCCCCGCCGAAAGTGTCACGAGACACATGAGCGCGGCCAGCATAGCGAACGCGGCCGGCAGGCTCGATATCTTGGCGACGAAGCCGACGCCGGCGGGACCTGCGAGAACGCCGGCATAGCCCGTCGTAGTGATCGCGGCGACCGCAAGGCCGACCGGCATCGTGGTCTGGGTACCAGCGCGGCGAAACAGGATCGGCACGAGGTTGGATGCGCCGAGACCGATCAGCACGAAGCCTGCCATCGCCAGGATCGCGGCCGGCGCGGTGAGCAACACGACGAAACCCAGAATCGCAAGGAGGCTGCCGGCGATGAGCGTGGCGCGATCACCGACCCGCGCCACGAAAGCATCGCCGCCGAACCGGCCCGCCGTCATGGCGATCGAGAACAGCATATAGC
>JAEWBW010000166.1 GCA_023390955.1 Pseudomonadota bacterium
ATCAAGGATCGCATCAAATCTGAACAAGCCATTGATTTTTAATAAGAATCATAAAATGATCCGCGGCAAGGATCAGGGCTTGGCCAGCGGGACGGCGGAAATGATGACGAAGGCCTGCGCCAGCGGCCAGTCGTCGGTGATCGACAGGTCGATCCGGGGCTCGAAACCCTCCGGCGTCAGCGCCGTCAGCCGGGCCAGCGCCCCCCCGGTCAATTGCATGGTCGGCCGTCCCCCCGGCAGGTTGACCCCCCCCATGTCGCGCCACCAGACGCCGCGGCGGATGCCGGTGCCCAGCGCCTTGGAGCAGGCCTCCTTGGCGGCGAATCGCTTGGCGTAGGTCGCCACCACCATCTTCTCGTTTTTGGCCCGCCGCTCCGCCTTGGCCCGCTCGGCCGCGGTGAAGATGCGGTCGAGGAAGCGCTCGCCGTGGCGCTCGATCACCTTGCCGACGCGGGTGATGTCGATGAGGTCCGAGCCGATGCCGATGATCATGCCCGACTCCGGCCGCGGTCCATCGCCGCGCGCATGCTGCGGACGGTCTCGGCGAGCCCCACGAACAGTGCCTCGCCCATCATGAAGTACCCGATGTTCAGCTCGAAGATCTCCGGCAAAGCCGCGATCTTTTCCGCCGTCGCATAATCGAGGCCGTGACCTGCATGCACCTCGAGCCCGGCCGCCTTCGCGATCCTGGCGCCTGCCACGATCCGCTGCCACTCGGCCTCGGCCTTTTCGGCATGGCCATCGACCACCGCGTCGCACCAGGCCCCTGTGTGGATCTCGATCACGGGCGCGCGCAGGCGGGCCGCCATTTCGATCTGGGCGGGATCGGCGGCGATGAACAGCGAGACTCGAATGCCGGCATCGTTCAGCCGGGCGATATAGGGCGCGAGCGCATTGTGCTGGCCGACCACATCGAGCCCGCCCTCGGTCGTCACTTCCTCACGGCGCTCCGGCACCAGGCACACCGCATGCGGCTTGGTCGCGAGCGAAATGCGCATCATGTCGTCGGTCGCCGCCATCTCGAAATTCAACGGCTTGGAGATTTCGGCCTTCAGCCGCGCCATGTCCTCGTCGCGAATGTGACGGCGATCTTCGCGCAGATGCGCGGTGATGCCGTCGGCGCCCGCCTCGATCGCGACCAGCGCAGCGCGTACGGGATCGGGATTGCGGCCTCCCCTGGCGTTGCGCAGGGTCGCGACGTGATCGACATTGACACCGAGGCGGAGCGGAGAAGCGGGCATTGCAAAGCTCACCAAATCGAAGCAGCGGGCGAAGCCGGACGGGCCCTATCCATTAACACGTTCGACGCGCGCGACGACCGCCTTGGCGCGCAACTGGGCTATGATCGCGCTGAGATGCTTGAGATCGTAGACCTCGAGATCGATCGTCGTCTCCGTGAAGTCGGGCGAGCGGCGCTGCATGCTGATATTGTCGATATTGCCGTCATGCTCGGCGATCACGGTCGCGATCTGCGCGAGCGCGCCGGGCTCGTTGACATTCTCGACCCTGATGCGCGCGGGGAAACGCTGTGGCGCGGTGTCCTCGATGTCCCAGCGGACGTCGAGCCAGCGCTCGGGCTCCTCCTCGAAATCCTTCAGCGCGGGCGCCTGGATCGGGTAGATCGTGATCCCCTCGCCCGGCGTGACGATGCCGACGATGCGGTCACCCGGCACGGCGCCACCGTTCGGCGCAAACTTCACCGGCAGGTCGGAATTGTTGCCGCCGATGGGAATGGCGACCGGACTGCGCGGGGGCTCCGGCGACTTCTCCTTGAGCTTGGCGGCAGGCCCCTGCCCCTTCTTGATGCCGTAGCGCGCGATGCGCTCTTCCTTGTAGTCGGGATACATCGCGCGCGCGACGTGGGAGGCCTTGATCTCGCCGCGTCCGACCGCGGCCATGACGTCCTCGATGGAGGTGCGCGCGAGCCGCGGCAGCGCCCCCTTCAGCTTGTCGTCCGCGTAGTCGATCTTGGCGCGCTCGAACAGGCGTTCGACGATGCGCCGGCCGAGGCCGACATATTGATCGCGCACAGCGGTACGGGTGGCACGGCGGATCGCAGCTCGCGCCTTGCCGGTGACCGCCAGCGATTCCCAAGCCGACGGCGGCGCCGATTGCGCTTCCGAGGTCAGCACCTCGACCTCGTCACCGTTCTGGAGTTCGGACGACAGCGGCGCGAACTTGCCGTTGATCTTGCATCCGACGGCGCTGTTGCCGACGTCGGTGTGCACCGCATAGGCAAAGTCGATCACATTGGCATGGCGCGGCAGCGCGATCAGCTTGCCCTTCGGGGTGAAGCAGAACACCTGGTCGTGGAACAGCTCGAGCTTGGTATGCTCGAGGAATTCCTCCGGGTTGGCACTCTCCGAGAGGATGCCGATGGTGTGGCGCAGCCAGGCAAACGCGTTCGACTCGCGCTTGAGGAATTCGGTCGGGGAGCCCACGCCTTCCTTGTAGAAGACGTGCGCGGCGATACCGCGCTCGGCGATCTGGTCCATCGCCTCGGTGCGGATCTGCAGCTCGACGCGCTGGTTGCCGGGTCCGATCACGGTGGTGTGGATCGAGCGGTAGTCGTTCTGCTTGGGCGTCGAGATGTAGTCCTTGAAGCGCCCCGGCACGACCGGCCAGGTCGTGTGGACGATGCCGAGCGCGCGGTAGCAGGCCTCGACGTCGTTGACGACGACGCGGAAGCCGAAGATGTCGGACAATTGCTCGAAGCCGACCGACTTGCGCTCCATCTTGGTCCAGATCGAGAACGGCTTCTTGCGGCGGCCATAGACCCGCGC
>JAEWBW010000205.1 GCA_023390955.1 Pseudomonadota bacterium
ATCAGCGTGTGGCTGCTGCGCCGCGAGTTCGGCAGACGTCTGGTGTCGCAAAAGAAGGCTGCTCCGGTCGCGTCGGAACCGATCGAGGCAGTTGTCCCCGCTTCTCCTGCGGAATAGGTCGCAGCGCTTGTTCTCGCCCCACGGCTTCGGCTAATTGTCGGTGCCGTGGGGGAGTAAGGGTGCATGACCGAGATGCTGGAGAGGACGGAGCCGCGCAAATCGTGGCTTGCCGCGGTCGCGCCGTGGCGCATCGACCAATCGGTTCGTATCCGCAATCTCGATCTCTGCGCGGTCCTGATCGCGATCCTGCTGCCTTGGACGACGACGGGGACGTTGATCGCGGTCGGACTGTTCGTGGTCGCACTGCTGTTCACCGATCTGCGCGGGTTGGCGGCGACGCTGCGTCGCCCGGTGTGCTATCTGCCGATTGCGCTTGTCGTGCTCGCGCTGGTCGGCACGTTGTGGTCGGATGCACCCTGGCCGAGCCGGTTCCGCGCCGTCGGGCTGCCGACCAAGCTGCTGGTGCTGCCGCTCCTGATTTATCATTTTCAACGTTCGACGCGCGGGAGCTGGGTTTTCATCGCCTTCGTCGCATCCTGCGCGCTGTTGATGCTGTATTCCTTCGCCGTCGCGATTGAGCCCAGCCTGTCGCTCAAGCTCTATTTCTCGCGCGGGCCGTACCGGGTCGAGAGCGGGATTGCGGTGCGCAACTATATCGACCAAAGCCAGGAGTTCGCGCTCTGCGCGCTCGCGCTCGTCTATCCGATTGCAATACAGTTCCGTGCCGGCAGGATTGCCACGGCGATGCTGCTTGCTGCGCTCGCGGTCGGCTTCCTCGTCAACATGATGTTCGTCGTGGTCTCGCGCACCGCGCTGGTGACGCTGCCGGTCCTGGTCGCGATGTTCGCGCTGCTGCATTTGCGCCTGCGCACGGCGCTGGTTACGGTGGTGGCGCTGGTTCTGGCGGGTGTCCTGCTCTGGAGCGTCTCGCCGCATCTGCGCAACACCATTGCGAAGTTCCGCGTCGATTATGAGATCAGCATGACCGACAACCAGATGAGCGGGATGGGCTCCCGGCTGGAATATTGGCGGAAGTCGCTGGGCTTCTGGGCGGATGCGCCACTGATCGGGAACGGCAGCGGATCGACGCAGGGGCTGTTCGAGCGGGCGGCGCAGGGACAGACCGGTCTGCGCGCGGAAGTCGTCCGCGATCCGCACAACCAGACGCTCAACATGGCGGTGCAATGGGGGGCGATCGGCGTCATCATGCTCTATGCGATGTGGCTGGCGCACCTCCTCCTGTTCCGGGGCGAAGGCCTCGCCAGCTGGGTCGGCCTGCTCGTCGTGCTGCAGAACATCCTGTCGTCGCAGCTCAACTCGCATTTGTTCGATTTCAGCGAGGGCTGGACCTACGTGCTCGGCGTCGGCGTTGCCGGCGGCATGATTTTGGCGAGAGGCACGCCGAAGCAGGATGTTCGCAGTACGCTTTAATGCACGCCGACGCTGCTCCAGACCAGGCTGACGCCGGAGAGGAACAGCAGCCCGAGCACGACGTCGCCAAAGTTCTGGTCGTTCAGCGCGTGATAAACGCGCGCACCGAGCCAGGCGCCGAGCAGCGTGCCGGGGAAGGCGATCAGTGCGAGCCACATCACCTTGGCCTCGACGATGCCGGATGCAGCCTGCACCACCAGCGCGGCGGCAAGAATGGTGAAGTTGAACAGCTGGAAGATGCCGCGGCGCTGATGCTTGTCCCAGCCGCGGATGTTGGCCCAGAGGATCGGCAGCGGTCCGGACAGTCCGGCAAGGCCGCCCAGGATGCCGCCGGCAAAGCCGATCGCGCCGTCGGCGATCTTGCCGCCAAAGGTGAAGGCCAGCGGTTTCTTGTTGAGATAGAGCGCGGTCGGAAAGATCAGCAGCAGCACGCCGACGCTCAGCTTGAACACGTTCGGATCCGCGGTCGCGATCAGCATGGCGCCGAGCGGCACACCGGCCAGCCCGCCGATCAGGAACGGCCAGACCAGCGACAGGTCGAAGCTCTTCCACATCGAGGGCAGCGTGGAGAGCTGCGCGATCACCGAGCATATCAGCACCAGCGGCACCGCCTGCGAAGGCGGCAGCACGTAGAGCCAGATGCCGAGCGCCATCAGTGCCGTGCCGAACCCGGCCAGCCCGGAGACGAAGCCGCCGGCCAGCGCGCCGAACATCAGCAGCGCGATCGTGAACGTTTCCACCGTTAAGTCCCTGTGCTCGCGATCTCGTGATCACTGCATCGGGCATAGCACGGCCTTGGGCATGGCCGTCAATGTGCAGCCCACGCAGGCGTGATCTGCAACCGTCGGGCAAATTCGAACGACGCGCCTAGATGGACCGCATACGAGTTTGGGACCGATCTTCGGCGCGGATGGCGTGCCGATCCGCACCGTCCCCGGTCTGACGATGGAGTCCATTCATGACCCGCATGAGTTTTGCCGTTGCGGCCGCGCTGATATCAGCGGCGGCCTTCACCTCGACCGGAGCGCGGGCGCAGTTTTCGGAGCCCGCCGCCTATCAGGCCCAGCATCCCGATCGCGACGTGCTCAACGGCGGCCAGCTTACGCCGGCCGGCAGGGCCGCGCACGGTTTCCCGCCGGCGCCCAGCGATGCCTTTGCATCGGAGCGGACTCCCATGGGTACGGTGCCCGTGGTTCACATGCGCCGTCATCGGCAGCAGCGGTGAGGTCTTGGGTCAGGCGTGGGCACTAATGCTCACCATCGGCTGCGCCTCGCCCACATCGCTTCACCAATGAGGCAGGAGATGCGCGGCTCCCGCTCGGCCGCCGGAACGATCCGATGCCGTGGCGTACCGCCGGCAACCTCGAGCACGAGCTTTGCGCGGATCGCCGTCTTGAACTCATCACGGCGTTTGATCGTCACTGTAAACGCGCCGGGCCCTCCGATCACGCAATCCTCGTAGTAGAGATCGAGCTCATCGATGTCCATTTGCGAGGGAAGTACGTCCTGAAGCATGATCGGCAGCCCGTTGATGGTGACGCCCCTTGCCAGCGCCGCATCGCGTGCGGCGGTCACCGGGCTTCCGTCGTTGTTCACCCCGTCGCCGGACACATCGATCACGCGCCGCAGACCTCGATAGGGATTCGCATCGAACAGCGGCAAGGCGAAATTGATCGCGCCAGAGATCGAGGTGCGGGTGCCCATGCGAACCGGCGCCTTCGCTATTTCCGCCGCTACCGCTGCTGCGGATTCGTGGCCGTCGATCAACCTCCACGGCACGACGATTGTCTGATCGTTCGGTCCGGACCATTCGATATAAACCATGGACACCCTGCCATTCGGTCCGATCTTGATCGCTTGGAGAAATTCCCTGGAAACGATCGCTTCCGCGTAGCCCTCGCGCTGAAGCAGAAGTTCGGTGGGATCCATGGAATAAGAGACATCGACAGCAAGAACGAGTTCGACGTCGACCGACTGACGCTCGCCGTCGGCAATCACGCGGTACCCCGAATTCAGGGCGGCGGTGTTCGCGTCACCTCCGGCTATCGCTATGGCGATCAATGCGGCTCCAACGACGACGCGATAGAGCATGGTGGTCCTCGCTGCCTGCGCCGGGACGGGACGCGGAGTTCGAAAGGCCGGTCATCGACTGCCGGTGATCTCGACGAGGTCGGTGCCGGGTGTGGATTGTCGCGAGCGTGTGAAGACGAGCCGCGATGACAGGTGGATCTCGGCCCCGGATCTGCCGTCCTGGCCGATCAGTATCAATCCGGCGCCGCCATTCGCCACATTCAGGATGACCGGCTCGCCGCCCCACGTCTTGATCGGCTCCATTCCGATGATGAGAAACTCTCCGACGGGCTGGTCGAGGTATTGCATGCGCAATTGCGGGCCGACTTCGGCCGGCGCGAGTTCAAAGCCGAGCTGCCGAGCGCGTCCATAAACGTCAGCCAAGGTCACCATATCGGACGTGAACCCAAGCTGGACCGGCGATACCAGGACAAGTTCCAGTTCCGTCCTGCGAGAGCCAAGCATGAATGTCGGTCGCGCGAGGATCTCGGCGGCTTGGCCGCCGACGCTGCAACCCATGCTGTCCAGCTTGTTGCGTAGTTTGAGTGGGTCAGGGAAGCTGCCTAGTGTGATAGTCTTCCATGTTGCCACGTCGCGGTCGGATGTGACGGGCTGCCCGGGCGCTTCCGCGAGGCGCATCTTAAGCTGCAGCTGCTTCTGCAGGACGTCGCGGGCTGAGCATTGAGCCTGCGCCGCTGTGCTTGCGAACTGAAGGATGCAAGCCGCGCAGAGGATTGAGACAGCAGCTCTCGCTGCGATTCCGGTGATCGAAATTGTCTTCCGCATTGCAATCTCCTTGGAAGAGACCACAGCTTCGCCGTTGCGCGGCGGACACACTCCGTGCCCGCTACCGCGCTAGCAGCTTCTTCTCGTGTTGCTCGGGTTGCCGCCTGCTTGGACGACGATCGTGAAACTAGCGTGAGTCCGTTGTGAAACCGCACGAAAAAGCACGATAAGCGACGATATCGGGCTCTCCGGCAGCCTTGAGACACGCTTCCCGGGCCGCTAGGATCAAGGGCGGGAGGTGTGCTCATGACCTGCCTTCGGCTGAACGGGTGCACACTCAATCTGGATCAGGCGCAGTTGCTTGACCGACATGGCCGGGCCGTCGAGCTGCGGCCACAGGCTCTCGCGGTCCTGCTTGAGTTGGGACGCCGCCACGGAGAGCTGGTTACAAAACTCGATCTGAGTGCGCGCGTCTGGCCGGGCGTTTCCGTGACCGACGACTCGCTGGTACAATGCGTGGTCGAGATCCGCCGCGCACTCGGTGACACCGGGCAGCAAGTCGTGCGGACGATGCCGAGGCGCGGGTACCTCTTGATCGCTGACGCGGCAGACATCGCACCGCGTTCTGCGCGGAGATTCTATCGTCTGGCAGCGGCCCTTGCAGGTGTGGTGGTCATTGCGACCGTGCTGGTCTGGCAACTTCAGCTATTCGGTACTGATTCCGGACGCCCCAAGGCAAACGGCAAGACGATGGCCGATGTTGCGATTCTGCCATTTCGCGTGCTCAACGCCTCCCGCGAAAACAGTCCGGACGGCGTCGGGCTAGCCCACACGATTGCCAGTGAACTCGCGCGCAATCGCGACCTGCACATCGTCTCGACACTGGCCACGGCCGAACTTGGCGGCAAAAACATGTCACCGGCGCAGATCGCGGCGTTAACCCGCGCTCGCTACCTTGTGGATGGCAGTGTGGAGAGGCGCGACGACCACTTGCTGCTCGACGTGCAGCTGATCGCTTCCGGCAACGGCCGCATCATCTGGAGCGGCCGGTTCGAGCCCACTGCGCAAGACCTGCCCGACATGACCGAAGCATTGATCATGCGGATCAGCGCTTCGCTTGGTGCGACCGTGCGCGAGTCGGACCGGGCGGCGTTGCGGAGCCGCGCGCCGGCCTCGCTCGATGTGCACGCCCACATACTGCGCACGTTGGCGTTGACGGCGGCGCCGAGTCCCGAGGGCCTTCGCCAGGCGCGGCAGGAGCTCGAACTGGCGACCCGCCTCGATCCGAACTATGCCCCGGCATGGTCCGGCCTTGGACTGGTGAAGAAGATGCTGATCTTTGGCCAGCACGATCCCGGGCTCAGTCGTCAGGACTTGCCGCAGGCGATCGCCGACGTCGAACGCGCGATTGCGCTGGAACCGCTGCGTGCCAGCTCTTGGCGTGTCCTGTCCCTTACAATCGAGGCGGGTCGGAATCCCGAGGCAGCAGTGGGTGCGGCAGAGCGGGCGGTCGAACTCGGCCCCGGCGATCCCGATAATTGGGTGGCCCTCGCCAGTGCTCTGCACCATGCCGGCCGGAACGAGGCCGCGATTGAAGCCTTCGAGAAGGCGATCTCGTGGAGTCCGCTGCGCCCCCCGCAATACGTTCACGTCGGCGCAAGGCTGCGATATTCCGTGCAGGATTATGAGAATGCGCTGCGCTTTGCCCGCGAATGCATGGATCGAACACCAGCGATGGGCTTCTGCAAGGCGATCTGGCTGTCGTCACTCATTCGCGCCGGCCGTGTCGCCGAGGCGGAGGCGGCGTGGCCCGCTTTGGTCGCGACCACACCCTCCTTGCGGACCTACCGGATGACGCCGCGGAATACGCCGATGGCTTTGTCGGTTGATGAGGATCTCGATCGACTGCGCAAGATCAAGACCTCGGCAATGGCGCAGTAAATCCACACGCCCTAAACGATCTGCCTCGTGTCGACCGGCCTCTGCAGCGCGCCGACCAGGATCTGCAGCGCCTGCGTCAGCTCTGCGCGGTTGCGCGCGGCGCCGAGCGACAGGCGTGCGGCATGCGGCGGGTTGCCGTCGACGACGAAAGCGTCGCTCGCGACGATTGCAAGGCCACTGCGCAGCAGATGCGCGGCGACATCGCGCCGGCCCCAGCCGTCCGGCAGCCGCAGCCACAGATGATGCGCGGCGGGCTTCGCCAGGAACTGAAATCCTTTCAACGTACGCTGCGCGAGTTGCTGCCGGCCGATCGCCTCGTTGCGGATCGCGGTGATGATGCGATCGGCGACGCCGGCCTCAAGCCAATGCGTGACCAGCGCCACCATCAGCGGCGCCGGCATCTGCACTGCGGATTGGAGACAGCTGCGCATCTCCTGCTGCGTCGCGTGATCGGGCGTCACGAGATAAGCGACCCGCAGCGCCGGAGCGATGCATTTTGACAGCGTGGTGGCGAGATATGTCCGCTCCGGAATTAGATTTGCGATCGGCGCGGTCTTGGAATCCAGCAACCCGTAGGCGTCATCTTCGATCAACAGGGTGTCGGCGTCGCGAATGATCTTTGCGATCGCCTGCCGCCGCTCGGCCGAGAGCGTCGCGGTGGTCGGATTGTGCAGCGTCGGAATGAGATATACCGCCTTGGGCCGGTGCTCGCGGCAGGCCTTTGCCAGCGCGTCGGGCAGGATGCCGCCATCGTCCATGGCGACGCCGATCAACCTGACGCCGAGCCGCGCTGCGACGGCCTTGATGCCGGGAAAGGTCAGCTCCTCCGTCAGCACGACATCGCCGGGCTTGGCGAGACGAGCAAGGAGGTTGAACAGGATGGTCTGCGCGCCGGGAAAGATCACGAGCCGGTCGGAGCGGACATGCGGTACGCGCGGGCGCATCCACTTCACTGCGACGTCGAGCTCGTGCCCGCTGCCGCCGGGCGGCTGGTAGTTGAGATAGGCGGTCAGGCCGGATTGCTGCCTCAGTGCCTCGAAGCCCGCGAGGATGCGCTCGTCGAGCTGCGCTTCGAGCGGATGCGGCGGCACGTTCATCGACAGGTCGATGGCGACGGGATTGGGCAGGTCGACGGCGCGCCGTGCGCTGGTCTCAGAGACGAACGAGCCCTGTCCGACCCGCGCTTCCAGAATTCCGCGACGCCGCGCTTCGGTGTAGGCGCGCGTCACGGTGGTAAGGTCAATGCCGAGCGCTTTCGCCAGCGCGCGCTGGGTCGGCAATTGCTGGCCGCGCACCAGCCGGCCGGCGGCGATGTCGGCCTCCATGGCGTCGACGATGCGCTGATAGCGCGGGCCGGGCAGCTCGGAGATTGTAGGAGTCCAATCCATGCAAGTTAGGCCCATTTCCTTTGAATGTATGGATGCAAGATATTATTGTATGGATCAGTGAAAAGGAAGAGGTGTGGTCATGGCGACCGGTTCAATCTCTCTGACGAAAGCGATGTGGCGGGGTTTTCGCGGCAAGTGCCCGAATTGCGGGGAGGGGCATCTGTTCGGCCGTTTCCTGAAGGTGGCCGACAGCTGTGACCACTGCGGCGAGGAGCTGTTTCACCAGCGCGCCGATGATTTTCCCGCCTATCTCGTCATCGTCGTGGTCGGCCATCTCGTGGTCCCGGCGATCCTGGCGGTCGAGACCGCCTATGCCCCGGCCGTCTGGCTGCAACTGGCGGTGTGGCTGCCGGTGACGCTGTTCGCCTCGCTCGCGCTGCTGCAGCCGACCAAGGGTTCGATCGTCGGGTTGCAATGGCAGGTCGGCATGCACGGGTTTGAAGCGAGCAAGCAGCGGCGTGATGCCGAAGAGCTTGCGCCCGTGCTGGTGAAGGCGCCGCGCGCGGCCTGAGACGCCGCGCCGCCGTTTACATCGCGAGGGCCACGGCTACACTCCATCGTAACTCAACAAGAACGATGGAAACGCCGATGGCCACGAACGCGTCGAAAACATTCCTGCTGTGTCACGGCGCGTGGTCCGGCGGCTGGTCCTGGAAGAAGATGCAGCCGCTGATGGCGCAGGCCGGCCACCGCCTGGTGGCACCGACCTATACCGGGCTCGGCGAGCGCGCACATCTCGCAAGTCCCTCCGTCGACCTGGAGACGCATATCCAGGACATTCTCAACGTCATCAAGTTCGAAGATCTCAGCGACATCGTGCTGCTCGGTCACAGCTATGGCGGCATGGTTGCGACCGGCGTTGCCGACCGCGCACGCGAGCGCGTCACGCAGCTGATCTATCTCGATGCCTTCGTGCCGCGCGACGGCCAGTCGCTGTTCGATCTGAACGAGCCGGGCCGCGAGCCGATGCGCAAGGCTGCGGCTGCTGCCGACGGCTATCGCATTCCGCCAAATCCGCCGCCGCCGGATACGTTGCCCGCCGATCTCGACTGGCTCAATGCCCGCCGCATCAACATGCCGATCAAATGTTTCGAGACGAAGCTGAAGCTCGCGCATGGCGAGCCGGCGATGCCGCGCAGCTACATCTATTGCAACCGCATCCCGCCGGGCGATGTGTTCGGGCAATTCGCGACGCGCACGCAGAACGAAGCCGGCTGGCGCTATTTCGAGCTCGATGCCAGCCACGCGCCGAACGTGACGGCGCCGGAGGCGCTGATGGGCGTGTTGCGGGAGATCGTGGCGTAGATTCTCTCCGCCATTCCGGGGCTCGCGAAGCGAGAGCCCGGAATCCATTTGTCCTCCGACTCCGTTGCTTGATGGATTCCGGGCTCGTGCTTCGCACGCCCCGGAATGACAGCGCCCAAAAATGGTGAGGGGTCCGATGCGCTGGCATCGAACCCCTCGTTGCAAGATATCAGCCGGCCTGTAAGCCGGGTTCTGTAGGGCACCGCCCGCTTGCGCAGACGATACGTGACGGCCATTCCTCTGGGACCATGTTTGCACATGGCCTCGGGCAACCTACCCGGACGGCGGGCCTGACATCGCCCCGCGGCGTTATCGCTTGCGCGAACAGCCCGCTACGCCGTCCCTATTCGGTTTTGCTCCCGGTGGGGTTTACCATGCCGGCCTCGTTGCCGATGCCGCGGTGCGCTCTTACCGCACCTTTTCACCCTTACCCCGCGAAGCCCGAAGGCGAAGCGGGGCGGTTCGTTCTCTGTGGCACTTTCCCTGGGGTCGCCCCCGCCGGACGTTATCCGGCACCGTATGTCATGGGAGCCCGGACTTTCCTCCCCTACGGCCTTTCGACACTTGCAGGGGCGGCCGTCCAGCCGACTGACGGCCTACGCATGGGCCATTTGTGACGGTTTCGTCAAGCCGGGATCGCCGCGCACGCACCGGCGAAAATAATTTATCCTGAAGATGTCGTTCGGCGTTGGGCTCGTTCGACTGGTTGTCGGCAACACAGCCGAACAACAGGAGTTGGCAATGCAGTATCTGCTGATGATCTACCAGAACGAGGTCGAGTACGCGAAGATCGACGCGGCCACGGCCCAGAAGATGACGGCCGAAT
>JAEWBW010000229.1 GCA_023390955.1 Pseudomonadota bacterium
CCCCCGCAACGCCCGTTATGCGGCCACGATTCCTCATCCAAAGCCGGCCTGCACGTGGCGCTTCCTCCGCTCGATTCACCGCAATGGAATACGCCCTGGCGCGCCTTCGGCTGGGGCCTGCGCTCGATCACGCAGACGATCCTCACCATCGTGCTGTTCGTGACATATCTCGGCATCGGTGCGCTCGCCCATGACACCGGTTTCAGCCTCGCCTGGACGCTGGCCTCGACCATGTTCGTCTGGGCCGGCCCCGCGCAGATCATTTTAATCACCACGCTCGGGTCGGGCGCGACCATCATCCAGTCGGCGATCGCCGTGACCGTCAGCGCCATCCGCCTGTTCCCGATGGTGGTCTCAGTGCTGCCTTTGATGCGCCTGCCGACCACGAAACGGCGCGAGCTGTATTTCGCCGCGCATCTCACCGCGGTGACGCTGTGGGTCGAGTGTCACCGCTTCCTGCCGCAGGTGCCGCGCGAGCGGCGCATCGCGTTCGTCAACGGGCTCGGTTTCGGGCTGGTCTCGGTGTGCCTCTGCGCCAACACGGTCGGCTATTTCCTCGCCGCCAATCTCACGAAAACGCTCGGCGCGGCGATCCTGATGCTGACGCCGCTGTCGTTCCTGTTCTCGACCGCGCGCAACAGCCGCACCATTGCCGACATGGTCGCGCTGGTGCTCGGGCTCGTGCTCTATCCGATCGCGGCGAAGATGAACTCCGGCCTCGACATCCTCATCTCCGGGGTTGCCGCCGGCACCATCGCCTATGGCGTGCACTTCTATCGGGAGGCGCGCGCATGAACAGTTTCATCGGCGACTGGCACGCGCTCATGGTGCTGTTCGTCGCCGGCGTTATTCCCAACCAGATATGGCGTATGCTGGGCCTGTGGTTCGGCGGCGGCATCGACGAGGGCTCAGAGGTTCTGGTCTGGGTGAGGGCGGTCGCCACCGCCATCCTCGCCGGCGTCATCGCCCAGATCGTGGTGGAGCCGCCCGGGGCGCTTGCCAGCGTGCCTGATGTCCTTCGCTACGGCGCCGTGGCCGCCGGGTTCGTCGTGTTCATTCTGACCCGCCGCTCGATCTTCGCCGGCGTCGTCACCGGTGAAGTCTTCATGCTGGCCGGCACGTATTGGTTGGGCTAAAACCGCCCGCAGAGAGCATTTGGGAACAGGAATTATGGTTCGCGAGAACGAACTGCGCGAGGGCGAAGTCGCCATCGATCTGCCGGCGACACAGGATGCCGGGCTCGTCTTCATCGGCCGCATCCGCACGCCCTGGACCTCGCGGCTGGAAACGCCGCGGCAGGGACGCCATGACGGCCCGGTCTGCCGGCTGGAGATTTTTGAGACGTTTACGGCAGCGATCAAGGGCGTCGACTTCTACAGCAATCTCGAAGTGCTCTACTGGCTCGACCAGTCGCGCCGTGACATCGTGCTGCAAAGCCCGAAGAACAACGAGAAGACCCGCGGCACGTTCTCGCTGCGCTCGCCGGTGCGGCCCAACCCGATCGGCACCTCGATCGTCAAACTGGTCGGCATCGAGGGCAACACCATCCTCGTGCGTGGCCTCGACTGTCTCGACAACACCCCGCTGCTGGACATCAAGCCCGACCGCTGCGAGTTCACGCCTCTGGCCGCACCGCAGCCGGGGGACTTTCAGACGGAGTGAGCCGCGCTCTCTCCCTCGTCATTGCGAGGAGCGACGCGACGAAGCAATCCAGACTGTTTCCACGGAGGTAGTCTGGATCGCTTCGCTACGCTCGCAATGACGGCGTGGGCGCAGTCAGCCCTTCAGCGCCGCGATCAGCTTCGTCGCGTTTTCTTCCAGCACCTTGACGTCTTCCTTGCGGCTCGCGGGCGGCAGCATCTGCACGCCGTCATGGCGCGGCATCACGTGCATGTGCAGGTGAAACACCACCTGTCCGCCGGCGGGCTCGTTGAACTGCTGCACGGTGATGCCGTCGGCCTTGAACGCCTTCATCGCGGCGGCGGCGATCTTGTGCGCGCCGCGCGCGACATGGGCGTAGTCATCCGGCTTGATGTCGAGGATGTTGCGGGCAGGGGCCTTCGGGATCACCAGCGTATGCCCGGGCACGCGCGGCATGATGTCGAGGAAGGCGAACACGTGCTCGTCCTCATAGACCTTGTGGCAGGGCAGCTCGCCGCGCAGGATCTTTGCGAAGATGTTGTTGGTGTCGTAGGCGGTCATGGCGGCGGCTCCCTCGGAACTTTGCGCTAACTGTCACCACCGGGCGGAGGGCGTCAAGGCGCCTCCTCGGTGCCCTTGCGGAAGGGGCCGAGCTCGGCGAGCTCCCGTCCGGCCTCCGCCACATAGGCACGCTCGCGCTTGAGGTAATCGTCGATGGCGCGGCGCAGGCCGGGGTCGGCGATGAAATGCGCCGAATGCGTCGTTCGCGGCAGGTAGCCGCGCGCAATCTTGTGCTCGCCTTGCGCGCCGGCCTCGACGTATCTGAGCCCGCGTTTGATCGCGAAATCGATCGCCTGATAGTAGCAGACCTCGAAATGCAGGAACGGATGATGCTCGATCGCGCCCCAGTTGCGGCCGAACAACGTGTCCGAGCCGATGAAGTTGATCGCGCCCGCGATCCAGTGATCGTTGCGCTTGGCCATCACCAGCAGCACGTCCTTGGCCATGGTCTCGCCGATCAGCGAGAAGAACTCGCGCGTCAGATACGGCCGGCCCCATTTGCGCGAGCCGGTCTCCATGTAGAACGTGAAGAAGGCGTCCCAGGCGTCCTCGGTGATGTCCTTGCCGGTGAGCCAGTGGATGCTGATCCCGGCGGCAAGCGCGTCGCGCCGTTCGCGCTTGATCGACTTGCGATGGCGCGAGTTCATGGTCGCCAGGAAATCGTCGAAACTCGCAAAGCCTTGGTTGTGCCAGTGGAACTGCTGGTCGGTGCGCCGCAGGAAGCCGTGGCTCGCGAGCAGGTTCCACTCGTCCTCGCGTGCGAAGGTGACGTGCACCGAGGAGGCCTTGCTGACCCCGCACAGCGCGATCAACCCGGCAGCCAGCGCTTCTTCAACGCGCTCCCGGTCGACGCCGTCGCGGATCAGGAGGCGCGGGCCGGTGGCCGGGGTGAAGGGAACCGAGACCTGGAGTTTTGGATAATACCGCCCGCCGGCGCGGTCATAGGCATCGGCCCAGCCGCGGTCGAACACGTATTCGCCCTGCGAGTGCGATTTCAGATAACAGGGGACGACGCCGGCGACGCGGCCGTCGAGCTTGGCGATGAGGTGCCGCGGCCCCCAGCCGGTGCGTACGGTCGCCGAACCCGATTTCTCCGCGGCCGATAAGAAGGCGTGCGAGACGAAGGGGTTATAGCCGCCTCCTGAGAGCGCGGTGGAATCGCCTGCCAGCGCGGATGAATCGCCGCCGAGGCATGATGCGAGCGGATTGGCGCAGGCGTCCCAGTCCTCCGGCGATACTTCGCCAATGGACGGAACAGCCTCGAGCGTGATGTCGGATGATGCCATCGCGTGACTTGCAGAACCCCGTCGCAAAGATCGTGCATTGCAGCAGCGACTTCAAGGGGCTGGGAACCGGACTCTGCTGCCTCTCCAGAGT
>JAEWBW010000341.1 GCA_023390955.1 Pseudomonadota bacterium
CCCGCCCGCGCCGGCCGAGAGGCCATCGGTTCGCGCCGGCGGCACCAGCGCCATGAACAGCGGCAGGCCGGCGCGGGCAGCGGTGTGGGCGAGCAGCAGCGCGATCAGGACCGATCGCGGCGCGGCGATGGCCGCGAGCGCGCTCCAGCGCAGGCCCAGTGAGACCACAAGCGCGCAGACGCCAAAGCTGCCGATCCGGCTGTCACGCATGATCTCGAGCTTTCGATCGCGTGTGCGGCCGCCGAGGCTATCGGCGCTGTCGGCGAGACCATCCTCGTGCAGCGCGCCGGTGACGATAATGGTGCCGGCAATCGCCAGCAGCGCGGCCGGCGCCGAAGACAAGCCGAGTTTATAAGCGATGGCGTAGATTGCCGCCCCGAGAAGGCCGACCAACAGCCCCGCGAGCGGGAATGTCCAGCCGGCGCGCGCAATGTCACCCTCGCTGATTTGCGTCGAAGGACCGAGCGGCAGGATCGTGACCAGCGAAAGGCCGATCCTCACATCCGTGGCGATGTCGCCCAGCTTCGGGAGCTGCATCACTTGACCTTCATCGGCAGGCCGGCGACGACGAACTCGACCTCGTCGGCGACTTCAGCGATGCGCTGGTTCAAAAGGCCCGCCGCATCGCGAAACGCCCGCGCCAGCGCGTTGTCAGGCACGATGCCAAGGCCGACTTCGTTGGTGACGAGCACGACCGGACTCTTCTGCTGTTGAAGAGTTTTGGCGAGCAGGTCGGCCTCCTGCGACCAGTCGCGGCCCGCATGCATCAAATTGGAGAGCCACAGCGTCAGGCAATCGACCAGCCGTGCTCCGCCGCCATCGGTGTCGGTCAGTGCCCGCGCAAGGTCGAGCGGCACCTCGCGCTCGACCCAGTCGTCGCCGCGCCGGCTGCGGTGGCGGGCGATCCGCTCATCCATCTCCGCATCGAGCGCCTCGGCGGTCGCGATGTAGACGGGGCGGCCGGGATAGGAGCGGGCGCGCGTCTCGGCACGCCGGCTCTTGCCGGACCGGGCCCCTCCCGTGATCAGGACAACCGCCATAAGACCTCCGCTCAAACCCGCACTAACCATCAATCGGCGGCAAAGACAAAGGCCAATTCCGCCCCGAAAGGGCTTGCGCTCCGGTGCAATTCTTGCGCATCAGGGCAGACCGAAGACGGAGAGGCGGCGTGGGTTTTGCCGGAGCGATGGCATTGGCGATGACGGTGGATGCCCTTTTGGGCTGGCCGGCGGCGCTGTATGCGCGCATCGGCCACCCCGTGACCTGGATCGGTGCGCTGATCGCCTGGCTGGATCGCAACTGGAACAAGGCGACCGATGCGTCCGAGACCCGGCGCATGGCAGGCCTTGCGGCGGCGCTGTTGGTGATCGCGCTCTGCGTCGGACTGGGTTGGCTGCTCCAGGATCTGCTCGCGCCCGGCTGGAGCCGTACCATCTTGGTTAGCGTTCTCGCCTGGCCGCTGGTCGCGCTGCGCTCGCTCTACGACCACGTTGCCGCGGTGGCGCGGCCGCTGGAGGCGGGCGATATCGATGCTGCGCGTCTCGCCGTTGCGCAGATTGTTGGTCGCGATCCTGCAACGTTGGACGAAGCCGGAATCGCGCGCGCCGCGATCGAAAGCCTCGCGGAGAATGCATCCGATGGCATTGTTGCGCCGGTGTTCTGGGGCGCGCTGTTCGGGCTTCCCGGCATCCTCGGCTACAAGGCCATCAACACGCTGGACTCCATGATCGGCCATCGCTCGGAGCGGCATTTGTGGTTCGGCTGGGCCGCGGCGCGTATCGACGACGTCGTCAACTTCATTCCGGCGCGGCTCACGGGCCTGCTGTTCGCCATTGTCGTTCCGCATCCCCTTGCGGCTGGCAAGGTGATGATACGCGACGCGCACCGTCACCGCTCGATCAACGCCGGCTGGCCCGAAGCGGCAATGGCCGGCGCGCTCGGCGTGCGCCTGAGCGGACCGCGCAGCTATCACGGCAGCATCACCAGCGAGCCCTGGCTGAACGAGGGCGCACGCGATCCGCTCGGCGCGGACATCCGGCGGGGCCTGAAGCTCTACATTCGTGCGATGCTGTTGCTTGGCGCGGCGCTCGCCGCATTGGCGCTGGTGTGATGGCGATGCGCGAGCACGGTGGCAATCTCGATCAGGCCATGCAGCGCTTCGGCGGAAGCGTCGCAGACTGGATCGATCTGTCGACCGGGATCAACCGGCAGCCTCATCCGGTCGGTGAGATCGAACTGCGGCACTGGGGCGCGCTGCCGTCTCAAGCCGATCTCAATTCGCTGCTCGACGCTGCACGGCAGGCCTATGCGACCAGCGCTCCGATCGTCGCCGTGGCGGGCGCGCAAGCCGCGATCCAGTGCCTGCCGCATCTCGCGCCGCGCGGCCGGGCGCGCATTCTCGCGCCGACCTATAATGAATATGGCGGCGTTCTCTCCGCCGCGGGCTGGGATGTCGCGGAAGTGTCCAGCCTCGATGCGCTCGCAGGCGCCGACCTTGCGATCGTCGTCAATCCCAACAACCCCGATGGTCGTCGCCATGATCGCGCGGCGCTGCTGGCACTGCTTCCGCAGGTCGGCCGCCTCGTGATCGACGAAAGCTTTGCCGACGCGGTGCCGGAACTGTCGCTTGCTGCCGAAGCGGGACGATCCGGCCTGCTGGTCCTGCGCTCGTTTGGAAAGTTCTATGGCCTGGCCGGCCTGCGGCTCGGCTTCGTGCTCGGCGGGGAAGGGGAAATCGCCGCGCTCTCGGCGATGGCTGGTCCATGGCCGGTTTCAGGCGCTGCGATCGCGGTGGGCCGGCGCGCGCTGCTCGATCGCAATTGGGCCGGCGCAACGATCGCGCGCCTCGCAAGCGATTGTGCCCGGCTCGATGCTCTCTCGGAATCGCAGGCCTGGCGACTGGTCGGGGGCACGCCGCTGTTCCGGCTCTACGACGTCGGCGACGCGATCACCGCGCAGGAGAAGCTTGCGCGTGCGCAGATCTGGTCGCGCGTCTTTGCGCAACAGCCGGGTTGGCTGCGCCTTGGTCTGCCAGGCGATGAGCGTGAGTGGGTGCGCCTGGCCGCGGCGCTCGCGCGCTGAGGCCTAGCGCGCCAGCGCGAGCAACCCTTCGACATCGAGATGCGCTTCGATGTGATCGGTGAGCGCGTCGAGCGCACTCTCGACCCGGCCATGATAGGGCTGGTCGGTCGCGGCAATATCGAGTTGCGCCAAGTAGGCCTTGCGAAAAACGTCTGACGTGAACAGGCCGTGCAGGTAGCTGCCGTGCACGCGTCCGTCAGCGGAGATTGCGCCTTCCGGCGCGCCGTCGAGCGTCGCGAAGGGGCGCGCACGATCGGGTCCATCGGTGCGGCCGATATGGATCTCATAGGCGTCGATCGGCGCATCGCTGTGGGCGTGCCGCGCCGTGACGCGGCTTAGCGTCTTCTGCGGGGACATCTCCGTCGTGACATCCAGCAGTCCGAGCCCCGGTGTTTCGCCGGCTGGCCCCTCGATACCATCAGGGTCGGCGACGCTTTGCCCGAGCATCTGGTAGCCGCCGCAGACACCGAGCACATGGCCGCCGCGTCTGACATGGGCGAGGAGATCGATGTCCCAGCCCTGCGCGCGCAGAAAGGCGAGGTCGCCGCGGGTCGATTTGGAGCCGGGGATGATGACGAGCCTGGTATCACCGGGGATTGCTTCGCCGGGGCGGACCATCACGAGATCGACGCCGGGCTCCAGCTTGAGCGGGTCGAGATCGTCGAAATTGGCGATGCGTGACAGCGCGAGACACGCGATCTTGCATTGGCCGGGCTTTCGCGCATCACCAAGCCCGAGCGCGTCCTCGGCCGGCAGCTCGCCGGCACGCGAAAACCACGGCAGCACGCCAAACCCGCGCCAGTCCGTCTTGGCTGCGATCAGCTTGTAGCCGTCGTCGAACAGCGTGGGATCGCCGCGGAACTTGTTGATGACAAATCCCAAAATCATCGCGGCATCATCAGGATCGATCACCGTCTTGATGCCGACGAGCTGCGCGATGACGCCGCCCCGGTCGATGTCGCCGACCAGCACCACGGGGACGTCGGCCTTGCGGGCAAAGCCCATATTGGCGATGTCGGCCTTGCGCAAATTCACTTCAGCCGGACTGCCGGCGCCCTCGACCAGCACCAGATCTGATCGCGCCTTCAGGCGCTCAAAACTCTCCAGGACAGCCGGCATCAGCGACGGCTTCATCGCCGAATATTCACGGGCGCGCGCGGTGGCGATACGCTTGCCCTGCACGATCACCTGAGAACCGACATCGGTCTCGGGCTTGAGCAGCACCGGGTTCATGTCGGTGTGCGGCTCGACACCGGCGGCGAGTGCCTGCAGTGCCTGCGCGCGGCCGATCTCGCCGCCGTCGACGGTGACAGCCGCGTTGTTCGACATGTTCTGCGGCTTGAAGGGGAGCACGCGCAGCCCGCGGCGCGTAAAAGCGCGCGCGAGACCGGCAACGACGAGCGACTTGCCCACGTCCGAGCCGGCTCCCTGGATCATCAACGCGCGCGCCATCGGGACGGGCTCAGAACTCGACGCCGGCTTGAGCCTTGATGCCGGAACGGAATGGGTGCTTCACCAGCGTCATCTCGGTGACGAGATCAGCGATCTCGATCAGCTCGTCCTTGGCGTTGCGGCCGGTGAGCACGACATGCGTCATCGGCGGCTTCGATGTCTTGAGGAAGTCGACGACCTCAGCGATGTCGAGATAGTCGTAGCGCAGCGCGATGTTGATCTCGTCGAGCACGACCATGCGCAGGTTCTCGTCCAGGATCAGCTCCTTGGCCTTCTCCCAGCCGGCGCGGGCGGCGGCGATGTCGCGGGCGCGGTCCTGGGTCTCCCAGGTAAAGCCTTCGCCCAAGGCGTGGAACTGGCAGAGCTCGCCAAAATGGCCGGTCAGCAGCCGTCGCTCGCCGGTATCCCATGCACCCTTGATGAACTGCACGACGGCGCAGGGCAGGCCATGGGCGACGCAGCGAACGATCATGCCGAAGGCCGAGGAGGACTTGCCTTTGCCGGCGCCGGTATGAACGATGATCAGCCCCTTTTCGCCGCTCTTGGTCGCCATGATCTTGTCGCGGGCGACCTTGATTTTCGCCATTTTGGCGGCGTGCCGGGCGTCGCTTTCCTCGGTCGTGGGAGGGGCGGTTTCAGACGTCATCGGACCGGGTCCTTCGGCTTGACAAGTGGCAGCCCAAAGCAAATGGTGGGTCTGCGTTGGTTCCTGTCCTACGACAGGCGAAGAGGGAATGCGATAGGGCTCGAATCGGCCCAAGAATCGGAAAGATTTTTGGACGGTTTGGGTTTGAAAAGCAGCCGCCCCCGCGACCGTGACCGGAGAGATGCCCGAAGCCACTGATCCCCTGGGATCGGGAAGGCGGGGATCGAAGGGATAAAACCCTGCTCCGCTAGCGGGGAGACCTGCCAGCGCGAAAGTTTTGGACCGGCGGACGGGGTGTTCCGCGACGGGGAAACGGACCGCCACTTGCGCAGGACGTGCACCTCATCGCCTCCCGCTGTTTATCCTGGAAGGGGCGATGACCGTCACACTTCACGTCTGTATTACCTGCCGTGCCGGGCAAACCGTCGGCGAAGGCGAGGCCACGCCGGGCGCGCGCTTGCACGCCGCGATCCGCGATGCCGGCGTGCCCGAGGGCGTCAATCTGGTTCCCGTCGAATGCCTGTCGGCCTGCAGCCAGGGCTGCTCGGTCGCGCTCAGCGCGCCGGGCCGCTGGTCCTATGTCTATGGCCGCCTGTCGGAGGCCAATGCTGCCGATGTGGCCGCGGGCGCTGCCGCCTACGCCGCGGCGCCCGATGGCATCGTGCCCTGGCGCACTCGTCCCGAAATCTTCCGCAAGCAATCGCTTGCGCGCATTCCCCCACTTGCCGTCGTGCCGGAGGCCGCTGAATGAACAATCTCGCAAAGGTCCCGGTCACGGTCGTCACCGGCTTTCTCGGATCGGGCAAGACCACGCTGATCCAGCATCTGCTCGCCAATGCCAACGGCAAGAAGCTCGCGGTGCTCGTCAACGAGTTCGGCAGCGAAGGCGTCGACGGCGAGATCCTGAAATCCTGTGCGGATGCGAACTGTCCGGAGGAAAACATCGTCGAACTCGCCAATGGCTGCATCTGCTGCACCGTCGCCGACGATTTCATTCCGACCATGGAGCAACTGCTGGCACGTCCGGTGCGGCCCGATCACATCCTGATCGAGACCTCGGGCCTGGCGCTGCCAAAACCGCTGCTGAAGGCGTTCGACTGGCCGGAGATCCGCTCGCGCATCACCGTGGACGGCGTGATTGCGCTTGCGGACGCGGAAGCCGTTGCCGCCGGACGCTTCGCCCCGGATCCCGTTGCGGTGGAAGCCCAGCGCGCGGCCGATGAAAATCTCGATCATGAGACGCCGCTCTCGGAAGTCTTTGAGGACCAGATCGCCTGCGCCGACATCGTGCTGTTGACGAAGGCGGACCTCGCCGGTAGCGCCGGCATCGAGGCGGCCAAGGCGGTGATCACGGCCGAGATGCCGCGCCGCGTGCCGATGCTGCCGGTGACCGATGGCGCGATCGATGCGCGCCTGATCCTCGGCCTTGAAGCCGCCGCGGAGAACGATCTTGCCGCGCGCCCGTCGCATCACGACGGCGAGGACGATCACGAGCACGATGATTTTGCCTCCGTCGTGATCGATCTGCCGGAGGTCGCGGATATCGATGCGCTGGTTGCCTCGATCCAGCGCTTGGCGCGCGAGCAAAACGTGCTGCGCGCGAAGGGCTACATCGCGGTTTCCGGCAAGCCGATGCGCCTGTTGTTGCAGGCGGTCGGCGAACGCGTGCGCCATCAGTTCGACAAGCCCTGGGGCGCTGGCTCCCGGCAGTCAAAGCTCGTCGTGATCGGCGAGCACGGTGATATCGACGAAGCCGCGATCAGGGCGGGATTAGGCATCTGATGCACGTCGTCTTCCGCGAGAGCCGCGGTCTCGAGGAGACTGCGACACCCAGGGACATCGGCCAGGATCCGGCCGATCTCGTGGTGCTCTCGTTCTCGGACTCCGACCTTGCGGCATTTGCGGCCGGCTGGCGGCGCGGGCGGGACAAGCTGCCCTCGCTGCGGCTCGCCAATCTCGCCGAGCTGCGCCATCCGCTGTCGGTGGACACCTATGTCGAACGCACGCTCTCGCAGGCGCGAGGCATTCTGATCCGCCTGATCGGCGGCGAGTCCTATTGGGTCTATGGCCTGGCGGCCCTGCAACAGCTCGCAAGAGACCGCGGCATAGTCCTGGCGGTGCTGCCGGCTGATGGCCGCGACGACACGCGGCTCGATGAATACTCGACTCTTCCGGTCTCGACACTGCGGCGGCTCAAAGTGCTGTGCGACACCGGCGGGCCGGTCGCGGCACAAGCTGCGATCGCTCAGCTCGCGCTGGCATCGGGACTCTATGCGGGCCCGGTCACGGGCGAGATGAATGTTCCCGAGATCGGGTTCTACGATCCCGCGCGCGGTGTCGTGACCGCGCTGCCGGATCCTGCCGGCAAGCGGCGTGCGCTCGTCAGTTTCTACCGCTCCTATCTCACAGCAGCCGACACCGGTCCGGTCGATGCGTTGATCGCAGCGCTGCGCGAGAAGGGATTTGACGCCTGGGGCGTGTTCGTCACCTCGCTGAAGGCGGCCGGTGTTGCGGATTGGTTTGGTGCGCATTTTGCGCAGTGTCCGCCCGCAGCGATTGTCAACGCCACAGCATTCTCCGCGGCTGGCGACGATGGCACAACGCCGTTCGATGCCGTGGCTTGTCCCGTGTTCCAGGTCGCGCTGTCGACTGCGCGGAAAGAGGACTGGGCCGAGTCGCTGCGCGGTCTCTCGCCGGGCGACCTCGCGATGCATGTCGTGCTGCCCGAGGTCGATGGCCGCCTGTTCACGGGCGTGGTGAGTTTCAAGTCGGCGGCGGAGCGCGACCCCGATCTGCAATTCTCGCATCTGGCGCATCGGCCGGACGAGGAGCGGGTCAATGCTGTCGTGGCGCGCGTTGCGGCCTGGCGCCGGCTGGCGGAGATTCCCGCGGGCGAAAAGCGGCTGGCCATCGTGCTCTCCAACTATCCCGGCCGTCCGCATCAGATCGCGCATGCCGTCGGGCTCGATGCGCTCGCATCCGTCGATGCGCTGCTGTCCGATCTCGGCGAAGCCGGTTTCGATGTGGCGCCGCACGCTGGCCTCGGCGAGACCTTGCTGACGCAGACCTTGACCTGGAGCGTTGCTGAATACCGCGCGGCGCTCGCGCAGTTTCCGAAAACCTTGCAGGACGATCTCGCGCGCATCTGGGGCGCGGTCGAGGATGATCCCTGCTGTCGTGATGGTGCATTTCACTTTGCAGCCATCGCGAGTGGCAAGTCGATCGTCGCGGTGCAGCCGGAGCGTGGCGACACGACCACGCGCGATGCCGACTATCACGACCTCGCCCGCACACCGCGTCACGCCTATGTCGCGTTCTATCTCTGGCTCCGGCAGCAGGGGATTGCTGCCGTCGTGCATATGGGCGCGCATGGCACGCTGGAGTGGCTGCCGGGAAAATCCGTTGCACTGTCGTCCGCGTGCTGGCCCGAGGCGCTGATCGGCGATCTGCCCGTGATCTATCCCTTCATCGTCAACGATCCCGGCGAGGCCGCGCAGGCCAAGCGGCGGATCGGCGCAGTCACCATTGGCCATCTGCCGCCGCCGCTGGCGCCATCCGCGGTGCCGGAAGGATTGCGGCGGCTCGAACAATTGCTCGACGAGTACTCCACGGC
>JAEWBW010000462.1 GCA_023390955.1 Pseudomonadota bacterium
AAGTCCATCGTGATCGACCTGCCGCGCGACATCAAGGATGTGCTGGTCGCCGATCCCAAGATCGCCAACGCCGTGGTGCGCTCGGCGCAGCGCGCCTACATCATTGGCGCAGCGGTCGGCCAGACCAACATCGTTTTCTTCGATTCCGCCGGCCAGCAGATCGCGGCCTATGACATCGCGGTCAAGCGCGACCTGAACGGCGCGCGCGCCCTGCTCCGGCAGATCCTGCCCAACTCCGACATCCAGATCGACGGCCTCGGCGAAGGCGTGGTGCTGACCGGCTCGGCGGCGAACCCGATGGAGGCGCAGCAGGCCAACGACATCGCCGCCCGCATCGCCGGCGGCGCCGACAAGGTGGTGAACTCGATCGCCGTGCGCGGCCGCGACCAGGTCATGCTGAAGGTGACGGTCGCCGAAGTCGCGCGCAACATCGTCAAGCAGCTCGGCATCGACCTCTCCGCCAGCCTCAACTACGGCACCGCGGTGGTGAACTTCAACAATTCCAACCCGTTCACCGCCTACGGCCGCAACCTGGTGTCCGGCAACAACCTCACCACCTCGTTCGGCTCGACGCCGTCGGTGCAGGCAACGCTCCGCGCGATGGAGACCGCCGGCGTAGTGCGCACGCTGGCCGAACCGAACCTGACCGCGATCTCCGGCGAGTCGGCGACCTTCATCGCCGGCGGCGAATTCCCGGTGCCGGCCGGCTATGCGTGCGATCCCGCCACGCATGTCTGTACCACCCAGATCAGCTTCAAGAAGTTCGGTATCTCGCTCAACTTCACGCCGGTCGTGCTCACCGAGGGCAAGATCAGCCTGCGCGTGATGACCGAAGTGTCGGAGCTCTCCAACGACAATTCGATCACGCTGTCACAGGCCGTCACCTCGACCTCGGTCAACTCGCTGACGGTGCCCTCGATCAGGACCCGCCGCGCCGAAACCACGCTGGAAATTCCCTCCGGCGGCGCGATGGCGATGGCCGGTCTGATCCAGGAGCAGACCAAGCAGGCGATCAACGGATTGCCCGGCCTGATGCAGCTGCCGGTGCTGGGAACGCTGTTCCGCAGCCGCTACTACGTCAACAACCAGACCGAACTCGTCGTGCTCGTGACGCCCTATGTGGTGCGCGCCGTGGCGCAGAAGGACCTGTCGCGTCCGGATGACGGCTTCGCCGCCCCGTCCGATCCGCAGGCCGACCTGATCGGCAACATCAACCGCATCTATGGCGTGCCCGGCCGGACCGATCCGGCGCGGAATTACCGCGGCACCTACGGCTTCATCACCGACTGAGGCGAACGGGGACTTCGAGAATGACCATGCAACCACCCCAGATTCGCGACCGCGCCGCCCGCCTCGGCGGCGTGCTCGTCGGTATCGCCTTGGCGCTCGGCGCTTGCACGCACACCGACCCGGTGGTGACGGCGTCCGTGCCCGACGACTACAAGCAGCGCCACCCGATCGCCATCGAGGAACAGAATCGCTCGATCGTCGTGTTCGTCGGCCACGCACGCGGCGGCCTGACTGCGGCACAGCGCGCGGACGTCATGGGCGTGGCCTCGAACTGGGTGCATGAAGGCACCGGCGCGATCCATATCGACATGCCCTCGGGCACGCCGAACGCGCGGCCGGCCGCGGAGTCGCTGCGCGAAATCCAGGCGATCCTGGCCGCAGCCGGCATCCCGCCGCGCGGCGTGATCGTGCGCCCGTATCGTCCGGAGGATCCAAAATTCCTGCCGCCGATCCGGTTGACCTACTCGAAGATCGCGGCCGTCGCGGGCCCTTGCGGCCTGTGGCCCGAGGATCTCGGCCCATCGATCAAGAACAAGAGCTGGTTTGAGAACAAGTCCTACTACAATTTCGGCTGCTCCTCGCAGCGTAACCTCGCGGCGATGGTCGACAACCCGACGGATATCGAGCAGCCGCGGCCCGAAACTCCTGCCTACACGGCCCGCCGCATCACCGGCCTCGAAAAATACCGCAAGGGCACCACGTCTACGACCGTCTATCCCGAAGCCGACAAGGCCAAACTCAGCGACACCGGCAAATGATCAGCTACGCCCGCCAGACTCAGGAAGAGGAGCCGCAGGCCCCGCCGCCGCCGGTAGAGGAGCATATTGCCCCCGCACCGCGCGTTTCGGTCCAGGCCTTCTGCGAGACGGTCGAGACCGCCGCTGCCGTACAGGCGGCCGGCGAGGATCGCCGGCTGGGCAAGGCCCACCTCAAGATCCAGATGGGCGGCATGGCCGCCGCCATCGAGGCCTATCGCTCCGCGCCGACCCCGAACGTGATCGTACTGGAAGGCGACGTCCGGACCGACCTGCTGGGCGGCCTCGACCAGCTCGCCACCGTCTGCGATGCCGGCACCAGGGTCATCGTGATCGGACGGGTCAACGACGTGGCGCTGTACCGCGAGCTGGTTCGCCGTGGCGTCAGCGACTACGTGCTCGCGCCGGTCGGCACGATCGACGTCGTGCGATCGATCTGCAATCTGTTCTCGGCGCCGGAAGCCAAGGCGGTCGGCCGCATCATCGCCGTGGTCGGCGCCAAGGGCGGCGTCGGCGCCTCCACCATCAGCCACAACGTCGCCTGGGCGATCGCGCGCGACCTCGCGATGGACGCGGTGGTCGCCGATCTCGACCTCGCCTTCGGCACCGCCGGGCTCGACTACAACCAGGACCCGCCGCAGGGCATCGCGGACGCCGTGTTCTCGCCCGACCGCATCGATACCGCCTTCGTCGACCGCCTGCTGTCCAAGTGCACCGACCATCTGAGCCTGCTGGCCGCGCCCGCGACGCTCGACCGGGTCTATGATTTCGGCACCGACGCCTTCGACGCTGTGTTCGACACGCTGCGGGCGACCATGCCCTGCATCGTGCTGGACATTCCGCACCAATGGTCGGGCTGGACCAAGCGCGCACTGATCGGGGCCGATGACATCCTGATCGTGGCGGCGCCGGACCTCGCCAATCTGCGCAACACCAAGAACCTGTACGACCTGCTGAAGGCCGCCCGGCCCAATGACCGGCCGCCGCTCTACTGCCTGAACCAGGTCGGCGTTCCCAAGCGCCCGGAGATCGCCGCGGCCGAGTTCGCAAAGGCGATCGAGAGCGAGCCGATCGCCCTGATCCCGTTCGAGCCGCAGACCTTCGGTTCCGCGGCCAATAACGGCCAGATGATCGCGGAAATCGCCGCGAACCATAAGACGATCGATATCTTCCTGCAGATCGCGCAGCGCCTGACCGGGCGCAGCGAGACGAAAAAGCAAAAGTCCTCCTTCCTTTCACCCCTGATTGAGAAGTTACGGGGAAAATAGCGTCCGTATGGAGTTGTTAAGTGTTCGGTAAGCGTAGCGGAACAGACACAGATACCCGGGCTCCGAAGCCCGGCGCCGTGTCGCCCGAGCCTGTCCAGGCTCCGGCGCCGACCGTTTCGCGCGCGCCGCCGCCCCCGGCCATCGCGTCGCCGCCGCTTGCGCCCGCCAAGGCGCCGCCCTCTCCGTCCATGGAGAACCGCCGCTCGGACAACTACTACGAGGTCAAGGCGACCATCTTCGGCGCTCTGATCGAGGCCATCGACCTCGCCCAGCTCGCCAAGCTGGATTCGGAGTCTGCGCGCGAAGAAATCCGCGACATCGTCAACGAGATCATCGCGATCAAGAACATCGTGATGTCGATCGCCGAGCAGGAAGAGCTGCTCGACGACATCTGCAACGACGTGCTCGGCTACGGTCCGCTCGAGCCGCTGCTGTCGCGCGACGACATCGCCGACATCATGGTCAACGGCGCCAACAC
>JAEWBW010000480.1 GCA_023390955.1 Pseudomonadota bacterium
AAGCGCTTCAAGGTGACTGCCACCGGCAAAGTGATGCACGCCCAGCGCGGCAAGCGTCACGGCATGATCAAGCGGACGAAGAAGCAGATCCGTCAGCTGCGCGGTACCCGCGTGCTGTTCAAGACCGACGGCGACAACGTCAAGAAGTACTTCTTGCCGAACGCCTGATCGCGTCGCCTCATTGCCTTAAGCCAGCCGCGCCCGCGCGGTGATCCCGTCACCAATTCCATCCCTGAAGGATTTCAGTCATGTCTCGCGTCAAACGCGGTGTGACCGCCCACGCCAAGCACAAGAAAGTCTACAAGGCCGCCAAGGGTTTCTATGGCCGCCGCAAGAACACCATCCGCGCCGCCAAGCCGGCCGTCGAGAAGGCCGCGCAGTACGCGTTCCGCGACCGCAAGCGCAAGAAGCGGACGTTCCGCGCGCTCTGGATCCAGCGCCTCAACGCCGCCGTGCGTCCGTTCGGCCTGACCTATAGCCGATTTATCGACGGTCTCGCCAAGTCGGGCATCACCGTGGATCGCAAGGTGCTGTCGGATCTCGCCATCAACGAGCCCGCGTCGTTCCAGCTGATCGCCGAGAAGGCCAAGGCTGCGCTCGCGGCGTAAGCCGTACCTCCCGCGAAGTTCGCAAAGCCGTCATGGCCGGGCACGTCCCGGCCGATTGCGGCTTTCCCATCGCAACGCTGTAAGACGTGGATGCCGGGGACAAGCCCCCGGCATGACCGGCTAGGAGCATCGGCTAAGCATCCTGGCCAAAAGGGATTGCCATGACCGATCTTGCCACCCTCGAATCCCAGATCATCGCCGACATTGCGGCCGCGAGCGACGAAGCCGCGCTCGAAGCCGTGCGCGTCGCTGCGCTCGGCAAGAAGGGCTCGATCTCCGCGCTGCTCGCAACGCTCGGCAAGATGTCGCCCGACGAGCGCAAGACGCAGGGCGCGGCGATCAATCTCGCCAAGGACAAGGTTACGCAGGCGCTCACCGAGCGGCGCGACGTCCTGAAATCGGCGGCGCTCGATGCACGCCTTGCGGCCGAGACCATCGACGTCACCCTGCCCGTGCGCGAGGCGCCGGCCGAGAGCGGCCGCATCCATCCGCTCAGCCAGGTCTGGGACGAGCTGACCACGATCTTCGCCGACATGGGCTTCTCGGTCGCCGAAGGTCCTGACGTCGAGACCGACGACTACAACTTCACCAAGCTGAATTTTCCGGAAGGCCATCCCGCGCGCGAGATGCACGACACCTTCTTCTTCCATCCGAAGGAAGACGGCTCGCGCATGCTGCTACGAACCCACACCTCGCCGGTGCAGGTGCGCACGATGCTGAGCCAGAAGCCGCCGATCCGCGTGATCTGTCCGGGCCGCACCTACCGCATCGATTCGGATGCGACCCACACGCCGCAATTTCACCAGGTCGAGGGGCTCGTCATCGACAAGCACTCGCATCTCGGCCACCTCAAATGGATCCTGCACGAGTTCTGCAAGGCGTTCTTCGAGGTCGACCACATCAACATGCGCTTTCGTCCGTCGTTCTTCCCGTTCACGGAGCCGTCGCTGGAAGTCGACATCCAGTGCCGCCGCGACAAGGGCGAGATCCGCTTCGGCGAGGGCGAGGATTGGCTCGAGATTCTCGGCTGCGGCATGGTGCATCCGAACGTGCTGCGCGCCTGCGGCATCGATCCCGACGAGTACCAGGGCTTTGCCTGGGGCATGGGCATCGACCGCATCGCCATGCTGAAATACGGCATCGCCGATCTGCGCCAGCTATTCGAGAGCGATGTCCGCTGGCTGTCGCATTACGGCTTCAAGCCGCTCGAAGTGCCCACGCTAGCGGGGGGATTGAGCACGTGAATTTGAGCGCCGTCCCGGAGCAATATCGCGGCCTGCGGTCATTCGCCTTCGGCGACGGACCGGCGCTGGCCGACGAGTTGCTGGATCTCGTGATCCGGGGCGTCAAGACCGCGACCTGCAGCACCGAGGACGAGCCCAATACCTCGTCACCTGGCGAACGCTGGATCGTGCTCAACGGCAGCGGAGAACCGCGCTGCATCATCGAAACGACCGAAGTGAGCTATCGCCGCTTCGGCGAGGTGGAAGCGAACTTTGCCTTCGACGAGGGCGAAGGTGATCGCAGCCTCGATTACTGGCGCAACGCGCATCGCAATTATTTCGGTCGGCTAGGCAAGTTTCGCGAAGACATGATGCTCATGTGCGAACGCTTTCGCCTGATCGAGGTTTTCTAGGAACGGCACAATGAAATTCACGCTCTCCTGGCTCAAGGACCATCTCGACACCGACGAGCCGCTGGAAAAGCTCGCCGACAAGCTCACCATGATCGGGCTCGAGGTCGAGAACATCGAGGACAAGGCGAAGGCGCTGAAGCCGTTCACCATCGCGAAGGTGATCTCGGCCGAGCAGCATCCGAATGCCGACCGCCTGCGCGTCTGCATGGTCGACACCGGCGACGGTGGCGCGCCGGTGCAGGTCGTGTGTGGCGCGCCGAATGCGCGAACCGGTCTCGTCAGCGTGTTCTCGCCGCCCGGCACCTACATTCCCGGCAAGGACATCACGCTGGGCATCGGCACCATCCGCGGCGTCGAGAGCCGCGGCATGCTGTGCTCGGCGGCTGAGCTGCAGATCTCCAACGACCATGACGGCATCATGGAATTGCCGGCCGATGCGCCGATCGGCGCCGGCTATGCCGAGTGGGCCGGCCTCGGCGATCCCATGATCGAGATCAATCTGACGCCGAACCGGCAGGATTGCACCGGCGTGCACGGCATCGCGCGCGATCTCGCCGCCGCCGACATGGGCAAGTTCAGGGATCCCGCGATCAAGCCGATCAAGGGCGAATTCCCGTGCCCGGTGAAGGTCACGGTCGAAGACGCCACGCTGTGCCCGGGCTTTGCGCTGCGCCTCGTGCGCGGCGTCAAGAACGGCCCGTCGCCGGAATGGCTGCAGAAGCGGCTGACCGCGATCGGGCTGCGCCCGATCAACGCGCTGGTCGATATCACCAACTTCATGACCTACGACCGCGCGCGCCCGCTGCACGTGTTCGACGCCAAGAAGGTCAAGGGCAACCTCACCGTCCGCCACGCGCGCGACGGCGAGACGCTGCTGGCGCTCGACGGCCGCACCTACAATCTCGATCCCGCGATCTGCGTCATCGCCGATGATCACGGCGTCGAGTCGCTCGCCGGCATCATGGGCGGCGAGGCCTCGGGCTGCGACGAAGGCACCACCGACGTGCTGATCGAATCGGCGCTGTGGAACGAGATCAACATCGCCCAGACCGGCCGCAAGCTCGGCATCAATTCGGATGCGCGCTATCGCTTCGAGCGCGGCGTCGATCCGTCCTTCATGGTGCCCGGGCTCGAGCTCGCCACCAAGCTGGTGATGGAGCTCTGCGGCGGCACGCCGTCGGAGAACGTCGTGGTCGGCAAGACCTTTGGCGACGATCGCGTGATCGACTTCCCGCTGACCGAGGTCAAGCGCCTCTCCGGCATCGAGGTGCCGCAGGTGGAAATGAAGCTCATCCTCACCCGTCTCGGCTTCATGATGGCCGGCAGCGGTCCGGTGGTGAAGATCGCCGTTCCCTCCTGGCGCACCGACGTGCACGGCAAGGCCGACATCGTCGAGGAGATCGTGCGCGTCTACGGCGTCGACAAGGTGCCGATGACGCCGTTCGAACGCGGCGAGGACGCACGCAAGCCGGTGCTGACACCGCTGCAGCTGCGCACCCGCCGCGCCAAGCGCGCGCTCGCGGGCCGCGGCATGGTGGAAGCCGTGACCTGGTCATTCATCTCGAAGCCCGCGGCCGAGCTGTTCGGCGGCGGCAAGCGCCAGCTCGAGGTGGCGAACCCGATCGCGGCTGACCTCTCCGACATGCGGCCGAGCCTGCTGGCCGGACTGATCGCCGCCGCGCAGGCCAATGCCGATCGCGGCTTTGGCGACGTCGCGCTGTTCGAGGTCGGTCAGATTTTCAAGGGTGATCGTCCGCAGGATCAGTTCATGGCGGCTTCCGGCGTCCGCCGCGGCTTTGCCTCGTCAAAGGGCCTCGGTCGTGACTGGTCCGGCTCGGCATCCGCCGATGTGTTCGACGCCAAGGCCGATGCGCTCGCGGTGCTGGCCGCCGCCGGCGCGCCGATGCAAGCACTGCAGATCGTTCCCGGTGGCGCGGCATGGATGCATCCGGGACGTTCGGCCACGATCCAGATCGGCCCGCAGAACGTGCTCGGCTATTTTGGCGAGATGCATCCGCGCGCGCTCGAAGCGCTCGGCGCCGACGGTCCGCTGATGGCGTTCGAGGTGATCCTCGACCGCGTGCCCGAGGCGAAGAAGAAGCCGACCCGCGCAAAGCCGTTGATCGAGCTGTCGGCCTTCCAGCCGGTGTCGCGCGACTTCGCCTTCATCGTCGACCGCGCCGTGAAGGCCGGCGACATCGTGCGTGCGGCGCAGGGCGTCGACAAGAAGCTGATCACCGGCGTCACCGTGTTCGACGTCTATGAAGGCAAGGGCATCGACGACGGCAAGAAGTCGATCGCGATCGCGGTGACGATCCAGCCGCGCGAGAAGACGCTGACTGACCAGGAAATCGACGCCGTGGCGACGAAGATCGTGGCCGAGGTGACGAAGAAGACGGGCGGCACGCTCCGCGCATGATGCCGAAAAGTGTGAAGCGGTTTTCGGACAACATCATGTGCGAGAAAATTTGCGCATGATGAGTGTTGCCGACTTCCTGCCGAAGGACGTCAGCCTCACCATTGCGATGGCGCTCTGCGCCATCGCCTTCGTCTCAGGCACCGCGCGCGGCTTTTCGGGCTTCGGCGCGGCGTTGATCTTCATGCCGCTCGCGAGCAGCGTGGCATCACCAAAGCTCGTCGCGGCATTTCTGCTGGTCGTTGATTTCATCGCCGCCGCACCCTTGTTGCCCGACGCCTGGCGCAAGGCGGACCGCAAGGCCACTGCGGTGATCGTGCTCGGCGCGCTCGTCGGCGTGCCTGTCGGCACCTACTTCCTCAGCGTGCTCGATCCCATCACCACGCGCTGGATCATCTCCTGCTTCGTCGCTGCGTTGCTGTTGCTGCTGCTGTCCGGATGGCGCTATCGCGGCAAGGATCATGTCTGGTTGTCGGTCGGCATCGGCGGCCTCTCCGGCTTCTGCAGCGGTCTGGCGCAGACCGGCGGCCCGCCGATCGTCGGCTACTGGCTTGGCCGTCCGATCGCCGCGCCGGTGGCGCGCGCCAACATCCTGCTGTTCTTCGGCGCGTCGGGCATCTTCTCGATGATCAGCTATCTGACGGCAGGCCTGATCACGCGCGACTCGCTGCTGCTCTCCTGCATCGCCGGTCCGGTCTACGCGATCGGCATCGCCTTCGGCGCATCGCTGTTCGGCCGCGCCAGCGAAACAGTGTTTCGCGGTATCTGCTACGCGCTGATCGCCTTGGCGGTGATCTTTGGATTGCCGGCGCTGGACGGCGTGCTGCGCTAGCTCTCTCCATGGGTCGTCCCTGCGAACGCAGGGACCCATTACCCCAGGGAGACGTTGTAGCGAGAACTGGTCACCATGAGTCTTCGCCAAACTGGATTCGGTGGCTATGGGTCCTGGCTTTCGCCAGGACGACCCCTTAGTTCTGCGGCCGCGCCTTGCGCTTCCTGGTCGACTGCGTCGGGACATCGGCAGGCTCGTCCTTGAGCGCACCGATCCGGCGCAGTGCTGCCTCCGCCGCGCGCTCACCGCTTTCCCAGGCGCCGTCGACCGTGCCCCACAGCGTCTCATGGGTGGCCTCGCCCGCGAGATACATGCACCCGATCGGCTCGGTCAAAACCCTGCGCGAGAGCTGGCCGCCGGGGGACGCCGCCGACATCGCCCCCATCACGAAAGGCGACGCATTCCAGCGCGTCGCACTGACCTTCTTGATCCCCGCGGTTGCCTCGCCGCCGAACAGCTTTGTCAGCCATTCCTTCGCGAAGGCGGCCATTGCCGGCTCACCCTGCGCGGAGAGATCGCGGCCGAACGAGCCGCCGACGTCGATCGCGCACAGCGCGGAGCCGCCGATGTTGGCGAGCAGCATCGCCGTGCGGGTCGAGTTGCTCTGCTCGATCAGCACGTCGTCACGCGCGAGCCCCAGCGGATTGTTGGGCAGCTCGACCATGATGTGGTCGTAGCTGCCGAGGCCGAGCTTGCCCACAGCATCCAGCGTGCGCTTGGGAATGTCGGGCGCGAACTTGATCGCGCCCGCGGCCAGGACATTGGTCGAGACCGTGACGATGGCGGCGCGTGCGACGATCTTTCCGGAGGGCGTCTCGACGCTGACATCACGGTTGCTCCAGGCGATGCGGCTTGCCGGGGTCGACAGCGCCACCGGCGCCTGCTCGCCAAGCTTCGTGATCAGCGTGCCGAGGCCCTGCCGGCACGCGATCGCGGCATTGCGATCCTGCGCGCGCGCCTTGTCGATGGCCGAGAGCTCCTTGAGATCCTTGCCGGCGAAATTCGCGCCAAGCAGGAATTCGGTCGCGCCCGCCCAGTCATTGAGGTCCTTGGGCAGAACGGAGGCGCAGGATGTATCGAGCTTGCCGCGCGAGGCCTCGTCGATGGCGCGATTGGCGCGCACCAGCGCCGCCAGGAATTCCTCGGTCTCGCCGGCGCGTGCGTTGCGGCGGCCGATCCGCATCTTCTGGCCCGGCGGCGCCGGCAGGACATCAAGCCCGGCATTGCGCGCCAGCCTGATCATCGGATTGGTTTCGGGATTGTGCATCCAGCGTGCGCCGCGATCGAACGGCACGCTGAAGGTGGTGCTGTCCGTGATGCAACGGCCGCCGATCTGGTTGCCGGCCTCGACCACGATCACCTTGCGGTTCGCCGCCATCACACGCCGCGCAGCGGCAATGCCGGCCGCGCCCGCACCGATCACGACGATGTCGGCGTCGCGCGGCAGGGGTGCGGCAGTCGCGCGCAGGACCGGCGTTGCAGCCAATGCCGCGGACGCCGATAGAAAGCCGCGCCGCGTGATTGTCATGTTCATGGTTTCCGGGGACTTGCAGCAAACGGGAACAGTTGGCGAACCTTGCCGCATCTGATGCGGCACGGCAACCATCATGGTGAATCAATCGTGCTTGACCCGATCGCGGAATGAACCAAATTGCAACGCGTGTCGACCATGATAGAGAAAGGAAAAAAGCAGCCGGAAAAGGCTGTGGGGGAGTGAGATGGGGACGGTCCTTGATTCAGTCGGGCAGCTGATTGCCCAGTACCTCTCGAAGGAGGTGCCGGGCTATGAGCCATTTACGCCGAGCGATCCCGAGCATCTTCGCGGGCTGATGCAGCCCGGCGACGTGCTTCTCGTCGAAGGCAACAACCGGATTTCCGGCATCATCAAATATCTGACGCAGTCGACCTGGTCGCATGCCGCGCTCTATGTCGGTCCCGTCGACGGCGCCGTCGAGCCCGACGGCGAAGAGCATGTGCTGATCGAGGCCAATATCGGCGAGGGCGTCACCTCTGCGCCGCTGTCGAAATATTTCCCGTATCACACCCGCCTGTGCCGCCCGGTCGGCCTGTCCTACGAGGACCGTCACACGGTCTGCCGCTACGCCATCAACCGCATCGGCTTCGGCTACGACACGAAAAACATTCTGGACCTGATGCGCTTCCTGATCCCGCTGCCGGTGCCGCAGCGCTGGCGGCGGCGCATGATCGCGCTCGGCTCGGGTGATCCGACCAAGATCATCTGCTCCGCGCTGATCGCGCAGGCCTTCGACGCGGTGCGCTATCCGATCCTGCCGAAAATCACCAAGGCCGGCAGCCGCGCCGCGCGCCGCGAGATCCTGCACATCCGCGACTCCTCGCTCTACATGCCCCGCGACTTCGATATCTCGCCCTATTTCGATGTCGTCAAACCCACCATCGTGCACGGCTTCGACTACACAGCCTTGCACTGGGCCGACAAGCAGAAGCCGCTCGAGGAGGTAGCGGGCTCGTTCGGTGTGTTTCCAGAAACGTTCATGGCGCCGCCGCTCGTTCC
>JAEWBW010000495.1 GCA_023390955.1 Pseudomonadota bacterium
GCCGCATCCCGCGGCCTGCCGCTTCCCCCGGACGTCATGCAAAAGAACGCAATTTTCCAATCAAAGCTGTTGCCGTACGCGCTGGTTGCACCGCAGCTCGCGATCGTCCTGATTTTCTTCTATTGGCCGGCCGTGCAGGCCGTCATCCAGTCCTTCCTGCTCCAGGACGCCTTCGGCCTGTCGACGAGCTTCGTCTGGTTCGACAATTACGTCGAGCTGTTCAGTGAGCCCGCCTATTTCGAGGCGATCCTCCGGACCTTCTTCTTCTCGTTCGCGATCGCGGTCTCCTCGCTGTCGTTCGCACTGCTGCTCGCTGTCATGGCCGACAAGCCGCTGCGCGGCGGCGCACTCTATCGCACGCTGCTGATCTGGCCCTACGCCGTGGCGCCGCCGGTCGTCGGCGTGCTCTGGATCTTCATGCTGCATCCCTCGCTCGGCGTGCTGTCGCGCTACCTGCGCGGCATGGGCATCGACTGGAATCCGCTGCTCGACGGCAATCAGGCGGCCGCACTGATCATCCTCGCAGCAGCCTGGAAGCAGATCTCCTACAATTTCCTGTTCTTCCTCGCGGGCCTCGCCAGCATCCCGAAGAGCGTGTTCGAGGCCGCCGCGATCGACGGCGCGCGCCCGATGCGGCGGTTCTGGACCGTGACCTTCCCGCTGCTGTCGCCGACCATCTTCTTCCTGCTCGTCGTCAACATCGTCTACGCCTTCTTCGACACGTTCGGCATCATCGATACGATGACCCGCGGCGGTCCCGGCAAGTCGACGGAGACGCTGGTCTACAAGGTCTATACCGACGGCCTGCTCGGCGGAAACCTCGGCAGCTCCGCGGCGCAGTCGGTGATCCTGATGATCATGGTGATCGTGCTGACCGGCATCCAGTTCCGCTTCGTCGAACGCAAGGTGACCTACTGATGGTCGAGGACGAGGGCTTTCGGCGCTACATCGCCCATATCATTCTCTGGATCGGGATCGCGATCGTCGCCTTCCCGGTCTATCTCGCCTTCGTCGCCTCGACGCAGGACAATGCGGTGATCGCCAACGGGCAGATGTCGCTGCTGCCGGGCGGCCATTTCCTGCAGACCTACTACCAGACCATCTTCGTCGGCACGAGCGGCTCGACCCGCGAGCCGGTCGGCAACATGATGCTGAACTCGCTGGTGATGGCGCTGATGATCGCGGTCGGCAAGATCGCGATCTCGATCATCTCGGCCTATGCGATCGTCTATTTCCGCTTCCCGTTCCGGATGGCGATCTTCTGGATCATCTTCATCACGCTGATGCTGCCGGTCGAGGTGCGTATCTATCCGACCTACAAGATCGTCGCCGATTTGCACATGCTCGACAGCTATGCCGGCCTGTCGCTGCCGCTGATCGCCTCCGCCACCGCGACGCTGCTGTTCCGCCAGTTCTTCATGACGGTGCCGGACGAACTTTTGGAGGCCTCGCGCATCGATGGCGCGGGTCCCTTCCGCTTCTTCTGGGATACGCTGCTGCCGCTGTCGCGCACCAACATGGCGGCGCTGTTCGTGATCCTCTTCATCCTCGGCTGGAACCAGTATCTCTGGCCGCTGCTGATCACCACCCGCGACGACATGCAGACCATCCAGATCGGCATCCGCAAGATGATCACCACCACCGACGCGCTGACCGAATGGCCGGTGGTGATGGCGACCGCCGTGCTGGCGATGCTGCCGCCGGTGTTCGTCGTCGTCGTGATGCAGAAATTGTTCGTCCGCGGTCTGGTCGAAACCGAGAAGTAGTGAGTTTCAATGGCTAACGTCACCCTGCGCAACGTCCGCAAGACCTATCCGGGCGGCTTCGAGGCGATCAAAGGCGTCAATGTCGACGTCGGCGACGGCCAGTTCTGCGTGCTGGTTGGTCCCTCCGGCTGCGGCAAGTCCACGCTGCTGCGCATGGTCGCAGGTCTCGAGACCGTCACCGGCGGCGAGGTCGACATCGGCGGCCGCGTCGTCAACCAGGTCGAGCCCGCCGATCGCGACATCGCGATGGTGTTCCAGAACTACGCGCTCTATCCGCATATGAGCGTCTACAACAACATGGCCTATGGCCTGCGCAACCGCGGCATGGCGGAAGCCGAGATCAAGACCCGTGTCGGTGAAGCCGCGCGCATCCTCGAGCTCGCGCCGATGCTGGAGCGCAAGCCGCGGCAGCTCTCCGGCGGTCAGCGCCAGCGCGTCGCGATGGGCCGCGCCATCGTGCGCCAGCCGAAAGTGTTTCTGTTCGACGAGCCGCTCTCCAACCTCGATGCAAAACTGCGCATCGCGATGCGGGTCGAGATCCGCAAGCTGCAGCGCCGGCTCAACACGACGTCGATCTATGTCACGCACGACCAGCTGGAAGCCATGACACTCGCCGACGTGCTGGTGGTGATGAATGGCGGCCAGGTCGAGCAGGTCGGCAATCCGCTTGCGATCTACGAGAAGCCGGCGACGACCTTCGTCGCCTCCTTCATCGGCGCGCCGCCGATGAACCTGATGTCGACGCAGACCGCGGAGATCAAGTCGCAGCTCGGCAATGTCGGCGCGGCCGGAATTGTCGGCATCCGTCCCGAGGATCTCGTCATCACCAACGAGACACCCGCCGGCGGCATCGGCCTGCCGCTCACGGTGGAAGCCATCGAGCGCGTCGGCGCCGAAACTTTCGTCTATGGCTCGCGGGCGCAGGACGAGCAACGCGTCGCCGCCAATCCCGGCGAGCTGCCCCCGGGCGAGGTCATCGTCCGCATCCCCGGCACATCAGCCCCCGCCATCGGCGAAAAGATTCGTGTCGCCGCAGTCCGCGACAAGCTGCATCTGTTCAGCGGCGACGGGCGGACGCGAATCGAGGCCTGAGCCCATTTGGGGCGGCCTATCCAGAAG
>JAEWBW010000542.1 GCA_023390955.1 Pseudomonadota bacterium
GCTCGCGACCGTGCCGTTGTCGATGTATGTGCTGGGGCTTGCAGCAGGCACCTTGCCGACCGGCGCGATCTCGCGCCGTTACGGCCGGCGCATCGCCTTCATCATCGGCACCGGCTGCGGCGCACTCACCGGCCTGCTCGGCTCGTTCGCGATCCTGCACGCTTCGTTCCCACTGTTCTGCCTCGCGACTTTCCTCGGCGGCCTCTATGGCTCGGTGGCGCAATCCTACCGCTTCGCCGCTGCCGATGGCGCCAGTGCAGCCTTCCGGCCCAAGGCAGTATCCTGGGTGATGGCGGGCGGCGTATTCGCCGGCGTGCTCGGTCCGCAACTCGTGCAGTGGACCATGGACATCTGGCCGCCTTACCTGTTCGCCTTCAGTTTCATCGTGCAGGCGGCGGTGGCGCTGGTCGCGATGGGAATCGTCGCTGGTGTCGATGCGCCACGGCCCGCGCCGGCGGATCTGCATGGCGGCAGACCGCTGCTCACCATCGTGACCCAGCCGCGTTTCATCGCGGCCGCGCTGTGCGGCGTCATCTCCTATCCCATGATGAACCTGGTGATGACCTCGGCGCCGCTCGCCATGAAGATGTGCGGCCTCAGCGTCAGCGATTCCAATTTCGGCATTCAATGGCACATCGTTGCCATGTACGGGCCGAGCTTCTTCACGGGCGCGCTGATCTCCCGCTTCGGCGCACCGAAGATCGTTGCGACCGGTCTGTTCCTTGAAGCCGTCGCGGCCGCGATCGGCCTCTCCGGCATCACCGCGATGCACTTCTGGGCCACGCTGTTCGTGCTCGGCGTCGGCTGGAATTTCTCCTTCATCGGCGCCTCCGCGCTGGTGCTGGAGACGCACCGGCCGAATGAGCGCAACAAGGTTCAGGCCTTCAACGACTTCCTGGTGTTCGGGATGATGGCGATCGGCTCGTTCTCCTCGGGCCAGCTGCTCGCGAGCTATGGCTGGGATGCCGTCAACATGGTGGTGTTCCCGCCGGTGCTGGTCGGCCTCGCCGTGCTGTCGTTCGCGTCACTGGCCCGCCGCCGCAAGGCGCGGCTCGAGGCCGCCATGGGCGAGTTCCCGGACGCGATCTGACCGGCACGCGACTGGCAACAGCGTGTCAGCAGTCTCGACACTTCGATCTGCATCGAAGTGATTTTCGGCATCCGCATCGTTACATGATGGTCGTCATGCCGGTTAAGCTTGGGCATGATGAGCCAACGACAACGAGAAAAACACGTGGACGCATCGAGCCCCATCGTCATCGACGAATCCTCGCCCCGCTACGAAGGCTGGCGCATCGTCGCGGTCTGCTTCCTGCTCGCGACCTTCGGCTGGGGACTCGGCTTCTACGGCCAGAGCGTCTATGTCGCCGAGCTGCAGCGCCTGCACGGCTGGCCGACCTCGCTGATTTCCTCCGGCACCACCTTCTTCTATCTGTTCGGCGCGCTGCTGGTCGTCTTCGTCGGTGAGGCGATCAGGACCTACGGGCCCCGGCTCGCGCTGATCGCCGGCACGCTGGCGATGGCGGCGGCAGCCGTCGCCATCGGTGCGGTGCGCGAGCCCTGGCAGCTTTATCTGGCCGATGCCGTGCTCGCCTTCGGCTGGGCCGGCACCAGCCTCGCCATGATCACCAACACGATCAGCTTCTGGTTCGAAAAGAAGCGCGGTATGGCGATCAGCCTCGCGCTCAATGGCGCCAGCTTCGGCGGCATCGTCGGCGTGCCGCTGCTGATCACCGCGATCGGCTATATCGGCTTTTCGGCCGCGATGTATGTCACGGCCGCCGCCATGCTGGTGCTGCTGTTGCCGGTGATCCTGCTCGTCGTCGGCCAGCCGCCGCAGCGCCATGGCGCGCACGCAGCTGCCGCGAAGGCGCTGTCGTCGACCGAGATCCGGAAAGAAGCGATGCGCGACGTCGGCTTCCTGACGGTGACGACCGCGTTTGCGCTGGTGCTGTTCGCGCAGGTCGGCTTCATCGTGCATCTGATTTCGTTCCTCGATCCCGTGATCGGGCGCGAGCGTGCCGCATTGGCGGTCGCGGTGCTCACCGCGATGGCGGTGATCGGCCGCGTGCTGTTCTCGCTGGTGATCGACCGCATGAACCAGCGGCTTGCCTCCGCCATCTCGTTCCTGAGCCAGGCCGCAGCGTTGGTCGTCGTCATCAACCTGCACAATGACTCTGTGCTGATCGGCGCCTGTGCGGTGTTCGGCTTCTCGGTCGGAAATCTGATCACGCTGCCGTCTCTGATCGTGCAGCAGGAGTTCGACCCGCGCTCGTTCGGCGTGCTGATCAGCCTGAACACGGCGATCAACCAGGTCACCTACGCCTTCGGCCCCGGCGTGGTCGGCATCCTCCGCGACTTCTCCGGCGGCTACGCGCTGCCGTTCTACGTCTGCATCGCGCTCGAGGTGAGCGCGGCCGCGCTGATCATGGTGCGGGGGAAGAAGGCGAAGGCGCAATAGAGGCATCACAGCGTCTCAACAGCCTCCGTCATTGCGAGCGCAGCGAAGCAATCCAGAATCGTTCCGCGGAGATACTCTGGATTGCTTCGTCGCTTCGCTCCTCGCAATGACGAGGGGATGGAGCAAAGCTCACCCCACCCGCTGCCGCAATAGCTCCTCGACATCCAGCCGTTTCGTGAACATCGCGAGCTTGCCGTCCGTCCCGAACGGCCATTGCTCCCGCGGCTTGTCCCAATACAGTTCGACACCGTTCTCATCAGGGTCGCGCAGATACAGCGCTTCCGACACGCCATGGTCGCTCGCGCCATCGAGCGCAATGCCCGCCGAGACAACCCGATGCAGCGCATCCGCGAGCGCCGGGCGGGTCGGATAGAGGATCGCGGTGTGAAACAGTCCGGTCGTGCCCGGAGGCGGCGGCGAGCCGCCCTTGCTCTCCCAGGTGTTGAGCCCGATGTGGTGGTGATAGCCGCCGGCCGAGATGAAGGCTGCACCCGAGCCCATCCGCTGCATCAGCTCGAAGCCGAGCACGCCGCAATAGAAACCGAGGGCACGATCGAGGTCGGCGACCTTGAGGTGGACGTGGCCGATCCGGGTCCCGGCGGCGACGGCTTTGTTTTCCGACATGGTGGTGCTCCGTTGATGAACTCCACATAGGCCCGGTCTCGGGGCGCCGCTACTAGCCGATCCCGAAACCCATCGTTTCCGGATGCGCGCCCTATGACAGCTCCGGTACCTCGCCCTCGGGCAGCTCGAACTCAAACGTGTTCAGCGTCATCGACACCATCGTGTAATAGCCGCACAGCCCGATCACCTCGACAACGCCGCGCTCGCTCAGCACCTTGACCGCCGCGTCGTAGAGACCCTTCTCGACGCCGTGCCCCTCGTGCAGCGACTTCGCGAGGTCGTAGATCATCTTGCCCTTGGGATCGTCGAACTCGGGCGTGCGGGGGTCGCGGATCGCGTCGATGATTTTTGGATCCATGCCGCCCGCGAGCGCCAGGCGCTTATGCGCATACCATTCGTAATGCGCGGTCCAGTGCCGCGCCGTCACCAGGATGGCGATCTCCGAAAGCTTTGCGGGAAACATCGTGTCGTAGCGCAGGACTTCACCAAGCCGCGTGGCGTGACGGGCCATGTCGGGGCTGTTGAGCCAGGCCATCATCGGCGCCGGCGGCTTGCCGCGTTTGCCGGCAATCGACTCGTCGTAGGTCTGCCGCTGGCTCTCGTTCATTTCGCCAGGCGAAAGAAGCTTTATGCGCATTCTCGTTTCCTCTTTATTTTCAAGCCTTGTCGTCAAGACGACTATACCCGAGTGCCGTGCGGCGTGCGTAGCCGTGCGGCATGGAAGGTGGTTGTATTCCGCAGTGCGATGGCTCAGAGTCATCTGCAACAAGTCGACTTTGATGATGGAAACGACCATGACCGACGCCAAGAGCAGCGAGACTGAATCCGCCGAACTCGAGCAATTCCGCGCCGAGACCCGCGCCTGGCTCGAAGCCAATTGCCCGCCCGAGATGCGCAAGCCCGCGACGTCGGACGGCGACGTGTTCTGGGGCGGCCGCAACACGAAATTCTCCTGCGAGCCGCAGCGCATCTGGTTCGAACGCATGCGCGACAAGGGTTGGACCGTGCCGGACTGGCCGAAGGAATATGGCGGCGGCGGCCTCAGCGCTGCCGAGCACAAGGTGCTGCGCTCGGAAATGGCGAAGATGGGCGCGCGCCCGCCGCTGTCGAGCTTCGGCATCTGGATGCTCGGACCGGCGCTGTTGAAATACGGCACCGATGCGCAGAAGAAGGAGCATCTGCCGAAGATCGCGGCGGGACTGATCCGCTGGTGCCAGGGCTATTCCGAGCCGAATGCCGGCTCCGATCTCGCGTCGCTGCAGACCCGCGCCGAGAGCGACGGCGACGATTTCGTCATCACCGGCCAGAAGATCTGGACCTCCTACGCCAACTACGCGGACTGGATCTTCTGCCTGGTCCGCACCGATCCCACCGCGAAGAAACATGACGGCATCAGCTTCATTCTGTTCGACATGGCCTCCAAGGGGGTGTCGACCAAGCCGATCCTGTTGATCTCCGGCTACTCGCCGTTCTGCGAGACCTTCTTCGACGGCGTCCGCGTGCCGAAGTCGCATGTCGTCGGCACCGTCAACCGCGGCTGGGACGTCGCAAAATATCTGCTGCAGCACGAGCGCGCGATGATCTCGGGCATGGGTGAGCGCGGCGTCGGCCGTCCGCTCGGCCAGATCGCCGCCGACTCGATCGGCTCCGACGCGCAGGGACGTCTCGACGATTCGATGCTGCGCGGCCGTATCGCAAGCTTCGAGGTCGACGAAGCCGCGCTTGCCGCTTGCGCCGAGCGTGCGGTCGATCTCGCCAAGGCGGGCCAGTCGCATCCGGCATTCTCGTCGGCGATGAAATATTACGGCACCGAGCTCAACAAGCGCCGCTACGAGATCCTGATGTCGGCCGGCGGCGTCGAGGCGCTGGAATGGGAGAGCGAGCGTTCGAAGCAGGGCGCTCGCCCGCGCGCCTGGTTGCGCACCAAGGCCAACTCGATCGAAGGCGGCACGACAGAGGTGATGCTCGGCATCGTCGCCAAGCGCATCCTGGATTTGCCGGGGGCGTAAGCTCACTGTCGTTCCGGGGCGTCGCGAAGCGACGAACCCCAATTCGCAATTGCGAATTGTGGAACCTCGAGATTCCGGGTTCGATGCTGCGCATCGCCCCGGAATGACATCAACCAATTTGCATTCCACGCGACCACTAGAGACTCAACATCATGGCCCTCGTCCTCACCGAAGAACAATCGATGCTCCGCGACAGCGCGCGCGGGCTGATCAGCGACAAGGCGCCGGTGTCGCATCTGCGCGCCTTGCGCGACTCCAAGGATCCGGTCGGCTTCTCCCGGGAACTCTGGCATTCCTTTGCCGAGATGGGCTTTGCCGGCCTGCTGGTGCCGGAAGAGTTCGGCGGCAGTGGTCTCGGCATCGTCGAGGCCGGCATCGTCATGGAGGAGATCGGCCGCACGCTGATGCCCTCGCCCTTCCTGGCCACCAGCGTGGTCGCAGCTTCCGCGCTCGGGCGCGGCGGCAATGCCGCGCAGAAGTCGGAATATCTGCCCAAAATTTCCAACGGCTCGCTGCTGGCGACGCTCGCGATCGACGAGGGCGCAAAACATCGTCCGCTTCAGACCACTCTGCAGGCGGTCCGTGCGGGCAACGGCTTCAAGCTCTCCGGCGCCAAGGCGCTCGTGGTCGACGGCCATGTCGCCGACCTCCTCATCGTCGCGGCGCGCACGGCGGGTAGCGCCGGCGAGCGCGACGGACTGACGCTGTTCCTGGTCAATCCGAAGGCCAAGGGCATCGCGATCGAGCGCACCATCATGGTCGATGCCCACAACGCGGCGCGGATCGAGTTCACTAATGTCGAGGTCGATGCCGACAGCGTGCTCGGCGAGGTCGACCAGGGCGCGGCCCTGCTCGACGGCGTGCTCGATGTCGGCCGCGGTGCGGTCGCCTCCGAGATGGTGGGCCTGAGCGAAGAAGTGTTCGGCCGCACCGTCGAGTATCTCAAGAGCCGCAAGCAGTTCGGCAAGCTGATCGGTGAATTCCAGGCGCTGCAGCACCGTGCCGCCGAGCTCTATGTCGACATCGAGATCACCCGTGCCGCCACGATGAAGGCACTGCAGGCGCTGGACGCCGACGTCGCCAAGGCCGCGTCAGCCGTCGCAGTGGCCAAGGCGCGCGCCGGCACCACCGCCACCCGCGCGGTGCAGGAGGGCGTGCAGATGCACGGCGGCATGGGCATGACCGACCAGTTCGACATCGGCTTCTTCATGAAGCGCGCCCGCGTCTGCGAAGAACTGTTCGGCGACGCCAGCTACCACACCGAGCAGCTGGCCCGGGCTCGCGGGTATTGAGGCAAGCTGAGTGAGTGAGGCGCAAGGAGCGCGCCTCACACACGGTGTCGTCGCCCGGCTTGAC
>JAEWBW010000551.1 GCA_023390955.1 Pseudomonadota bacterium
CGACGACGCCGGTGAACTTCGACGTCCCCGCCAATGCCTGCGATTGCCACACCCATATCCACGGTGATGTCGAGAAATTCCCGTTCTTCGCCGGACGCGTCTACACGCCTGAGCCGGCGAGCCCGGAGGAAATGGCGGCGCTGCACAAGGCGCTGCGCATGAAGCGCGTGGTCGTGGTGACGCCGAGCGTCTACGGCACCGACAATTCCTCCAGCCTGTTCGGCATGAAGGCACGCGGCGCAGATGCGCGCGGCGTTGCCGTGATCGACGACAAGACGTCGGAGAGCACGCTCGACACTATGCATCAGGACGGTTTCCGCGGCGTCCGCCTCAATCTGGCGACCGGCGGGGTCAACGATCCCAGCGTCGGCCGCCCCCGCTTTACTGCCGCGGTCGAGCGCATGAAGGCGCGCGGCTGGCACGTCCAGCTCTACACCACGCTGGCGATGATCTCGGGGATCAAGGATCTCGTCGAGACGGCGCCGGTGCCAGTGGTGTTCGACCATTTCGGCGGCGCGCAGGGCGCGCTCGGGCTGGAGCAACCCGGCTTCTCCGATCTCGTCGCCCTGGTGAAATCAGGCAAGGCCTACGTCAAGATTTCCGGCGCCTACCGCTCGTCAAAGCTCGCACCGGACTATCAGGACATGGTGCCGTTCGCGCAGGCGCTGATCGCGGCCAACCCCGACCCATTGTCTGGGGCACCGACTGGCCGCATCCGGATTCGGTGACGCCTGCGGGTAAGAAGGTCACCGACGTCACCCCGCTGCACCAGATCGACGACGGCCGCCTGCTCAACCAGCTCCCGGTCTGGGCGCCGGATGCTGCGATCCGCCAGAAGATTCTGGTCGACAATCCGGCGCGGCTCTACGGGTTCTGACGGCCTGCCTGCTCGTTGAGCCAGCGGGCTGATTTCCGCAGGCCTCCGAACGGGAAGATGTGAAATCCCCTCACCTGCGCAGTCGCGGCTTTCGGCGCGGCTGCGAGCCCCTGCATGACCTCGTCCGGCCCGGCATCGGTGAGCAGCCGGCCATAGCGGCCGATATGGTTGCGCACAGCGCGGATCGAATTGCCGACGCCGCAGCGAAGCGCGAACTTCATCAGCGTGGCCGGCGTCGCCGGCCCGGCGAGCCCGACGGTGACGGGAAGATCGACACCGGCGATGCGGAGCGCGCCGAGCCAGTTCAGGATCGGCATCGCCTCGAAGCAGAACTGCGTGACGACATCGAGCGTGATCCGCCGCTCGCCGGCCCAGTCGCGCCACCCGGCAAGCGATTTTGTCACCTGCCCGTCATCCAGATAGGGATGCCCCTCGGGGTGGCCGGCAACGCTGACACGCGAAAAACCGTGCGCCTCGATCAGGCCGCTGATCGCAACGTCGCGGCTCGACTTGAACGGCCCCTTGGCGATGGCGACATCACCGGCGATCAACAGGAGACGATGGACATCCGCCTCCCCGCGCAGGCGGCGTAAGAACTCATCGAGCAGCTCACGCGAGGCGATCTCGCGGGCGGCAACATGCGGCACTGGGTTGAAGCCGGCGCGGCGCACCGCAGCGGCGGTCTCGACATTGTGCCTGATATTGTCACCGGGCAGGAAGGTGATGCTGACATCGATGCCCGGCGAGAAGCGCCCGGCAAGATCAGTGATCTGCTGGCCGCCGGAGGAGACCTCCACCGAGGCCGACGCCAGCATCGCTGTCAAATCGCTCGACAAGGCCTGCTCCAGTGCCGCCGTCATCAGTGCAGCTCCCGGATCAGGCCGGCGCGCGTCGGCGCGAGATCACGTAGGTCTCGTCGTTGAACCAGAGGCCGCCATGTTTCCTGACGACGCGATCGGTGGCTTCGAGATAGCGGCCGTCGCGGACGACCTCCGACAGCCTGTCGTCCTCGATCTGCGCGACATAGATCGCCGCGTTCCAGGCCGCAAACAGCGTCGACGTCCCGATCGGGCCGGACACCTCGTCCGGCAGCGTATGCATGCGGTAGCGGAAGATCGCACGCGCATCCGACGAGGCGTTGAAATTGTAGTTGCGCGCGGCCGAGCCGAGCTCCTGCTTGACCTGGCGCAGGATGGCGTAGCGGTCGGTGCTGAAGGGATCATCACCCGGCCAGACCTGGTCGATGATCTCCATGCCGGGGTCATGGCCGTGGGAGTGGATGCCGATCAAGCGACCGCCGGGCCGCAGCGCCCGCACCAGCGGCGTCACCACCTTGGAGGCCTTGAACTCGACACTCGCCCGGGCCCGATAAGGCTGCGAGGCGATGACGAGGTCGTAGTCCGCCATCACGCGGCCCGGCCGCGGCATGATCGGATCGAGCAGGAAGGAATGATCCTCACGCCGCAGCGTCAGGATCACCGGCCGCGTGTAGACGGGATTGCCGGTCTTCTGGCTGATGCCGGCGCGCCAGTTCTCGGCCAGGAACGGCTCGAGCTCGCCGATCTGCTCGGCAAAGCCGTGCGCGGTGTTGCCCTGCAGCGCGACGTCCTTCCACAACAGGCCCTGCGCCGCGGTCGCCGAGCGCGGCGTCAGCCAAGGCGCCTCGCCGTAATAGAGGTTGGTGACGACCAAGACGGTCGCTGGATGCTCGAACAGGCGATCCGCCATCTTCTCCAGCATCATCCGCACGTCTTCGTAGGAAATCTCCTTGGCGACGACATAGAGCGGCATCGCCGGGAAGCGCGCATGCAGCGCCCGCATCACCCGCGACAGCACCGTGCCGTCGCCGACCCCGGCATCGAACAGCCGGAGCGCCGGTGGCGACGGCTGCAGGTTGGAGATCTCCAGCGAGATGCGGTTGGCGACCTCGGTCTTCTCGCTGCAGGTCGAGACGAACAGCAGGTATTTTTGCCGGTTGTCGAAGAAGCGGAATCCGGGCGGCGCGATGTCCGCCACCGCAGCCGCACCATTGCCAGCCTTCAGCGCCGACGGGGTAGCGGCGTGCGGCTGGAAGCCAGGATGATGCTCGCTCAGAAAGGCCCGCACCTTGTCGAGCGTGCTGGTGGTGATCCTGGCGCCGTCACGCAGCCGCGACACCAGCTTGCCGTCATTGACGACGAGCCGGCCGAAGGTCGATTCCGCTGTCTGGGTCGCGCGACAATAGTCCCGGATCTCACTGAGAACCTGGTCGGACGTTGCGGCCCCGCTTCCGTTTCCCTCTGCCCGCATGGTTATCTCCCGCGGTTCATCCCCGTGGGCAGATCAGGCGACAGGCACGAGGGATCGTCAACCACAAACCGAGTGGGCAGGATTTGTGGGCATACGCCCACAGTCCGTCAGCGAGCGCGGCGCGAGAAGAAGGAGATCAGGACCGGCAGCGTCACCAGGATCACGACCGGGGCCAGCATCATGCCGGTGACGACCACGACCGCGAGGGGTTTTTGCACCTGCGAGCCGATGCCCTCGGACAACGCGGCCGGCAGCAGACCGACGCCGGCAACGACGCAGGTCATCAGCACGGGCCGCAGCTGCAACTCGCCGGTGCGGATCACCGCGCTCATGCGCTCCATGCCCTCTTCGATCAACTGGTTGAACTGGGAGAGAATGATGATGCCGTCCATCACGGCGATGCCGAACAGCGCAATGAAGCCGATCGCCGCCGAGACACTGAACGCGGTACCGGTAATCAAAAGGCCGAGCACGCCGCCAAAGATCGCCATCGGGATCACGCTCATGGCGAGCAGCGTGTCGGTCATCGAGCCGAAATTGAACCAGAGCAGGACACCGATCAGCACCAGCGAAATCGGCACCACGATCGAGAGCCGCCGGATCGCGTCCTGCAGATTGCCGAACTCACCGACCCAGTCCATGTGCGAGCCCGGCGGCAGCTGCACCTGCTGGGCGATCTTGTCCTGGGCCTCGCGGATCGCGCTGCCGAGATCGCGTTCGCGCACCGAGAACTTGATCGGCAGATAGCGCTCCTGCTGCTCGCGGTAGATGTAAGCCGCGCCAGAGACGAGACTGATATTGGCGACCTCGCTCAGGGGGATTTGTGTCACGGCGCCGTTCGGTCCGGGCGCGCCGATCCGGATGTTCTGGATCGCCTCGGCGCTACGCCGATACTCCGGCGCGAGGCGCACGATGATCGGGAAATGGCGGTCGGAACCCTGCTCGTAGATATCGCCCGCGGAGTCGCCGCCGATCGCTACCTTGATCGTGGCGTTGATGTCGCCGGGCGTCAGGCCGTAACGCGCCGCCTTGGCACGATCGATGTCGATCTGCACGGTCGGCTGGCCGAGCGAAGTGAACACCGCGAGGTCGGTGACGCCCTGCACCGTCGCCAGCACCGACTTGATCTTGTTGGCGGTGTCGGTGAGCGCCTGCAGATCGCTGCCGAACAATTTGATCGAGTTCTCGCCCTTCACACCGGAGACGGCTTCGGAGACGTTGTCCTGGAGATATTGCGAGAAGTTGAATTCGACGCCGGGGAAGCGGTCGTCGAGCTGCTTGAGGAGTTGCGCGGTCAATTCCTCCTTGTCCCGCGTGCCGGGCCACTGGCTGACGGGCTTGAGCGGGCAGAAGAACTCCGCATTGAAGAAGCCGGCGGCGTCGGTGCCGTCATCGGGACGGCCGTGCTGCGACACCACGGATTCGACCTCGGGCCGGGCGCGGATCACCTTGCGCATCTCGTTGACGTAGGAATTGCCTTCCTGCAGCGAGATGGTCGGCGGCAGCGTGGCGCGGATCCAGAGATTGCCCTCTTCCAGTTTGGGCAGGAATTCGAGGCCGAGCATCCGGCTGAGCGCCACCGTCATCAAGACGAGGCCGACCGCACCGCCGAGCACGATGCCGCGGTTGTCGACCGCCCAACGCAGCACCGGCATGTAGATCCGGTGCAGCCACAGCATGACCCTGGTCTCGGTCTCCTCGACATGCGCGGGCAAGATGATCGCCGACAGCGCAGGCGTCACAGTAAAGGTCGCAAGCAGGCCACCGGCGAGCGCATAGGCGTAGGTGCGCGCCATCGGGCCGAAGATGTTGCCCTCGACGCCGGACAGCGTGAACAGCGGAATGAATGCCGCGATGATGATGGCGGCCGCGAAGAAGATCGAGCGCGACACGTCGGCGGCGGCGCTGAGAATAGCGTGGGTCTTCATGCCCATCAGCGTCTCGGGCGACGCGTGGTCGAATTCGGTGAGCGGCGTGGTCTGCGTCAGGCGTCTGAAGATCGCCTCCACCATGATGACGGTAGCATCGACGATCAGGCCGAAATCGATCGCCCCCACCGACAGCAAATTGGCGGATTCCCCGCGCAGCACCAGGATGATCACCGCGAAGAACAGCGCGAACGGAATCGTGGCGCCGACGATCAGCGCGCTGCGCAGGTCGCCGAGGAATATCCACTGCAGCAGCACGATCAGGAGAATGCCGACCACCATGTTGTGCAGCACGGTGTGGGTGGTAAGCGCGATCAGGTCGCCGCGATCGTAGATGCGCTCGATGCGCACGCCGGGCGGCAGAACACCGGAGCTGTTGATGGTTTGAACGAGCTGGTGAACACGCTTGATGGTTGGTGAGCTCTGCTCGCCACGGCGCATCAGTACGATGCCCTGCACGATGTCGTCGGCTTCATCGAGGCCGGCGATACCGAGCCGCGGCTTCTGGCCAACCGTCACGGTGGCGACGTCCTTGACCAGCACCGGATTGCCGTTGGTCTGGGCGATCATGGTGTTGGCGAGATCGTCGATCGACTTGATCAGGCCGACGCCGCGGACGACGGCCGATTGCTGGCCGATATTGACGGTGTTGCCGCCGACATTGACGTTGGAATTGCCGACCGCCTGGAGCAGTTGCGGCAGCGTCAGGCCGTTGGCGACGAGCTTGTTGTTGTCGACCTGCAGCTCATAGGTCTTGCTCTTGCCACCCCACCCGGTGACGTCGATGACGCCGGGCACGGCGCGGAAGCGACGCTGCAGGATCCAGTCCTGGATGGTCTTGAGGTCGAGCACGCTGTAATTCGGCGGGCCAACCAGACGGTAACGGAAAATCTCGCCGATCGGGCTGAGCGGCGAGATCTGCGGCTGCACGTTGCCGGGCAATGGCGCAAGCTGCGCCAGGCGGTTCAAAACCTGCTGCAGCGCCTCGTCGTAGGTGTAGGCGAAGGAGAACTGGATTTTGACGTCGGAGAGCCCGTAGAGCGAGATGGTGCGGATGGTCGTGATGTTCTTCAGACCCGCGACCTGGGTCTCGATCGGAATCGTGATGTAGCGCTCGATTTCCTCGGCCGACAGGCCGGGGCTCTGAGTCACGATGTCGACCATCGGCGGGGTCGGATCGGGATAGGCTTCGATGTTGAGCTGGTTGAACGCGAGCAGGCCGCCGACGAAAACGGCGACGAACATGCCGACCATCAGGAAGCGCCGATTGACGGCAAGGGCGACGAGACGATCCATCTACGCTGTGATGCTCAGTAAGCCGATCAGCTGCCGGACGCCGCGCGATCGATGAAGAGGCTGCCCTTGACGACGATCTGCTCGTTGGGCTTCAGATTGTTGGTGACCTCGACGAGGTTGCCGTTGACGAGGCCGATCTTGATCTGGCGCAGCTCGACAGACTTGTCGTCGCGCGCGACCCAGATGCGGACCGTGTTGCCCTCATAGATCAGCGCCTGCTTGGGCACCGCTGGCGCTGCGCGGTCGCCGGCCGAGTAGATCGTGACGTTGGCGAACATCTCGGGCTTGAGCAAGCCGTCCCTGTTGTCGATGGTGGCGCGGACCTGGAGGCGGCGCGTGGCGGGATCGATCGCCGCGGCGACGTAGTTGATCTTGGCGGTGAGCGGGCGGCCCGGCAGCGCCATCACGTTGACGGCGATGTCCTGCCCGATGCAGACGGATGCCGCATCGCTTTCGCGCACGAACGCGGTCAGCCAAACCGTCGAGAGGTCCCCGACCACGAACACCGGATCGCTGGAGCCTGAACTGACATATTGCCCGGGCCCGATCTTGCGCTGCACGACCGTGCCGGCGATCGGCGAATAGATCGTGATCTCGGGATTGATGCTGCCCTTGTCCAGGAACGTCTTGATGGCCTCGTCGCTGAAGCCGAAAATGCGCAGCTTGTTGCGCGCAGCCTCCAGCGCGGTCCCCGAGGAGCGCACGTCGTTCTGCGCCTGGACCTGGGTCGCCTCGGCCTGCTGATAATCCTTCAGCGGAATGGCGCGGCCTTCATAGAGGTCCTTGGCGCGCTTGAACTGGATGTCGGCGAGCTCGAGCGCCGACTTCGCCTTGTTCTGCGAGGTCATCGCCGCGATGAAATCGTTCTGGGCCTGGACCGTGTCGGCCGCCTCGATTGTGAACAGCGGTTGACCCTGCTTGAGGCTCTCGCCCGGCTTGGCCAGCAGCTTGGTCACGCGTCCGGCATAGGGCGAGAACACCGGCGTCGAGCGATCCTCGTCGACGGAAACCTTGCCTTCGGTGACGTATTCGGCGCGGAAGGCCTTTTCCTTCACCGGCTCGATCGTCAGCGTCGCCCATTCGGACGCGGTCGGCGTGAAGTTCTGGGCATTGCGACGCGACTGGGCGGAGATTTCGGAGTGAGCCTTGCCCTTGCCGCCGGTCCCGATGAAGCTGTAGGCAGCACCGCCGGCGACGGCCAGCAGAACCGCGGATACGATCATCCGCTGCTTCGTAAATACCTGCAATTGCTTGGTATTCTCAGTCGCCATGGGGCCCGGTCAAGTTCGCGACGATTTCCGGCAAACGGACTGCCTCATCGGTCGCGCTAATAGTGCTGAATTGAGATTTGAGACAACCTAAAAATCGAGTGCAAGACTTCGGTTTGCGTTAAATAGTTTACACATACCGCAGTGCACGCGTCAGCTGCGATCTGGCCATTGCGGCGCGTGGCTGCCGAGCGGGACGGCCGGGCGCGCCCAAAACGCCGGCGTCTTCGACAGCTGCGCCGAATGGCTCACAGCCTTCAGCGTACCAAAGCCTGATGACATGGATTCGATGAACGCGCGATGTACGGCTTCCCCCGTAATATCCGGGGTGTCGAGCCCGTGCGTGAGCCGGCCCAGATTCCACAACCACCGGCCTGTCTGCGCGAGTGATACACGCACATGCCAGCTGCCGCCTTCGCGTGCCTGGCGCGCCTTGGCCATCATGGCGCCGAACGCCATCAGATAGCCGGTGGCGTGATCGAGCATCTGCGCAGGCAACTCCTTCGGTCCGTCGACGCCGGCGGCCTCGCCTTCCGCGTGATTGAATCCGGTCGCGGTCTGCACCAGCGAGTCGAAACCGCGCCGCTCCGCCCACGGACCGGTGTGACCATAGGCCGAGAGCGTGACATAGACGATGCCGGGATTGATCTTCGCTGCATCTTCCGGCGCGAAGCCGAGTGCGGCGAGCGAGCGCGGGCGATAGCCTTGCGAGAAGATGTCGGCGTCCGCCAGCAACGCACGCAATTGCTTTCGTCCCTCATCGCTCTTGAGCTCGATGAAAGTGGTGAGCTTGCCGCGCCCGGTGTCGATGGTCAGCCATGGGATGGCCGGAAGCTCGGGTCCGGATACGAGCAGCACGTCGGCGCCATGCGCGGCGAGCGTGCGGCCCGCGACGGGGCCGGCGATCACGCGCGACAGATCGAGCACGCGCAGGCCGGAGAGCGGGCGATCACCTCTGGGGAGCGGCTTTGGCGGGGCTTCACCGATCTTCTCGATCAGGACCAGCGGCAGCTCGCCCAGCGCGCGCGCCTGCGGCAGCGCCGACCATTCCGCATGCGGACGCATCAGCGCGACGACGCCACCGGCAGCATAAGCAGCTGTCTCAAAATCCTCACCCTTCCATCGTATCAGCGCGGATTGCACCGCCTCGCGCTCGGGCTTGCATTCGAGCACCCGGCAAACGGCATCGCGATGGTGCGGAAAATTGGTGTGGCAGCGCACGAAGCGGCCGTCGCCGGTCTTGTAGACACCGGCGATCGCGTCCCAGGCCGGTGGCGGCGGCTTGTCGTCGACGCGCAGATAGCGCTCTGAGCGGCATTCGACGACAGCGTGGCGCATGTCGACTGTGACGTTCTGCGTCTCGCCGCTGCGCAGCTTCCAGAGCTCGGCCGCGGCAAGCCCGGCCGCAGCGATGCTCGCCTGCCCGGCGGCTGCGACACGAAAAGTTGACGGCAGTTGCGGCTCCTCACCGGTCAGACGCGCGCACGTCAGCGACGCCGGGTCACCGCCTGCGCCGGTCCAGATCGATTTGAGAATCTCGTCCGGACTTTGCATGGCCGCCGCACTCCCTTAGATTTTCGAACTTGATTTTCGAGTCTGGATTTTCGCGACCTTGTCATGACCCCGGAAAGGAATGCAATGGCCACCATCGATCCCCTCACCGCCGTCGCCGTGTTCGGCGCGACGGCGGCGACAGACGCGGTCTACGTCATGTTCACCTCGGCCGTGATCGCGCGCAAGCGCGTGCCGGCGGCGAACTGGAGCGCGATCTGGTACATGCTCTCCTCCTACGCCGTGATCAGCTACACCGAAAACGCGTTCTACGTCGCTTTTGCCGCGATCGGCTCCTGGGCCGGCGCCTACGCCTCGCTGACCTTCCTGCATCGCCCGCCCGGCGGTCCGCCGGTGGGCGCTTCGCCGGAGTGAGCGGCCGCGCTCGCTTGGGAGCGTCATTGCGAGGAGCGAAGCGACGAAGCAATCCAGAGCGCCTCCGCGGGAGCAGCCTGGATTGCTTCGCTGCGCTCGCAATGACGATGGAGAGGCTTCTGCACGTCGCACGAAGCGACTACATTGGTTCGACCAACAACAAGGAAAACCAGAATGGATCTCGGTCTGAAGGGAAAAAGCGCCATCGTTCTCGGCGGCACGCGCGGCATCGGGCGAGCGATTGCAGGGACGCTGGCCGACGAAGGCGCCAATGTCGCGGTCTGCGCGCGTAACGCTGAGCAAGTCACGGCCACCGTCGCCGAGTTGAAGGCGAGCGGTATCCGCGCGACCGGCGCCTCCGTCGACGTGACCGACGGCGCGGCGTTGACGGCGTGGGTGCAGAGCGTCGCGAGCGAACTCGGCGGCGTCGACATGCTGTTCTCCAATGCCGGCGCGATGGCGCAAGGCGGCGATCCCGCCTCCTGGGAGCAGAATTTCAAGCTCGACGTGCTGGGCGCCGTGCATGCCTTCGAAGCCGCACGTCCGTTCCTCGAGGCCGGCGGCGAGAAGACGGGCGACGCGGCCTTCGTCATCATCTCCTCGATTTCGGCGGCGCAGGCGGACGCGAACAGCTCCTACGGCCCGATCAAGGCGGCGCTGATCCACATGGCCAAGGGATTGGCGCGGCAATACGCGTCCAAGAAGATCCGCGTCAACGTGGTGTCGCCGGGCACCGTCTATTTCAAGGGCGGCGTCTGGAACATGATCGAGCAGAACACGCCGAAGCGTTACGAGGATGCGATGCGCCGCAATCCCACCGGCCGTATGGCCACGCCCCAGGAGATCGCGAACGCCGCGGTGTTTTTGGCGAGCCCGGTGTCGGCGTTCACGACGGGTTCGAACCTGGTCGTCGATGGCGCGATTTCGAACCGGGTGAATTTTTAGGGTACGCTGTCGTCGCCCGCTCCGTCATCCTGAGGTGCGAAGCTTGCGATGCAACGCATCGCGAGCTGAGCCTCGAAGGATGAACGGCCGAAGTAGCAGCCGGGCCGTTGCCCTTCGAGGCTCGCCGAAGAGGCGAGCACCTCAGGGTGACGGATTGCGAGGGGACGTACCGCCTCAATGAAAATCCCGCGACGGCGGCAGGATCCGCACGTCGCGGGGGTGGCGGATCTTCTGCGCCGGCGTGTCGGCGTGATCGCGGCGATCGTCGTTGAGCGGCTCGATCAGGGCCGCGCCTGCCGGCACCGGATGCCTGCGGCCGAGCGCGTCATTGGCGAGGCCGACCAGATCGTGCGAGCGGTCGATCATGCGCTGCGCCACCAGATGCGTGACCTGCTCGGGGCTGCTCTGGATATAGCCCTCGACCAGGATCAGGCGCGCGCCCATCACCTCTTTCCGGTACTGCTCCATCACCTTCGGCCAGACCACGATGTTGGCAATCCCGGTCTCGTCCTCCAGCGTCATGAACACGACGCCCTTGGCGCTGCCCGGGCGCTGGCGCACCAGCACCACGCCGGCGCAGCGGACGCGGCGGCGATCATTCCCGTGGTTGATCTCCTTGCAGGCGACGAAGCGCTCCCTTGCAAACATCTGGCGCAGGAACTCCATCGGATGGCCCTTCAGGGACAAGCGGATGGTCTGATAGTCGGCGACCACCTGTTCGGACGGCGGCATCACCGGCAGCGGCCTTGCGTGCTCATCCGGCTGCTCACGGGCCGTGGCGGCCTCGAACAGCGGCAGCGCCACGTCGTCGGGCAAACGCCGCACCTGCCACAGCGCCTCGCGGCGATCGAGCCCGAGCGAGCGGAATGCATCGGCATCCGCCAGCAGGATCAGCGCGCGCTTCGGCAGTCCGGTGTCGCGGGCGAAGTCTTCCAGCGAGGTGAAACGACGGCGATTGCGCGCGGCGACGATGCGGTCGCCCCAGTCTTCCCTGTCATTCCGGGGCGATGCGCCAGCATCGAGCCCGGAATCCATTTCCCTACACATATGCGGCTTAATGGATTCCAGGCTCGCGCCTGACGGCGCGCCCCGGAATGACTCCTGAGCTTTCTTCAGCCGCTCCTCATCCGCATCAAGCCAGTGAAACCCGTCGATCTGGCGAAAGCCGAGGCGCACGGCGCAATACCGGCCATCCGTATTCTCCAGCGTGTTCTGCGCAAAGCTGTAGGACACATCGATCTCGCGGATCTCGACGCCGTTGGTGCGGGCATCGCCCACGATCTGCGCCGGCGCGTAAAAGCCCATCGGTTGCGAGTTGAGCAGGCCGCAGCAGAACGCGTCGGGATGATGGTGCTTCAGCCATGAAGAGATATAGACGAGCTGTGCGAAGCTCGCGGCATGGCTCTCCGGAAAACCGTAGGAACCAAAACCCTTGATCTGGTCGAAGCAGCTTCGTGCAAAATTGGGATCGTAACCGCGCGCGACCATGTTGCCGACCAGCTTCTCCTCGTAATTGCCGATGGTGCCGACATTGCGAAATGTCGCCATCGAGCGGCGCAGGCCATTGGCTTCCTCGGAGGTGAATTTCGCCGCCTCAATCGCGATGCGCATCGCCTGCTCCTGGAACAGGGGCACACCCTTGGTCTTGTGCAGCACCTTGTAGAGCTCGTCCGCGGGACCATGATCGGACGATGGCGAAGGATACTTCACCTCCTCCAGGCCGTTTCGCCGTCGCAAATAGGGATGCACCATGTCGCCCTGGATCGGCCCCGGTCGCACGATCGCGACTTCGATGACGAGGTCGTAGAAGGTCCGCGGCTTCAGGCGTGGCAGCATGTTCATCTGGGCCCGGCTCTCGACCTGGAACACGCCGAGGGATTCCCCGCGGCACAGCATGTCGTAAACTTTTGGATCGTCCTGCGGGACGGTCGCGAGCATCCAGCGCTTGCCCTTGTGCTCATCGATCAGGTCAAAGCACTTGCGGATGCAGGTCAGCATGCCCAGCGCCAGCACGTCGACCTTCATCATGCTGAGCGCGTCGACGTCGTCCTTGTCCCATTCGATGAAGGTGCGGTCGTCCATCGCGGCATTGCCGATCGGCACATAGGTGTCGAGCCGGTCCTGGGTCAGCACATAGCCACCGACATGCTGGGAGAGATGGCGCGGGAATTCGATCAGCTCGGTCGCGAGCTCGACCGCGAGGCTGATCATGGGATTGCCGGGATCGAGCCCGGCCTGCTTGACCTGCATCTCGTTGAGGCCTTTGCCCCAGCTGCCCCAGACGGTATCGGCGAGCGCAGCCGTGACATCCTCCGTCAATCCCAGCGCCTTGCCGACCTCGCGGATGGCGCTGCGCGGACGGTAATGGATCACGGTGGCGATGATCGCGGCGCGATGACGGCCGTAGCGGCGATAGACATATTGCATCACCTCCTCGCGCCGCGAATGCTCGAAATCGACGTCGATATCCGGCGGCTCCAGCCGCTCCTTGGAGATGAAGCGCTCGAACAGCAGGTCGACCTTGGTCGGATCGACCGAGGTGACGCCGAGCACGTAGCAGACCGCCGAGTTCGCCGCCGATCCCCGCCCCTGGCACAGAATATTCTGGCTGCGCGCGTAGCGGACGATGTCATGCACGGTGAGGAAGTAATGCGCGTAGTTCAGCTCGGCGATCAGCGCGAGCTCCTTGTTCAAGGTGGCACGCAGCGTCTCGTCGATATTGCCGTCGAAATATTTGTCGACGCCGGCCCAGGTCAGATCTTCCAGATGCTGCTGCGCCGTTTTCCCGGGGGGCACCGGCTCGTCCGGATATTGGTATTTGAGCTGATCGAGCGAGAACGTAATCCGGTCGGCAAAGCGCATGGTTTCCGCGACCGCATCTGGAAAATCGCGGAACAGCCGCGCCATTTCCCGCGGCGTCTTGAGAAAGCGTTCGGCATTGGCCTCCAGCTTGCGGCCGACCGCCTCGATCGTGGTCTTTTCACGGATGCAGGTCAGCACGTCCTGCAGGGGGCGGCGCGCGGGATCGTGATAGAGCACCTCGTTGGTCGCGAGCAGCGGCACGCCCGCTTGTGCCGCGAGCGCATCGAGTTGCGCGAGGCGGCGACGGTCATCGCCGCGATAGACGAGGCTTGCCGCCAGCCACACGCCGCCCGCGCGGCGCGCCTTCAGCTTGACGAGAAGATCGTGCGCCTGCGCCACGTCGAAACGATGCGGCAAGGTCAGCACCAGAAGCTGGCCCTCGACGAACTCCAGGAGATCATCGAGGCCGAGATGGCATTCGCCCTTCTCGATCCGCTCGATGTCGCTACCGCGCTTGCCGCGGGTCAATAGCTGGCAGAGCCGGCCATAGGCGGCGCGATCGCTGGGATAGACCAGGATGTCGGGCGTACCATCGATGAAGACGATGCGTGCGCCGATCAGGAGCTTCGGCTTGTGCAGAACCTCATCATTGTCGAGTTCCTTATAGGCCCGCACCACGCCGGCAAGCGTGTTGTGGTCGGCAAGGCCGATTACGGGGATTCCCAACTTGCTCGCCTGATGCACATAGGCGCGTGGATCCGAGCCGCCGCGCAAAAAGGAGAAGTTGGTGGTGATGCCGATCTCGGCATAGCCAGGCGCGCTCATGCGAAGAGACCGTGCACATACCAGTTGGGCGGAGCGGGCTTGCCTTCGCCGTCAAACACCTCCCCCTCGTAAAGACCATCGCGAAAGATCCAGAAGCGCAGGCCTTCGGCGTCCTCGATGCGGAAATAATCCCGCGTCAGCTGCTTGCCGTCCTGCCGCCACCATTCCATCGCGATGCGCTCAGGCCCCTCCACGCGCACCACCGCATGCTTTGCCCGCCGCCAGGTGAATTGATGCGGCGGTCCGTCCGGCACGGTCGCGAACGGTACGTTGATCGGCTCGGGCCGCTCGAACAGCCGCAGGGGACGTAGCGGCGGCTCGCTTTCGACACGCGCGGTCCATTCGGCCTGCGTCGCCACGGCGAGATTGTGCTGGGCTGGGACGACCAGCACCGCACGCTCGGGGATGTGCGTATCTTGCGGCAGATGCACGACGACGCGTTTTCCCCCGATCCGTGCAGCGATGCGGTCGATCAGAGCCGACAGCTCGTCATTGTCGTGGACATGAGCGTCGAGGTCGCGCTGCTCCTGCACCACGATCTCGGTGCGGCTCGCCGACAGCCGGACCATGTCGAAGCCGAAGCCGGGATCGAGGGGATCGGCGAGCGCGTCGAGCCGCTCGCGGAACAGACGGTCGATGATCTTGCTCTGCGTCACCGGCCGCCCGGTCTCGATCATGATCGAGCGCACCGCGCCGTCGGTGCGGAAGAAGGCGGCTTCCAGCCGCCGCGCGCCCTTGCCCTGCTTCTCCATGGAAGCAATCAGCGTGTCCGCCAGCCGCGACAGCGTCATCGCGATCATGGTGTCGGTCGCGATCGGCTCGGCGAAGCGTTTTTCCACGATGTAATCGGGCAGCGGCTTTCGCGGGTTGATCGGCGCATCGCCCTCACCCAGCGCCTGCGCCAGCAATGTGGAGAACCGCGCGCCGAACCGCGCCGTGATCTCGTGGGGCTCGCGCGAAGCGACATCGCCGATGGTCTTCAGCCCCGCACGGCGCAGGCCGGTGGTGATGGCCTCATTCGCACCGAGCGCGGAGACCGGCAGCCGGCTGATCGCCGTTGCCTCCATACCATTGGCGACGATGGTGCCGGAAGCCTGCCGCGTCAGCGTACGCGCGCAGACCGAGGTGCCCGCGATTGCCGCGCTGACGACAAAACCCTGCCGCGCCAGTGCGCGGACCACCGTCTGCAGCAGCGCGGCCTCGCCGCCGAACAGATGCGCGCAGCCGGTGATGTCGAGGAACAGCCCGTGTGGCGGATCGAGCGCCACCAGCGGCGTGAAGCGATCGCACCAGTCGGCGATATCGCCGAGCGTCTTTGCATCCGCCACCACATCGGCGTCGAACACTTTTAGCTCCGGGCAGATCGCGCGGGCGTTTGCGAGCGGCTGGCCGATGTGCAGGCCGAGACGGCCGGCGGCCTCGTCGAGCGCATGGATCACCAGCGCATTGGTCTCTTTCGCGACGACAATGCTCGGTTCGTTGTTATCCAGCCCTCCGCCGCTCCCCGACAGCAACCGCTTGATGCGGTCGATGGGCAGGCGCGGCAGCCACAGGCTGAGGATACGCCGACGGTTCTCTGAAAAGGCACTCATCACACTTCCATTCCATGATCCACCGGCCGCACGGGCCATGACGATTTCGGACGAGCTCGGCGTCGAACACCGGCGCGCCCCAGGCACTCCACGCTGTCCCTGGCGGCGAATGTGCCCCGCGCAACATCCATCGCGTCTCGGCTGTGGACGGCAGCGGATTGGCCGCCATCCGCAACAGCAGTCCGGTCGCGCCCGAGGCCTGCGCGGCCAGCGTCAGCTTGCGGCTCGCCACCAGATCGAATTGCCGCGTCTCGCCCCAGAGTTCGAGCACGACGGCGCCGAGCGCATCGCAGGCGAGCGCATCGGCGGAGGTGCGCAGCGCAGCCTCGACATCGGCGGCGCGCACCGTCACCAGCGAGCGCGGGTCGAGGCCGAGTTCGGCAAGCCCGCTCATCGACAGCGCGCCCGCCTCGAGTTCCGAAAAATCCTGACGCACCCACAGCAGCGGCCGGCGTGCGGAGACGCGGCCGGCAAGCCCTGCGATGAACCCCGTCGCGGCGGTGCCCTGGCGTCCTTCGCAAAACACCTCGTGGATCGCCGCGCGTGCGAGCCCGCCCTGCAGCGCCGCGTCGGCCTCACGATGACCGAGCGCGACGCGATCGCGCCGATGCGCGACCTCCGACGTCTCGATGCGCTCGATCTGGCCGCGCAGGGTCGCAAGCGCGCTCATGCGTGCGCCGTTCATGCGTCGCCGCTCCTCAAGAAGTGAGGCCAGTTGTTTCTCGAAAGGAGAACCAATAG
>JAEWBW010000552.1 GCA_023390955.1 Pseudomonadota bacterium
CCTGTCGACCAGTCCAGCAATTCAACAGGATGAACCACCGGAATTGTTGTGCCTGTCGCAATCTGTGTCATGCATCCGATATTGCCGGCTGCAATCACGTCGGGTTCGAGCTGCTCGATCCGTGCGATCTTACGATCTCGCAGTTTCAGCGCAATGTCCGCATGCACAATATTGTAAGTGCCGGCAGAACCGCAGCACAAATGTCCCTCGGGCACATCTTTGACCACGAAACCCATTTTGGAAAGCAGATCCTTCGGCTGGCGGACGATTCTTTGTCCGTGCTGCAGCGAGCAGGCGGCGTGATAGGCGACCACCAGCCCCCGGCGGACCGGCTCCGCGTGCTGGTCGAGGGAGGCCAGGTATTCGCAGATGTCGCGGGCGAGCGCCGACACCCTTGCGGCCTTGCCCGCATAGGCGGCGTCGGTCCGCAGCATGAAACCGTAATCCTTGATCGTGGTACCGCATCCCGACGCATTGATGACGATGGCATCGAGCCCCTCGCCCTCGATCTCGCGCATCCAGGCATCGACATTGGCGCGGGCACGGGCGAGCGCCTCCTCCTCACGCCCCATATGATGAACCAGCGAGCCGCAACAGCCCTCGCCCTCCGGAATGACGACGTCGACCCCATGCCGGGTGAGCAGCCGGATTGTGGCCGCATTGATGGCGGGATCGAGCACGTCATTGGCGCAGCCGGACAGCATGGCGACGCGCGCCTTGCGCACGCCCTCCGCCGGAAAGACGTGCTGCCGGCGTGGCCGCGGCAAGCTCGGACGCCGCGCCAGCTTCAGCATCGCGGCGAGCGGGGCGAGGCCGGCGGCCTGGAATAGCGGCGCCAGCGGCCTGGCGAGCCAGCCGAGTAGCAAGGCCGGCCTGAACCAGGACGGGTTCGGCAGCACCTTGGCGAGGAGCGCCCGCAACGCCCGCTCCGGCAGCGGACGGGTGTAGGTCTTTTCGATATGGACGCGGGCGTGATCGACCAGATGCATGTAGTGCACGCCCGACGGACACGTGGTCATGCAGGACAGGCACGACAGGCAGCGATCGATATGCTTGACCACTTCGGCGGTCGCCGGGCGGTCGTTCTCCAGCATGTCCTTGATCAGATAGATGCGCCCGCGCGGGGAATCGAGCTCGTCGCCGAGCAGCACATAGGTCGGACAGGTCGCGGTGCAGAAGCCGCAATGCACGCAGGCGCGCAGGATCTTGTCGGCTTCAGCGATGTCGGGATCGGCGAGCTGCGCCAGTGAGAATTCGGTCTTCATGCCGCAGCGCCCCGCCTCAAGCGTCCCCGATTGAAAATGATCTTCGGATCGAAGCTGGCGCGAACGCGCTCGCTCAGGGCCGCAACGCCGGGGGCCTGCGGATGGAACACGTCGACATTGCCCCGCACATCCTCGCCGGCCCGGATCAGCACGGCGTGGCCGCCGACGGCATCGGCGTGTCGACGCACGATCGCGGCCTGCGCGTCCGGCTTCGGTGGCACCGCCGCCCAGATCAGCCCGCCGCCCCAGTCGTAGATCATGTCGCCACCGGTCTCGCGGGCCAGTTGCGTACCGAGTGCGCCGCCGGAGGCCGGCGGACAGACGATCCGCCAGACCGGCCAGCCGCCGAGCGCGCCGTTTGCGGCAAACGGCAGGACGTCGCGGATCGCAGCCCATAGCGATGAGGACGCCGCGTCCTCGACCAGAGTCGCGGTTCCGAACGGCGCCAGCAATTCGCGCAGCGAACCGGCCCGGGCGGCGGCAGACGCCTTGATGCCCTCCAGCCGCAGCACGGTCGTCGCCTCGCCTTGGCCAGCGATGTCGCCGAGCCCGTCGGTCTTGCCCCGGAATGCCGATTTCGGCAGATGCGCCGCACCGGACACATCGTAGGGCGAGCCAAGTGCCGCGGTCATCGCCTTGTTGGCCGTGGCGTCATCGAGCCCGCGCAGCAGCAGCGTTCGCTCGGCCTCCGGCTTCGGCATCACCTTCAGCGTGACCTCGGTCATGACCGACAGCGTGCCCCAGGACCCGGCCAGCAGCTTGCAGAGGTCGTAGCCGGTGACGTTCTTCACCACCTTGCCGCCGGTCTTGAAGCTGTCACCGAAGCCCGACACTGCATTCGCCCCGAGCAAATGATCGCGCGCGCCGCCCGCCCTGATCCGGCGGGGACCGGCCAGGCCCGCCGCGATCATGCCGCCGATGGTGCCGAGCGGCGGCGTGCCCAGGAGCGGTGCGGTATTCATCGGCTCGAAGGCAAATTGCTGGTTCTTGGAATCGATCAGCGACAGCACGTCGGCGACCGGCGCGCCGGCCTGCAGCGTGACGATCAGCTCGTTCGGCTCATAGGAGGTGACGGCGTTCAGCGCGGAAACGTCGAGCACGGCATTGGTCGCCATCGCATGGCCGATGCCGCGCTTGCTGCCATGACCAATGATCTCGAGCGGCTGCTCATTGGCAATCGCCGCACGTACCACTTCTTCGACGTCTTTGGCGTCTCTGACCTTGAGCGTATCCACGACCGAGCCGGTATCCAGTTTTGCTGCGGAAATCAAATTCGGCGCATCGCCGCGACGATAGAGAACGTTAGAACCGCGGGATGTCGGGGAATGCAAGCTTGCCGGCATGGACATGCATGCGGCCGAGCTCGGCGCAGCGGTGCAGCGTCGGAAACACTTTTCCGGGATTGAGCAGGCCCTGCGAGTCGAAGGCGCATTTCAACCGCTGCTGCTGGTTGAGATCGATCTCGGTGAACATGTCGGGCATGAGATCGCGCTTCTCGATGCCGACGCCGTGCTCGCCGGTGAGCACGCCGCCGAACTCGACGCAGGCACGCAGGATGTCGGCGCCGAAGGCTTCGGCGCGCTCGATCTCGCCGGGCTTGTTGGCATCGTAGAGGATCAGCGGATGCAGATTGCCGTCGCCGGCATGGAACACGTTGGCGCAGCCGAGCTGGTACTTCTCACCGAGTTCACGGATACGGGCCAGCGCCTTCGGCAGCGCGCCGCGCGGGATGGTGCCGTCCATGCAGAGATAGTCGGGCGAGATGCGTCCCACCGCCGGAAACGCCGCTTTCCGGCCCGCCCAGAACAGATTGCGCTCGGCCTCCGAGGTCGAGATCTGGCAGGTGGTCGAGCCGCAGCCGTTCGCGATGGTCTCGACCCGGGTGATGAGTTCGTCGACCTCGATGGCGGGACCGTCGAGCTCGATGATCAGCAACGCCTCCACGTCGAGCGGATAGCCGGCGTGGACGAAGGCTTCCGCGGCGTGGATCGCCGGCTTGTCCATCATCTCCATGCCGCCGGGAATGATGCCGGCGCCGATGATCCGCGCCACGCATTCGCCGGCCGCCTCGACCTCGGCGAAGCCGACCATCAGTGCGCGCGCCGTCTCCGGCTTCTGAAGGATACGCACCGTGACCTCGGTAATGACGCCGAGCAGGCCTTCGGAGCCGGTGATGACGCCCATCAAATCGTAGCCGGCGTTCTCGCATCCCTTGCCGCCGATGCGCAGGATCTCGCCGCTCATCAGGACAATCTCGCAACCGAGCACGTTGTTGGTGGTCATGCCGTATTTCAGGCAGTGCACGCCGCCGGAGTTCTCAGCGACATTGCCGCCGATCGAACAGGCGATTTGCGAGGACGGGTCGGGCGCGTAGTAGAAGCCGGCATGCGCGACCGCCTGGCTGATGGCGAGATTGGTGACGCCGGGCTCGGTGACGACGACGCGGTTGTCGAAGTCGATCTCGCGAATGCGCTTGAACTTGCCGAGTCCCAGCAGCACGCCATCCTCGAGCGGCAGCGCGCCACCGGACAGCGAGGTGCCCGACCCGCGCGGCACCACCTTGATGCCCTGCTCGGCACAATATTTCAGGATCAGCGAGACCTGCTCGGTGGTGTCGGGCAGCACCACCACCATCGGCGGTTGCCGATAGGCGGTCAGACCGTCGGATTCGTACACCCGCATCTCGGCCGCGCTGTCGATCACGCCCTCGCCCGGGACGATCGCGCGCAATGCAGCCACGATGTCGGCGCGGCGCGCCAGCACGCCCTGGTCGGCGGCGGGCATCATGATGGCCATGGATCTACCTTTCAGCTCTTGCCGGCTCTCGCGAGCTGCGATTTGTCCCGACAAATCAACCACGTCCGGGGCGGTTTGGGTAGGCCATCCGAAAGTCGCAACAGACGATCGGCGGCGAGTTCGCTCTGGGACAAGTAGGAAGTCGTGAAACCTGTCATGGTTTCGCGGCTTGTCCAAGCCGAGCGGGCCATGTCACAACCGTGTCCCGACGATCGCCCATTAGGGGTAAGGGACCCACCAGGGAAAGAGACGAAGAGCATCCAATGACAAAACTCACCTTTGGCGCACTGATCATCCTCGCCATGACGGCCTCAACTTCCGGCGCAATGGCGCAGGACGTCGCGGCCGGCAAAACGTCGTTCAACAAGTGCCTGGCCTGCCACGCCATCGGCGAAGGCGCCAAGAACAAGGTTGGACCGGAGCTCAATGGTCTCGACGGCCGCAAGTCCGGCAGCGCGCCCGACTACAATTATTCGGACGCGAACAAGAACTCCGGCATCACCTGGAACGAGGCGCAGTTCAAGGAATACATCAAGGATCCGAAGGCCAAGATCCCCGGCACCAAGATGGCGTTCGCCGGCATCAAGAACGAGAACGAGATCAACAATCTCTGGGCCTTCCTCGCGCAGTACGACAAAGACGGGATGATCAAGCAAAAATAGGCCCCGACAGACGATCCGGGATCGGGCGGCCGCTAATTGGCGGCCGCCTTCGTCGCTGTGATCCGATCGATCATCGTCTCGATCTCGCCCTTCACCAGCTCCGGCACGGCGTTCTGCACCATGTGCCCGAGATCGGGCAGCACGATCAGCTTGGCGTTCTGCACCGTCGCGGCGAACGGACGGGCGTGGATGTCGGTCTTCACCGTCTTGTCGGGCTCGCCGGCGATGATCGTGACCGGCGCCTTGATCTCGCCGTAGCGCGCGACCTGCGCCCTCACCGCCTCCTTCAGGGTCACCAGATCATAGGCATTGGCGATGAACTCGCGTGGGCGCAGCAGCAGCGGCGTCGCCGAATCCTGCACGAAACCGTCAGGCATCATTTGCGGCAGGAAGACGCTGCGCGCGCCCGGCGCGGCCAGGAAATAGCCGAGCGGCAGCGTGATGGTGTAAGCGAGCAGCGGGCCGATCACCGGCGTTGCGATGATCTCGTTGTAGCGGCCGACGCCGCCGCGCCAGGGATGGGTCACCGGCGCCAGCATGACCAGGCCCGCGACGCGCCGCGGATGATCGAGCGCCAATCGTGCCCCGAGCGCCCCGCTCCACGAATGCACCACGAACACCGCGCGCTCGATCCCGAGCTTTGCCAGGGCCCCGTCGATCATGCGCGCCTGAACGTCCGGCGTTGAATCCTCACGGCGCGCCCGCGTGCTCCAGCCATGACCGGGGCGATCGATCAGGATCACGCGATGGTCCTTCGCCAGGAGGTCGCCGAGCGGGCGTCGCATTGCCTCAAGATTGGAGCTGGCACCATGCAGCATCACGATCGGAAGGCCGTCGCGCGGACCGATGTCGACGACATGAAGTGCTGCGCCCTCGACCTCGACCATCCGCCCCTGCGGCGGGTAGGCGCGCTGCACGATGAGGACACCGGCCTGCGTGACCAGCGCCAGCGTGACGATCGCCGTCACGACGATAATCACGATCATGGAGAGGGTCCGGGCGATGCGGGGCACATTGTCAGCTACGGTGCCCGCGAAAACAGGTTTCGTGAAGACTGCACGCGCACCGCCTTCAGCCAAGGCCGAGCCGGCCAATGCCGGGCAGCTTGAAGGCAGGACGTCTCAGGTCGAGCCCGAACACGGCCCCGAGGAAATTAAGCTCGAGCCCCTCGACCCAGCCGGCCGTGAAGCCGAGATAGCCGCCGAGCGTCATGCGAATGCCTGTCTTCGAGGGCGTCAGCCCGACCATGCCGCCGTCATAGGGATAATCCTTGCCGATCGCGGTCGGCGGCAACGCGGCCATCAGTTCGGGAACCGCGGCGAGCACGGCCGTGACGAAGGTGTTGGAGTTTGGACCTGGCCAGGCCCGATAGTCACCATAGGCCTTCCATTCATAGGCTTTGATCGCGCCGCGGATCTTCGGGATCATCCGCTCGGCAGCGATGCCTTCCGCGGCAGCCACGGTTTCAGGCACCTCGCCGAACCAGCGGCCATCGGCGGCAAAGCCATTGAGACGGATGGGTTCGCCCCACGCCGTATAGTCGTAGCGGGTGTAGCTGGAGGCTCCCTTTTCCTTGAAGACGATCCAGCTATGGACCGCGAAGATGCCGCGCCAGCGCACCGTGCGTGCGGCAAAGACCCGGACCAGCGCGTCCGGATGCTCGGCGGCCGGCGGCAGCAGGCCGGCGCTGGACCGGTCCGCTGTCTGCCAATTGACCGAACGATCCCCAAGCAAATACTTGGCTGTGGATAAGGTGAGCGGGACGACCAGCAAAAACAGCAGGAAAATCAACGATCTTCTCACGGGGCGGGACCTGACCGAACGGCTTCATGCGGCCGTCATCGCGCCCTCCATATAATCGCCATGGTCGGTTCCGCCATCTAGGGGGATGGGCGCCGATCCTCCACGCCATCCAAGGGACCGATCAAGAGATTGATCGGGGGAGCGGGGGAAAGACCGGCAGACTGTTTTGGTTTGTATCGGAGGACAATTCGATGGGTTTGCGATCGAAGGACACCGCGATCGATGAGATCGTCGCAAGCTGCAGCGGCGATCTGCGTGGCGCTGTCCGGGCGCTGCTCCTGATCAACGAGCATCTCGAGGCGGAAATCGCCAAGCTGCACGCTGCTGCCGCCGACCACAGCATCATCGAGCGCGGCAACAGCATCCTGCACTAAAGGCCGCGCCTACTTTGCGGCGCTCTCGTCCTCGGCCTTTTCCTCTTCGGGAGTGAGCTTGGGGCAGACCGAGATCGTCGAGCGCGCAAGCTTTGCGTCGGCTCTGGACTTGTAGGGACCGTCGCCGAACCAGATGTCGCCGATGATGATCGGGTTGCTGGTGACGATCTGGCAGTTGCCTGCGGCGCGGTTGCCGACCACCCAGAACATGCCATCTGCATAGGCTACGGCCCCGGACGCCAGCAACAGCGCGCCTGCGATCATCAAGCGTTTCATCAATTCGCTCCTTCGCCTGACATGCAGGTAAGCCCACGCCGGCAGGGAAAACAGCCTGCCGGACAGCGCGTTCGGGATTGTAGTTAAAAACAGCGGGCTGCGATCGCTCAATTGCGCATCAAGCTTGCGCTAGATGTCGCGTCCCTCGACCTTCTCGGTCAGCGACTTGACCTGCTCCGGGATCTTGTCGAGGTGCGGATTGACGGCGAGCGCCTTGCGGTAGGCATCCAGCGCACGCTTCTCGTCGCCGAGCTCCTGCATGATCATGCCGAGGCCCGCGAGCGCACCGAAATGGCGGGGCTCACGGCTCAGCACCTGCTGGATGTCGGCGAGCGAGCGGCCATAGTCGTTTTGCATGTAATAGAGGGTGGCGCGGCGATTCCAGGCTTCGATGTAATCGGGGCGAAGCTTGATCAGGGAATCCAGCAGCTTGATCGCGACATCGATCTTCTGCGCGTCGACCGCCACCTTGGCCCGCGTCATCAACAATGCGGCGGTGTCGCTCGGCGTCTGGATCCAGATCGCCCAGATCCGTGCCTCGACATGCTTGGCGCTGGCTTCGTCAGGCGCCGCCTTGAGCGCGCCGAACAGGAAATCGAGATTCTTGCTGCGGTCGACCTTGGGCAGCTTGGCCGGCGCCTCCGGCAGCTTCTTCTGCTTTGGGGGCGGCTCACGCTGGCCGCCCTGCTGCGCGAAGGACGGGGCGACGACGCTCATCGCGGCCAGAAGGACGGCCAATCGGATGCTGCGCGCGGACAAGAATCTTGCTGCCATGGCGAAAGTGTAAACGCGCAAAACCGCCCTTGCAAAGCAAGGACGGTGTCAAACTCGTGTGAGGCAGTGGTCTTGCGGGGGGCCCGCAGGCCCCCGACAGGCGATCGGCGGTGCCGATCAGCCTTCGATCAGCCCTGGCGAGCCTTGAAGCGGCGCTGGACCTTGTTGATCACATAGACCCGGCCCTTGCGACGGACCAGGCGGTTGGCGCGATGGCGCCCACGCAGCGATTTCAGCGAGTTACGGACCTTCATGAGAGAATCCTGACCGTTCGAAAGGCCGTGTTCGGCATTCCCGTTCCGGGCGCGCGAATGTGGCAAAATGAGATTTTTCCCGCTGGCGGCCAGCCGCCCGGGACGGGGCGGTTCTTAAGCCATGGGGGGCGCGCCTGTCAATCCAAACGGCCCGTTCCGAACCGATTAACCTCGGGATGAGGCCGTTGAAAGGGCTGAAACGGCCCTTTTCATGCCGGGAATTCGACCATCGCCTCCCCGGTCGCGACCCGCTCCTGGTTCTGGTTCCGCACCACGACGTCGATCAGAACCCAGCGCGCCTTGGCCGTGACCTGCGTGGCCTTGATGATTCCCGACGGCGCGATGGTGTCGCCGGGCCGGACCGGCTTGACCCAGCGGGTCTCCAGCCGGCGGTGGATCGCACCCAGCGGATAGGCCCAGTCGGTCAGCATGCGCGAGATCAGGCCGAAATTATTCATGCCGTGCATGATCACGCCGCCGAACTGGGTCTTGCCGAAGCTGCCCTTCATGTAGTCGTCGTCGAGATGCAGCGGGTTGTAGTCGAGCGAGGCGTCGCAGAACAGCCGGATGGATTCGCGCGTCACCGCGAAACTTGGCCCTTCGATCGTATCGCCCACCTTGAGATCTTCGAATGTCACGGTCATGGCGCCCTCTCCTCACACCGGCCGGATAGTCCAGCCGCGGCCGGAGCAGATGACGTCGCCATCCTGGTTGAAGAAGACGTTGTCGTGCACCACGAACAGCCGCTCGCGCTTGATGAACTTGTCGAGCGCACGCGCCTGCAGGGTGATGACGTCGCCGGGACGGGCCGGAATGTTGTAGCTCCAGGACTGCCCCGCATTAACCGTGCCGGGCGAGCGCATCCAGTCGTCGGTCGGGGTGCACGCGAACATCAGCATGATGTGGATCGAGGGCGGCGCGATCAGCCCGCCATAGCGGGTGGTCCTGGCATAGGCCTCGTCGAAGTAAATCGGATGGGTTTCGCCGACCGACCGGCAGTAGAGCTCGATTGCCTCGCGCGTCAGCGTGTAGGGGATGGTCTGGCGCGGCGCGCCTGGAACGATCTCGTCCCAGACCTTGCGCGACCCCGCGTCCTTCCAAAAATCGGTCTCGAAGGCTTGCGCCCCTGCCATTGTCCCCTCCCCTGATCTTCTTGTTGCCAGGAGACTAGCGCAGGGTCAGCCATGCGCCAAAGCGTGCGCGGGAGCTTGCCAAATTCGTTATATGATATAATCAATTCGGCAGAAGCGCCCGGGAGGTCCAAAATGCCGAAGCTCAAACTGCCCGATATCGAGAAAGTCGTCGCGATCGACATCCACACCCACGCCGAGGAGCCCTGCGGCATGCATGGCGACGACGGCTATGACGACTTCCAGGCGCAGATGGCCGACTACTTCAAGTCGCCGCACAAGCATCCGCCCACAGTGCCGGAGACCGCGGCCTATTACCGCTCCAAGAACATCGCCGCGGTGATCTTCCCGGTCGATGCCGAACGCGAGACCGGTTTCCGCCGCTACAACAATTACGAGATGATCGAGGTCGCCTCCGACCATCTCGACGTCCTCATCCCCTTCGTCTCGATCGACCCGCACAAGGGCAAGCTCGGGGCGCGCGAGGCGCGCAAGCTGATCGAGGAATACGGCGTGCGTGGCTTCAAATTCCACCCGACCATGCAGGGCTTCTACGCCAACGACCGCATGGCCTATCCGCTCTACGAAGAGATCAACAATGGCGGCGCGATCGCGCTGTTCCACACCGGCCAGACCGGCGTCGGCTCCGGCATGCCCGGCGGCATGGGGATGCGGCTGAAATATTCGAACCCGATGTACATGGACGACGTCGCGGCCGATTTCCCCGACCTCAAGATCATTCTCGCACATCCCTCCTTCCCCTGGCAGGAAGAGGCGCTGTCGGTCGCGACCCACAAGCCGAACGTCTACATCGATCTCTCGGGCTGGTCGCCAAAGTATTTCCCGCCGATCCTGGTGCGCTACATCAACTCGATCCTGCAGGACAAGATGCTGTTCGGCTCGGATTGGCCGGTGATCACGCCGGACCGCTGGCTGGCCGACTTCGCCAAGCTCGACATCCGTGACGAGATCCGGCCGAAGGTGCTCAAGGCCAACGCACGCAAGATCCTGGGGATCTAGGCGGCACTCATCGCTATCTGGCATCGAGGGCTTCGGTCGCGCTGATCGAAGCCCTCATGCCTGGAGGCCTCAGACCTGTGCGAGGCCTCCGTCGACGAATACTTCGCCGCCGGTCATGAAGCTGCTGTCCGAGGACGCAAGGAACGCGGCCACCGCGCCCGTCTCTGCCGGGTCGCCAATGCGCCCGATGGGTGTTGCACTTCCGAGCGCATTGAACGCTTCCTCACCGACCACCTCCAGCGCCAGCTCCGTTCGGGTCGGCCCCGGCGACAGCACGTTGACGCGGATGCCGGTGCCGCGCAGGTCCATTGCCCAGCTCCGTGCCAGATTGCGGATCGCAGCCTTGGTCGCGCTGTAGACGCTGAACTGCGGCGTCCCCATCACGCCGGTGCTCGACCCAGTCAGGATGATCGACGCCCCCTTCGTCATCAGCGGCAGCGCCTTCTGCACCGTGAAGAGCAGCCCCTTCACGTTGACGTCGAAGATCTGATCGTAGTGCGCGAGCGTGATCTCGCCGAGAGGCGCGAACGCGCCGGTCCCGGCATTGGCGAACAGAATGTCGAGGCTGCCACGCTCGGCTTTCACCTGCGCGTAGAGCCGGTCGAGGTCGGACATATCAGTCACCGAGCCTCTGATGGCACGCGCCGACGGCCCGAGCTGCGCCACGGCAGCGTCGAGCGC
>JAEWBW010000555.1 GCA_023390955.1 Pseudomonadota bacterium
CTCCTCCCGCGCCGCCGGCACCCCCGCCGCCGCCTGCTGCACCCTCGAGCGCCGAGCAGAATCTGGCCGAGATGGCACAGCGCCTCGAAGCTGCGCTGCGCCGCCCCGCCGGCGAGACGGTTGCGCCGCCAGTCGCGCCCGAGCCGCCGGCGCCTCCCGTGCGCCCACAGCGCAGCGAAGCTCCGCCCGCCGCGCCGGCGAAGACCAGCTTTGAGAACCTCGAAGACGAGATGGCCTCGCTGCTTGGCCGTCCGAAGCCGTCTTCGTGAGGCTCCCGGCTTTCCCGCGTAGAGTAGTTTTTTCCTCAGTCCTGATTGGCGCCGCTCTGCTGGCGATGCCTGCGCATGCGCAGGACATCAGCATCAATCTCGGCGGTGGCGGCGCTGGCGGTGGCGGCGTCACCGAGCGCGCGATCCAGCTCATCGCGCTGCTGACGATCCTGTCGATCGCGCCGTCGATCCTGATCATGATGACGTCGTTCACGCGCATCGTGGTCGTGCTGTCATTGCTGCGTACGGCGTTGGGAACCGCGACCGCGCCACCGAACTCGGTGATCATCGCGCTTGCGATGTTCCTCACCTTCTTCGTGATGGGACCGGTTCTGCAGAAATCCTACGACGACGGTATTCGTCCGCTGGTCGCCAACCAGATCGGCGTCGAGGACGCGCTGCAGCGCGCCTCGGTCCCGTTGCGCGGCTTCATGCAGAAGAACGTGCGCGAGAAGGATCTCAAGCTGTTCATGGACCTGTCCCGCGAGGCACCGCCGGCCACGCCCGACGAGCTGGCGCTGCGCATCCTGGTCCCCGCCTTCATGATCTCGGAATTGAAGCGCGCCTTCGAGATCGGCTTCCTGCTGTTCCTCCCCTTCCTCATCATCGACCTCGTCGTCGCATCCGTGCTGATGTCGATGGGCATGATGATGCTGCCGCCAGCCGTGGTGTCGCTGCCGTTCAAGCTGATCTTCTTCGTGCTGGTCGACGGCTGGTCGCTGGTGGCGGGAAGTCTGGTGCAGAGTTACGGGGGATAGCCCCCTACCCCTTCACATCATACTGCTTGCTGAGGTGATCGCCGATCTGCACCAGCATGGCGACGCATTCGGGGAAGCCCGCCCTGTCCCGCGTCGCCTGGTCGGCGTCGGCGCGGAACTCCCAGCTGTCGCCGTCGCGCAGGATCGAGATCGCCATGCCGTCGGGGCAATCGGCGTGGACCTTCAACTCGGCCCGCGCCATGGCGATGAGTTCGGCTTCTGTCTTGGCAGGCTTGCTCATGTCGTCGCTCTCCCGGCTCTCCCCGACAACTTGCCGCCTTGATGGCCGCATGTCGAGAGGCCGATCGTAGCAGCCGAGCTAGCGCGTCATCTTGATCTGGCGCACGACGGGGATCTTTGGCAGCGAGCCGGTGTGCTCGGCCTCGTCCTTGACGTGGGGCGCGGCCGGTGCGCGCGCGGTGGCATCGGGGAAGCGCTGCTTCATCTCGCGCAGGAAGCCGTCGAGCGTATCGACACTGGCGGCCAGCTTGGCGATCTCGGCGAATTCGGCGCTGGACGACGCGGCCGGCTTGCTCGCGATGTCGAAGGCGGCCCGGTCCGCGCTGTCGCTCATCAGCGGCGCGTATTTTTCACGGAAGCGCGACAGGCCGATGGAATCGTCGGCCAACGCGTAGCCGACGGCGGCGCGGACCACGTCGCTCTTCTCGACCGCATTGAGCGGCTTGAAGTCGCGGAACCGATCGCCGTAGTAAAGCTCGATCTGCTCGGCGGACTCACGCCAGCGCCGTGCCGCCCAGAAGATGTCCGAGCGCAGGCGGATCGCCTCCCGTCCCTGAACGTTGGAGACGATGTCGAGCGCGAGATCGTGGCGGCCGACATCGCTCTGCGCGCGCGCCTCGAGCAACAGGCGCTGCTGGCGCAACTCGCCGGAGAGATCGCTGATGCGGCTGGCGCGCAATGCGGTGATCGCCTTGTCCGGCCTGCGGCTGGCGAGATAGACCATGGAAAGGCGGGCTGCGACCTGTGCCCGCGCGGCGCCTTCGAGGCGATGGTCGACCTGGTATTGCAGCAGCTCGGCGGCCTGATCGAGCAGGTCGATGGAGGCCAGGCGATCGGCGAGACGACGGATCAGCTCGTCGCCGCGGCGTCCGATCGGGGTCAACTCGCGGAACTCGTAGAACATCGCGAGCGCTTCGATCGACGGCAAGTCGTCGCCCTTGGATCCCAGGAAGACCTGCGTGAACAGCTCGGACGCCAGATCCTGCGCCTGGCGCGAGGCTTCGGCATTCGGCTGCAACTTCGTCGCGGTGCGCGCGGCGCCGAGTGCTTCGGCGTAACGACCGTTGTCGGCGTACATCCGCGCCAGCATCTGCAGCGTCTTCACCTCGGTGGAATCACCGCGCCAGGTGATGGCCAGCGTTTCGAGCTCGCGCAGCGCATCGTCCTTGCTGATCTCGTCGCGCTTCTGCCGCAGCGCGACCTCAAGCTGCTTGGCCTCGGCCGCCGCCTGCCGGTCGCTGGAGGCGACCGCGAGCTTGTAGTCGTCGAGCGCGTCCTTGTCGTGGCCGAGCGCTTCGGCAAGACGGCCGCGCAGCACGGCGAACGAGGGCGCAACATCCGGGGGAATGCCGACCACCTCGACCTCGCTGCGACGCTTGGAGGCGCCGGCATAGTCCTTGACCTCGAGCGCGGCACGCATCGCATCCATCGTCACGATGCGCTGGACGTCCAGCGGCAGCGAGGCGATGGCGAATTCCACGTTCTTGAATTTTTCGCGCGCATCCGCCCACTTGCCCTGACGGGCATAGGCGAGCGCCTTCCAGAGCTGGGAGTCGTGGCTGTTGCCGATGACGGGATTGGCGAGATCCTTCAGCCCCTGCGCCGGCCGGCCGATCAGGATGCTCGCGATGGCGTGCATGATCAGCGCGCCGCTCTCCTCCTTGTTGAGGGGATCGGAGAGCATGACATCGGTGACGGCCTTGGCCTCATGGTACATGGCGCGCGACATGTAGAACTGCGCGAGATCGAGCCGCGGCAGCGAGCGCTGCGCCGGCTCGACATTCGCGATCGCCGCGATCAGCTCGCTCTGACGCGTCATGAAGTTTTCCGACTGGCCCTTGCGCCAGCCTTCCGGACTGAAGATCGGCCGCACCGCGGTCGGCGCGCGCTCGGCTGAGACGTCGACCGGCGAGAGCGTCAGTCCGCCCTTCTTGCCAAGGATGACCTTGTCGGCGCCGACCTCGACGCCAATCTCCTCGGAGTTCGGACGGATCGCGATACCGTGCGCGGATTCGAGCAGTGACAGCTCGACCAGATCCTGCCGCTTGATGAAGCCGCGGACCGGGCGCGCCGCGGTGACGACGTACAGCGTGTCGCCCGCATCGGGATCGGTGAGCTTGTGCAGCAGTCCCGGATTGGCGAAGGGAATGGCAATGTTCGCCAGCGCCGGATCAGTGATGTTGCGCGAGATCATCAGCGGGATCGGCGTCGCTGCGATCTTGTCGGCGAGCGCCAGAACCCAATTGGTCTCCTTGCCGATCTCTTCGCTGCCCAGCGAGTAGACCAGCGGCCGGGTCAGCCGGATACGGATCGCCTGCCCCTTGGGGAGCTGTGTGCGACTGACGTCACCGATCATGGCGCCGCCCTTCGCGCGGATCGGTTCGACGTCGATGGCCTTTTGCGTGTCGAACACCAGCCAGATGGTGTCGCCACGCCGGAATGCAGCCGCTGGCGTCGAGACGCCGAGCGGGAACGTCACGCGCAGACCGTCGCTGTCGCGCCGCGCATCAACGCTGGCGCCTGCGGTTGCGGCCGGTTGCGCCGGGGCCGCGTCCTTTGGCGGCTCCTTCGCAGCTTCCTTCACTTCGGCGACAGCGGGTGTAGCCGGCTGGGGCGGCACGACGGGCACGGCTGCTTCGGCCGGCGATGCGGGCTTGGCCGCTTCCATCGCACGTGGCGCTTCAGGGGCGGCAGGCTCGGGCGCAGCCTGGACCGGTGCCGGCTTCGGCGCTTCGGCCGGCGGCGCAGGTGCCGGCTCTGCCTTGACCTCAGCCTTTGCTTCAGCTTTGGGCTCCGGCTTCACCTCAGCCTTCGGCTCCGGCTTGACGTCGGGCTTAGCCTGGAGCTTGGCATCGACCTTGGGATCGAGCTTGGCTTCACGGGCGATCGTCTCCGAGGTCGGCGGCGTGATCTCCGCGGCCTGCTCTTTCGGCTTCTCGACCGCCGGCTTCGGCCCATGCGCGGGCGCGGCGGGCTTGATCTGCGCGATCTGCGCTTCGACGCTCGGCGCCGTCTTCATCCGGTCCGGCGAGAAGGCGACGTCGACGACGTAGTTCTTCTCGTCGCGGAAGGAATGCACGTCGGAATCGCCGATCAGCGATATATCGACCGTGGTCTGATCGAGATCGGCCTTCTGCTTGATCGAGGCGACATTGGGGGGCGCGGCAACGACCGCATCCGCAAGGTCGAAATTGAGATTGGCGTTGAAGGCGAGCGTCAGCTTCTGCTCGTTGAGCACCGAAGAGACGCCGACACCGTCAGGCATCTCGAACACGAAGCGGACGAAGGTCGGCTGAACCGAAGCACGCACGCGAACCGGCGGACGCTTCTTGGTTTCGGATGCGATGCGCTGGGCACGCAGCGCGCGCTCGGCGGCCCGTGCCCGTTCCGCAAGCTCCTTCACCACGTCCATCGGCAGGCTCGGCGGCGCGCCCTTCCAGCCCTCCGGCAGGAGATCGACGAAGGTCCGCTCGCCGGCGTTCATGGTGTTGACGGTGACCCGGCGCGAGAGCGAGAGCCGGATCGCATTGCCGTCGGGATCGCGCCGCGCGGAGTTGACGTAGTCGGGCGCGCCTTCTGGGATACGATCAACGGGAACATCGACCGGACGGTCGAAGCGAATGATCAGGATCGAGCCCGCGGTCGTGACCTCCGAGGGAACGTCCTCGCCGAGCTTGATGATGAGCCGTGCGTAACCGCCGCCGGCCGAAAAGCTCGCCTCGCCCCGAACCGGCTCGGCGCGCGCGGCGGTCGTGACGGCAAGACCGATCAGGAGGCTGGCTGCAAGGGCGGGAGCCTGGCGGACATGACGGCGCACGTCCTGCGCCAGAGCGCGGGCTCGCAACCAAAATCCAGCGGCAGCCGTTCGCGCCATAGGCGGCATTTGTTCCGGTCCGACGATCCATGCCGGCAAGAGCGCCAGCCCGTGCCGTTGACTGTAGGTTTTGCCAATTAAGGACTTCTTAAGTATGAGCCCTCAATTCGGCTTTTGGGTCGGGCGGCCCTCGATCTTGGGCAGCTCGGCGGCATCGGGCGAGCGTTCCCCGCCGCCCCCGGCGCGCCGGGCCATCTCGACGGTCAGCCGCTCGGCGGCCTCCGACGACATCAGGCCCATGATGTCGGACATCTTGCGCGGGGCGATCTTTGTCGCGATCTCGATCAGCACGCCCATCTCGAGCCGGTCGAACACCCGCGCGGCGTCCTTGGGCTTCATGCCTTCATACATGGTGATGAGGCCCTTCAGGCGCTGCGCCTCGGCCTCCTTCTGCTCGGCTGCCGCGGCCGACATCCGCGACTCGCTCGCCTTGATCTCCTCGGCCTTGGACTCGATGCGCTTCTCGGCCGACTTCAGCAGGCTCTCGCGAATGTCGATCTCGCGCTGGCGCGACTCGATCTCCTGGCGGCGGGCCTGCAGCCGCTCCAGCAGCGCGCGCTCGGACGGCGAGATCGGCTGTTTCTCCTCGAGGTTGATCACCTTGCCTTCGGGCTTGGTCTCGGGCGCAGCCGGCTTCGGCGGCTCCTTCGGCGCGCCATGCGTCGAGCCGGTGATATCGGGATCCTCCCGTCCGTTCGGAAAGTTCAGGTTCTCCTGCGCCCAGGACTTCTTCGTCGTGTTCGGCTGATAATCGAAGACATAGCCGCCATTGACCGCGAGGCCCACGACCTTGAGCGTGGCCAGGCTTGCAACGGCGACCAGTACGACGGGAATGACGCGGATGTTACGGAAGGATTTCATCGAGCAACTTTATGCGGCGAGACCGTTGGACCTCTTGCGCTCCGAGAACGCTTCGGCGGCGGCCGCCACCGCCTTCGCCGTCGAGGGCTTGGGCGCGGCGACGACCGGTTCGGGATGCGTCACGGGACGTGCGGCGACGGCAATCTTGGAGAGACGGCGCACCACGTTGTCGGCCTCGCCGAGCTGCCGGTAGAGCTGGTCCGACATCTGCGTCGCGGCCGCGAGCTGGCTGCCCAAATTCTCGTTGACGTCGCGCACCGCGAGCTTGAGCCCGCCGATCGCGCGCTCTGCGATCTCCGTCGCGGTGATCAGCTCGGCGATCACGGCCTTGAGCGAATGCTCGTCCGCCTTCAGCCGCGTCAGCCGCTTGTTCAGCAGCATGCAGTAGGCGATCGTGAGCATCAGCAGGACTGCTACCAGCGCCTCGATTGCGATTCCCAGGGAATGGTTCATGGGGCCTCCATCATCTTGTTCTGCTCGTCGACCTTTTCGAACATCGCAAGTGTCGTACCTGGCTTGCGCAGGGGTTTCGTCACGCGGATCGCGACGCGGTCACCGACCCGTCCCATCCGGCCCTCGGTGAGGGTGACGCTGCCGCAGCGCACCGAGACGGTGGCGTCGGCGCGCATTTCGAGGGGCAGCGTGTCGCCGACCTTCAGCCGCATCAGTTGCTTGAGCGGAATGTCGGCTTCATAGAGCACCGCGTCGACGGCGATCTCGGCCTGCACGATCTCGGTGGCGAAGTGGCCTTCCCAGATCTGGTCACGGCCGAACTTTTCGCCCATGAACATCTGCAGCAGGACTGCGCGGATCGGTTCGATGGTCGCGTAGGGCAGCAGCAGTTCGATATTGCCGCCGCGGTCTTCCATGTCGATGCGCAGGCGCACCAGGATTGCGGCGTTGGCAGGACGGCTGATCGCGGCAAAGCGCGGATTGGTCTCGAGCCGGTCGATGGTGAAGGTCACAGGCGACAGCGGCCGGAACGCCTGCTCGGCGTCGGCGAGCACCACCTCGACCAGGCGCTTGACCAGCTCGGTCTCGATCGTGGTGTAGGGACGGCCCTCGATGCGAAGCTGGCTGGCGCCGCGGCGGCCGCCGAGCAGCACGTCGATCATCGAGTAGATCAGGTTGGAATCGACCGTGGCCATTCCAAAGTTTTCCCACTCCTCGGCCTTGAACACCGAGAGCACGGCCGGCAGCGGGATCGAATTCATGTAGTCGCCGAAGCGGACCGAGGTGATGCGGTCGAGCGAGACTTCGACGTTGTCGGAGGTGAAATTGCGCAAGGAGGTCGTCATCAACCGCACCAGGCGGTCGAAGACGATTTCGAGCATCGGCAGACGCTCGTAGGAGACCATCGCCGAATCGATGATCGCGCGGATGCCGGAATGGTCGTCGAGCGTGACGTCGCCGACGGTGAAGCCGAGGAGATTGTCGATCTCCTCCTGCGACAGCACCCGCTCGCCGGAGTTCTTGCCG